>CAYGCC010000199.1:0-4408 GCA_964348165.1 uncultured Gemmatimonadota bacterium | reverse complement strand
CAACCGGGGGAGTGGGTCGGGCGAGTTTCGATTTCCGACATTCGCGGCGCTTGCGCCGGATGGCACACTGTACGTCACCGACGCGCTGAACTCGCGGATTCAGGCGTTCGATCCGAGCGGTCGCTACCTCCGGGAATTCGGCCGCCCCGGCGACACCCCCGGTTCGTTCGCACGGCCCAAGGGAGTGGCGGTAGACGCGGAGGGGCACGTTTACGTAGTGGATGCCGCGTTCAGCAACGTGCAGATTTTTGATGGAGAGGGCCGCCTCCTCCTCGCCTTCGGGAGCATGGGACGGGGTGGAGGACAACTGTGGCTGCCCGAAGCCATTCACATCAACTCGGAGGGTCAAGTCTACGTAGTCGACTCCGTTAACAGCCGGGTGCAGATCTTTGAGTACCTGGCGGAAGCCAGTGCCGAGCCCGAAAGGAGGATGGAGCCATGAAGAGTGCTCTTCGCGCTGCTGTGGCTGCACTCGCGTGCGGGGCGATGTTCGTTGTCGCCACGACAGAGGCCGAAGCCCAGTTCCCCAACGGGACCGTGGTTTCTGAGACGGTCCACAACTTCTCCCTGTCGGCGGTGTCACCCATGCCCCACGTCGACTACGGGGAGGTCTGCGTGTACTGCCACACCCCGCACGGTGGCACTGCGACTGCCCCGTTGTGGAACCGAGACGACCCGGTCGGACCGTGGACCATGTACTCCAGTCCGTCGATCGACATGACGATCGAAGCATCGCCGATGGGCGTCTCGCTCGCTTGCCTCTCTTGTCACGACGGGACGATCGCTATTGACGTGATCATAAACCCGCCCAACTCGTACACGGGGCCTGACCCGGACGGCAGTGCCACGATCGATGAATGCGCCGGGTGCCACACGGGAAACAACCCCCCGGGCGGCCTGGACTTCACGTACGTCAACCTGACTACCGATCTGTCGGACGACCACCCGATTTCGGTCAACTACGATCCGACAGCTGATCCGGACTTCAACCCGGCAGCTGACGTTGAGGCCGCGGGTCTGCCGCTGCCCAAAGGACAAGTGCAGTGTAATAGCTGTCACAATCCGCACTCGGCCCAGTTCCGGCCGTTCCTGCGGATTGACAACGCCGCGAGCGCGATGTGCAACACCTGTCACATCAAGTGACCAGGAAGACGCTGGGCGTACGTGGTAAGAGCGACGGCAGCGGCTCGGCCGTGGCTGATGACGGCGGTTGTGGCGGCCATCGTCGTGGTGGCCGCCTGCAGCCGCAAGGCGCTCGGCGTCATCCTTGATATCCCCGAGCCGGCGCCCGGCTCGCAAATCGTTCGCCAACAACCCGTCGCCGAGACGGCGGACACCGTGCGGCCGCCGATTGAAGCCCTCTCGGATCCTGACAGCGTGCGCGCGCTGCTCCCCAAGGATCAGGCGGGGAACATCGACTGGATGGCGGCGCTGCGGACGGAGACCATTCGCCCTCGCGCCAACCTCCCCGGCGAGAAGTCGAGTGCGGGCCTCGAGGACTTCGGCTTCGATTTCTTGCTCAAAGGTTCAGCCCCGATGTTCGACGCCTATTTCCCCCACTCCGCACATGTCGAGTGGGTGGCCTGCCAGACCTGTCACCCCCGCATCTTTCCGTACAGGGACGAGCCGATCACCATGCAGGCGATCAACGCGGGCGAGGCTTGTGGACGATGCCATGGCACGGTCGCCTTCCCAGTCGCGACCGCATGCGAGCGCTGTCATCGGAGCATGAGTATGCCAGCGGGGCGGGCGCCGGCCGATTTGATCGGCGATGTCCTGATGGCCCGTGGCGAAGGGGCCGGCCTCGCGGACCTTCCTCCAGCCCGATTCCCGCATTGGGTTCATCGCATCCGCTATCGATGCACGGCCTGCCATCCCGGCCTGTTCGACACACGCGCCGGTGCCGACACGGTGACCATGGACATGATCTCCGAGGGCCAGGCATGCGGCAGCTGCCACAACGGACGAGACGCCTTTAGCGGCGGCTTCGGCGAGTGCCATCGCTGCCACGTCTCCGAGCCGGCACCCCAGGATTCGCGTCCGTGACGTGGCGCGGCGTCGTCCTGGCGGGCTGCGTGCTGCTTGCCGCGGTACCGCGGGCCCAAGCCCAGCGCGTTTGGCTGAGCGATGCCCACGTGGGCTTAAACTTCGACGGCTCCTGGCTCGACTACCAGCTCTCCGCGGGTGAGCGGCGCCTCGGGTTTCGAGAATACGCGTCGTTTGAGCTGACCGGCGACGTAATAGACCGCCGGATCTTCGGGTTCCGCGCCAGCGTCCGTCCTGCGTTCGCCCAGCGGTCATCGGCCACCGTGACGCAAACCATCGACACACGGCAGTTCGGCTTCGACGCCAATGTGAACGTCCTGGCGGCAAAGCCCGTCTCACTGACGTTCTCGGCAACGCGGACACAAGGGACCACATCAGGTGAGTTCGGAACTCTTAGCGACTTCTTGACGGCGCAGCTGCGAGGCAGGCTCGCGTGGCGAAACCGTTACCTCCCTGTTTCTCTGGAGTACAATCAGCAGTCCAGGGACAATTCGTGGAGGCCGGCAACTCAGAACGTCATCATACGTTTGAATGAATTGGTACGAACGCTGCGCCTCTCGGCACGAAACAGCAAGACAGGTCTTCTACTCGAACGGGTCGTGTTGGATGACCGGGCGGGTGAGCGGGACTTCACGGCATACCGTGCTACCGTCGACCACGCCCTGCGGTGGGGAAAGGGGAGCAGTCTCTCATCCTCGCTTCAGTACCTCGACCGAGCGGGGACCTTCCCCTTCGAGCGGTTCGCATGGGCCGAGAGGCTTCACATCCAGCATACCCAGAAGCTGTCCACCAACTATCGCTACCGCTTTTTGGACCTCGAGACGGTAGGGTCGTCGCTAACGGGAAGGTCCGCAAGTGCCTCTTTCACCTACCGAATTCTTCCGACCCTCAGCGTCGGCGCCCAGGCGTTCAGGCAGTCGAGCAGCTTCCAAACTGGTCGCCAGGTGAACTACGGAGCGGGACCCAACGTTGGGTTTGCGCTCGACCTGCCCCTCGGCATGAGGTTCTCCAGCGGCTTCTCAGTCGGATTTGAGCGGCTGAACCGGGAGGCCGAGGATGGCTTTGCGTCGGCGGTGGGCGAGCAACATATCATCGACGACTCCGAGCGGTTCTTCTTGGACAATCCGAATCCAGACGCGTCCACGGTGGTGGTTAGCAGCGCGGACCGAACTGTCATATTCCTGGCGGAAGCCGACTACCGTCTGGTCGACATCGACGCCCTCATCGAGATCCAGATCCTTCCCGGCAGCCGTATAGCGATTGGCGACACCGTGTTGGTGGATTACCGCTACTTGGTGACGCCCACCGATCGTCACAGCTATCTCTTGGCCAGCTACAATTCCCAATTGAGCATAGCGGGGCTGCAGCTGTTTCTGTACCGCACGCTCCGAGACGGGCAAATCCTGGAGGGACCGGGCTTGGGGTTCGCCGAATCCGACGACAGCCGGATTGGACTGCGGTGGCGCCGGTCAGCGCGCGCGACGACACTCGAGCTCCTTGCAGAGCGGCGGGACTATGAGGTGACGGACTTTCGCTCGATCAGCTATCTCATGCGGGGTGCCTTCAGTCGGGCGCTGGGAGAGCGAGTGAACGTGGCATTAACAGCCTCCGGCAGCCGGAGCACCGCTCAACAACAGCGAATCACTCTCGTATCGACGAACTTGGTGCTGAGGTGGATACCGGCCAGCACGTTGCGTCTGCAGACACAAATCGGAACCTGGCACTGGACGCAGCAGGGAGCAGCGAGCGAGCGATTCATCGGCGGGGGTGTGACCGCCGAGTGGCGAATTGGGCTCGTCGACGCCGTCGCGCGTTACGATCACAACCGCTGGCGGATCGAATTCAGCCGCGTCGAAAACCGACTCTCGGTGCAACTGGTCAGGAGGTTTTTCTAGGATGCGTCGCTGGGAGCCGCTCACTCTGGTCGCCATGCTGGCAGTATCGACTCCGGTCTTGGCGCAGACCCATGACACCACGACCATAGGAAGCGACTGTGCGCCCTGCCACACCCCCCACGCAGCAGCTCCCGGCCCCTACCTTCTGGTACCTGGGGACGGCGGAGCAGGAGGAGATGGCGGCGGCGGTGGATCGGCCGCATCCCTCGCATCAGTCGTAGACCCAGCGCTGAGCCGAACAACGCTCAGCTGCCTGCGTTGCCACTCCACCCCGGCTTTGCGCGACGCGGCACGCCAGCCCAACAGCCGGATAGGACCGGAGATCTCTCCCCGCTCGTATCTCGGCGATCTAAACGACGACCACCCATTGGCCCGTGGCGACGCCCGCGGCGTCGTACGCCCGCCGCCCCGCCGTGTAGGAATCGCTTTGCGTTCCCGCGTCAGGAGCTCGGTTGCCATTACACCGC
>CAYGCC010000198.1:0-3061 GCA_964348165.1 uncultured Gemmatimonadota bacterium | reverse complement strand
GTCGACACCAACGTGCTGGTCTACGCCGCCGACGAGCACTCGCCGTACCACGCCCGCTGCCACACACTGCTCGAAAGCTGGCGCAGCCAGGCATCGGCCTGGTATCTGACGTGGGGGATCGTTTACGAGTTCCTGCGCGTGGCGACGCACCCGCGGGTATTGCGGGCGCCCTGGTCAGCGGCCGAAGCGTGGGGATTCATCGAGGCCGTGCTCGCGGCGCAGGGCCTCGGGGTGTTGGTGGCGACGGACCGGCACGCCGCCGTCGCCGCCGAGGTGTTGAGCCTGGTCCCTCACCTGAGCGGCAACCTGATGCACGACGCCCAGACCGCTGTGCTGATGCGCGAGCACGGGGTCATCAAGATCTACACCCGAGACACGGATTTCCACCGGTTTCCGTTCCTAGAGCCGATCGACCCATTCCGCTCGGCGGGCACCTGACTCAGCCTGCGAGGTATTCGAGTCGTGCAGCGGCGTCGAATACCCGTCAGCGGTTCACGCGCAGACGTTCGATCGCGCGGCGCGCCGCCTCGACGCGGGGCTGGAGCTCCGGGTCGGCGTCTTTCCAGAGGTCGACGAGCTTGGCGTGGTATTCCGCCGCTCTCTGCTCTTCCCCGCGTGATTCGTAGAGCTGGCCCAGCCGCTCGAAGATCCAGGCGCGCCACCACGGATCGCTGCCGTATTCCGGTGTGGGTGTAGCGTAGATGGCCCGGTATCGGTACGGCGTCGTGAGGAACCGCTCGTAGACCGCGATGGCCGAGTCGGCGAGGCCGGCCAGGTCGTAGGCTCGCGCCAAGGGAGGAAGGTTGCGGATGGGGCTGTGATATTCCACGCGCGCCAACTCCTGGATCGCGTCGTCGTAGCGCCCCTCGGCCAAAGCCACGACGCCCAGTTCGTGGGAGGGTGATTCGAGCGGTCCCAGACCTGCCGCCTGACGCTGGGCCAAAACTTCTCTCGCCCGGCCGGAGATGCCGCCCATTGCATAGAACTCGGCGAGCCTGGAATAGGGTCGGTTGCGAAGTGGGATCGAATCGAGTGAGTAGCGCTCCAGCGCTGCGGCGATCGTCTGGGTCGCGCGGGTCGAGTCCCCGCGATACCAGAGGTCGATACTCGCCAGCCTGAGGCTGGCGGCCAGGCGTCCGGGAAAACTCGAGCTTTGGGCCAGGTAGTCGCGGAGGTGATCCTCCGCCTCCGCCAACCTGCCGCGGATGATCGCGACGTTGGCCATCGAGATGCTCGCCAACCTGGGGTGCTGGCTCGCCAGCGCTTCCAAATGCACCATGGCGCCGTCGTAGTCGCCGAAGGCAGCGGCGGTCTGAGCCGCATACCACTTCCTCAGACGATTGCCGGGAAGCGCTGCCTCCCACAGACCCAGGACGGTATCCGCCTCCTGGAACTTGCCGAGGCCGATCTGTGCCTCCACGGCGTTCGCATAGACCGTCCACGTGCCCGGTGCCACCTCGATGCCCCGGAGGGCCAGCGACTCGGCCGCGGCGTAGTCGTGCAGCTCGTTCAGCACGGCGGCCAGGTTTATCATGGCCAGGCTTTCATCGGGATAGAGGCTCAGGAGGTTCCGGTACGAGTCGACGGCTTTGGCGAGCTGTTGGGTGGTGATGTAATAGAGGCCAGCTACTTGATAGCGCTCGCGCTCCGTCAACCGGTCGCTGTGACGGAACGCCTTGCTCAGCGCTTGCTCTGCCTGCTGCGACTGGCCGGTGTTCAGGTGCATGCTCCCGATCTTCCGGTGTGCCATGGCGAAGGCGCTGTCGAGGGCGACCGCTTCGGCCAGCAGCTGCCGCGCTCGCCCCTCGCCCCTCCTCTCGGCGTCCATCGCCTGCGTGTAGCTGCGAAGCGCCTGCAGCGAAGCGGTGGTCACCCGCGCGAGGGGTGGGTTGCCGCGGATTTCTTTCAGCGACTCGCCGATCTGTTTTCGCAGTTCGTCGGACAGCCGATCGATGGCGGCGATAAGCTCGGTGGAATCGGCGGCGGTTTCGCCGGATGAAGCCAGCACTTCACCGCTCGCGGCGGATAGCAAGCGCGCCGACAGCAGGTAACCGACACCCGCCTCGTTGATACGGCCGGCGATCACCGCTTTGACCTGCTCGCGCACGGCGACTTCCCGTGCCGCAGCGTCATCGATGGGCGACGCCGGGTTCCTCCGCATGCGCCCGAGCACGGCTCTGACCTCGGCCTCCGGCACGAGCCTGACGATTCGAGACTGCTCGAAATCGACGCGGAACGCCTCGGTCACCGCGCGGGCCAGAAGCGAATCCGTCGTGTGGTTCTCGAAGTCGGCGAGCACGATGCGATCGCGTGGCTCGAGCACCCCTTCGCCGATCAGGTTGTCCGGCGGCCCGAACCCTCTCGTCCCCAGCAGGAGCAAGCCACCCGCCAGGCCGAGCCCGACGACGAGGCCCGCGGCGAAGCGCGCGGTGCGCTGCCAGCGCCACCTCGGCTTTGCCGTCGAGCCGCCGGCCGGCAGCGTTTCCTCGAGCTCGGTCGACGCCCGGGCCTCCCGTGCAGATACCTGATCTCGGGCCGGGCGCTCGCGCGCCCGGATCCGCTCGACCAGCGTTTGGGTCTCGGGTGTCGGCGTCGCGTCGAACTCCCGCCGCATCCGCTCCACGAACGTCTCGTAGGCGTGCAGCGCGCCGAGCCGATCCCCACCCCGGTCGAGGAGCTCGATCAGCCGGCGCGTCGCCGCCTCGTCGTAGGGCGCGAGCGAAGCCGCCCGCCGTGCCCAGCGAACCGCCTCGGCCGGGTTACCCTCTTTCTCGCTTGCCTGCGACAGCGCCCGGGCGGCCTCGGCGGCTCGTCGTCGCAGCCGGCCACGCTCGGCTTCCAGCCAGCGTTCGAACTCTGGCTCTCCGCTGAGGAAAAACCCGGGAAGCAGGTCGCCCTTGTAGTACTCCAGCGCCTCCTCCAGCCGCTCCGCCTCCAGCGCGTGCTCGAAGCGCACCGCGTCGCAGGCGATCAGCTCGTGATCCAGCCCCAGCTCCGATCCCCGGCTGACGACCAGCTCCGTCCCCAGGTGAGAGCGCAACAGGTGAACGGCCTGCCCGAG
>CAYGCC010000197.1:0-9577 GCA_964348165.1 uncultured Gemmatimonadota bacterium | reverse complement strand
TCGCCGCGGCGCACGCCGTCGTAAGAATCCGTGGCGACGGCGTATCCCGCCATCCCGGTGACCCCGAGCCGGCGGTTCACGTGCGTCATAACGGCGCGGCCCGAGAGATTCACGGCGCCGCTGCCCAGACGGAGTGGCAAAGGCAACGGCGAGCTTCCGGCTTCGGTCTTACCGGTTGGAAGAGAGGCTCCGCCGAAAGCGGCGAGTCGTGTGGTTCCGCCGCGGAAGTTCCATACGAGAAGCTGTTGCTTGATCGAGACGAACAGGTCAGCGAAGCCGCTGCTTGTCTCTTTCGCTCCGTCGGCCTCGAGGCTCCTCCAGCCGTAGGAGATCCCTGCCACCAGTGTGGTCTTCGAGGTGACCCCATACGGGATGACCAGCTGCAGAACCTCGATGCCGAGCCGAGGGGACCCGGCCGGTTCGTCGCCTCTGTCGAGGGTAAGCTCGGTGTGGCGGTACGTGGGCCGCAGCGAGTTCTCGGCGAGGGCGAGGGGGAGAGCCGTTGGTGTATTGAACGGCAGGCCCTGGGGATACACCGGGCGTAGGCCGACGAACAAGAGCAGGCTGAAGCTGGCGGCCGCCGGAATTCCGAAAACGAATCGAGCCTGCATCTCCCGCGGTGCCGTGTCCTGATTATCGCGGCTGCGCGTCGCGGGCTCGCGTGCCGGGGCGCTCGAGCTTCCTCAAGGAAAAGCCGGCGTCGGCCACCGCTTTCTCGAGCTCGGCATCGCTGACCGACTCCCCTTCCTTGAGCGTAATACGCACTCGGCCGTTCTCCAGGTCGATCGTGATCTGCTGCACCGACTCCAGCCTGGACAGCTTCTTCTCAAGGCCGTAAGCACAAAACGGGCAACTCATCCCATCGACCCAGAGCACGATGTCGGCCTCGCGCTCTTCTGCGTCCGCTCTGGCCGGTTCCGAGGACTGGGCCCTCGCGGTCGTCGCGATACCACCCAGTCCCAGCAATGCGAGTACGGCGAGCATCGCCAGCGTCGGTATCAAGGCCGGGAACATGGAGAACCCCTTCGTCTTACGGTCTGGTCACTTCGCGTACTTATACATGAGGTCGAGGAGCTCAGCGCGAACTTGCTCGGCCCGCTCGCCACCGCCCTCCAAGGCCGCGGTCGCGCACCGCTCCAGGTAGTTCCTCATCATCAGCCGGCCCACACCGCGCAGGGCCTCGTGAACGGAGGAGACCTGGTTGAGGATGTCGACGCAATAGCGGTCTTCCTCGATCATTCGCTGGAGACCGCGCACCTGTCCCCCGATGCGGGCGAGACGCCGGAGCGCCTCTTCCTTGATCTCGTCGTCGATGGTCGGGTCGAGAATCGGCAGCTGCACCATGGCGGTCTAGCCTCGAGTTCGAATTGGCCGGGCGGCGGTCGAAGCAGCGGTCTGGTCACGTCGCCAGGCAAATGCGAAGGTCTGGACGAAGATAGGGGTACCCCCTACCCCTGTCAACCCAGCCCACTCACCCCTCCGCCCTCACACACAGGGCCGCGCGGGCCCCTTCTCAACGGTTTCTCGCTTGTAAGAAGTCACCAGGCGTGGGCTGCGGGCTAGCAATGGCGAAGGGGGGATCCGTTACCGCTTAGCGGCACGAATCCCCCCGTCCCGGCGGCCGCGATTGTTCCTCCTTCCGGCGGCCGCCCCGGGAGATGCAGCCTATTGTTCGACTTGCGCGCTGAGCCGACGCACGAACTCTGTCACCGCCTCCAGTTCTTCCGGTTTGAGCAGCGCGTCGAAACGGGGCATCGCACCCTTTCCTTTCGCGATGATCTGCAACAGTTCCTCATCGCTGAGCTTACTCATCTTGGCCGAATCGGTGAGATCCGGAGGGCGAGGCGTGAGCGCGACCGCCGCAGGGCCGTCACCTTTCCCCTGCTTCCCGTGACAGGCGGCGCACTGTTTCGCGAAGATGTCGGCACCCTTCATCCCCTCGACCAGCGGGATGAAGGTGGGGTCGCTCGAGGCCAAGCGCGTCGGTTCAGGCGAGTCTGACCTCTGGTCATCCATGGTCAGTCTTCGCGCTGCGCCCATCAGGAATTCGGTGACCGCATCCTCTTCATCGCTCGTCAGCCGCGCGTTCAGGGCCATGTGACCCATTATCGCCCGCCAGCTGTCGGCATCGTACTTGTTCGGTGGCTGCGCCCGGTGGCATCGCCCGCAAGTCCGTGCCCAGACCTCCGGGCCCGACTCCTGGGCCTGAGCCGCTGAAACGACCACGGAGACGGCGAGGCCTACCAGCGCAATAGGAACGGCCAACTTCTTTATCCGCTTGTTCATTGTCGCAGCCTCCTTAGAAAGCGATCACGAACTGTCCCATCAGCTTGTTATTGTCCTCCTTGAACCCGTCCTCTTCGAGGTTGAAAAACCACGCCACACGTACGGCCGAGGAGGCAGAGACGTAATAGTTGAGCCCGATGCCGAGCTCCTGCGTGTCGGAAGCGTCACCCTCGAAGTTCACCCAAGAGTAACGGACGACGGGCTCGAAGTTTGCCAACTGTTCGGAAGCGGCAGACAGCAAGTACGCCGCCTGGGCGTAGAAGCCAGTGCGCTCGTTCGTGGCGCCGCCGGTGAGATCCTGGCGTGCGTGCACGAACTCTCCCCGCACTTCCAACCCACTTATGCCATAATCGACGTCGGCACCCAAGAAGGTGAGCTGCAGATTCTCTTCTGCGGCTTCATCTTCCGCGTACTTGCCTGTATACCCAGAGACGCCGAGGCCAAGGCCCGGCGGAAGCTCGAGGCCGAGCCTACCCCCCACAGCCTTGTTGTCATCGCGCTCCGGCCTCTCGCGATCATTCTCGCGGAGGTCGCGGAAGTTCGCCTCGTCCGCCTCACCTTTTGCCCCGTTTATCACGTAGGCATCGTAGGTGACCCGTGCCCCGTTTCCCAGAGGCCCGGCTCCGGAGGCCCAAACTCCCACATCCGAGTAGGTGGACGGGAAGACGTTGCCGTACACGAGAGGTCGGCCCGGCATCTTGCTGATCCACGTGGGATGGAGGTCTTTGTTCCACCGGTTGAACGGTAAGATGAACTTGCCAGCCGCCAGCCTCAGGTTGCGAATCCCCGTATAGGCCAGGTAGCCGTACTCGAGCACGATCTCGTCGCCCGCGTGCTCGTACTCCACCTCCACGCCCACCACCAGATCATCGATGACCCATCCGAGTAGGATCAGGTTGATGTGATGGTTGTCGAAGAAGTGGTGCCACTCGTCATCCGGGTCGCCCGTCTGCTGGAGCGTCCACTCGAAATCCCCGTAGCCCACCACCTTCAGCCCCTGGGCGTGGAGATCTCCGCTGACGGCGACCGCACCGAAGGCCCCCAGTGCGAGCGCGAAGGCAACTCGTGAGCCGTAACCGTCGAACATTTTCGGCCCTCCTTCTCGAATCGGGCGGCAGAGCCACGTCAGGTCCGCCGATCCTCTCAACAGCCCGGCCGGTCGGCCCGGGCCTCTCCGCGATTCCCGAAGAGCACGGGCCGTACCATTGGCGTCCCGCCGGCCTAACTGATTATCTAGGAGTGACTTACGGATTATGCGCGCGCGAGAGGTCGGCGCGCCGAAGGGGCATATCCCCCATCGGGTCCGGGTCTTTTCACCCATCTCCGGGGGCGCTGTGTCGCCCGGCGGGGTCGATTCCTGTAGTTTCAAGCCGTTGCCGCCGGGTATCGTTCTTGCCGCGGGCGATGTTGGGCAAAAGACCCAGGTATCTGCAAGACGGGGATCGTCCCAGGGCAAGAGGCGACCGAGTTTGGGCAAGAAGATACTTCTGGTGGATGACGATCGCTTGATCCTCTATAGCGTCTCAGGCGCGCTGGAGGCGAGGGGACACCAGGTGTGGGCGACGGACTCGGCGGAGCAGGCCCTGACGCTAGCGCGTGAGATTCAGCCGGATGTGGTGGTGACCGATTATCGGATGCCGCAGATGGATGGCATTTCGCTGCTCAAGCGCCTGAAAGGATTGGCGCTCGCGCCGAGGATGGTGGTCTATACCGGCGAGGAGCTTCCCACAGGTCCGGAGGTCCATATGGCGCGTGAGCTGACCTGGGTGGTGAAGGTTGCTGGACACGGAACGCTGCTCGAGACCCTAGAGCGGCTGCTGGAGGAGTGAGGTTGGCCCGTTGGCCGCTCGGCGGTTGGCGGGACAGCCTGTTCGGCGGCGGACTGGGCCGCCGTATCCTGTTGTGGTTTCTGGTCCTCTCGCTGGTGCCCCTTCTTGTCTCTAACACCGTGGGATTCCAGGTCACTCGCCGCATCATCGAGGCGCAAGTGCAGCGCTACCTGAGCGCGCTGACAGAGATTCAGGCTGAGCACGTGGCGACCGAGGTAGAGCGTCACCACCTCTATCTCGATGCGATCGTGGCGGGAAACCGCTATCTCATCGGCGCCCTGGCTTCGGCTTCGGCCGCGGTTCGGACGAACGCGCCGAGTTCACGGTTGACCGCGGAGTTCCATGAGTACCTCGATCGCAAGCTGGGGGAGCTTCCGTCGCTGACGGAACTGATGGTCATCGACACAACTGGAACGGTGGTAGCGGCGACGCGCCACTACCGAGTCGGGCAGAACTGGTCGACGAGTGAGTTAGTCCGCCGGACGCGTGAAGGGCGATTCTTCGCGGCAGGCCTGGCGGCGGAGAAGGAGGACGCGCAGCCGCTCTATCAGCTGGCCGTACCGATTCTGGACGAACGGCTGAGCTGGCTCGGCGCGCTGGCCGGGACGATCGGCTTCGACAAGGCGCATATGTTTCTGCGCATACCACCCCATCTTGCCACAGACGTCCATGCTTTTATCACAGACAGCATCGGCCGCCCGCTTTTTCTGTCGCATGTTCATAGGCCGATCCGCTATGACGAGCGACTGCCGACGCCGCTAGCCGGTCTTTCGCCCGGTTCGAGGCAACGCTATGTGAATTACGAGGGCGTCGAGGTATTCGGCACTTCTATGGCCATTCGCGGTGTATCATGGCTGTACATTTCCGAGGTGTCGGTGAAGAGCGCCGTCGGCCAACTGCGCGGGCTCGCCATACTGGCAGCCATGCTGGAGGGCGTTTTTGCGCTCTTGCTGGTCGCAGTCGTATGGCTGGTAGCGCGTTCGATCGTGGTACCTCTGCGGCGGCTGGTCGGTGCGGCGGAGCACATTCGCGCAGGCGAGCTCGGTGTGGAGGTGAGAATCGAGCGCGAGGACGAACTGGGTCAACTCGGCCGCGCGTTCAATCAGATGTCGAGCGAGCTTCGGGCTTCAGCACGGCAGATCCAGGAGCTACACGATCAAGAGTTGCGGCGCGCGGCGCAACTCGCGTCTGTAGGCGAGCTGGCATCCGGGCTCGCCCATGAGATTAAGAATCCTCTCGTAGGCGTGGCCAGTGGAATTGAATTGTTGTCGAAGCGGATGAGAGGAGACCCTGAACCGGAGGCTGTCCTGAGCCAGCTACGCGGCCAGGTCGAGCGTATGGACGAGGTGATTCGGGATTTTCTGAGTTACGCGCGCCCGAAGGAGCCGCGCCTGGGCTGGATCGATCCGGTCGAGCTTGCAGATCGGGTGATCACGCTGGTTGGACCTCAAGCCGACGCGGCAGGAGTACTCATACGAAGAAATGTGGACGCAAAGGTCCCGGACGTCCGGATCGATCCGGACCTGTTTACTCAAGCGCTGGTTAATCTGGCGCTGAACGGGATCCAGGCGATGGAGTCGGGAGGCGAATTGGGTATCTCCGTTCGTTGCGTGGACGACGAGATCAGGCTCTCCGTGACGGATAACGGGCATGGTATCTTGCCAGGGCAATTGGAGGAGATATTCAAACCATTCCATACGACCAAGCATATGGGGACCGGTCTTGGCCTGACGATCACGCGCGGGATCGTTGAACGGCATGGCGGGCGTATCGAGGTTGAGAGTGAGCCGGGTGAGGGATCGACCTTCACACTTGTCATCTCGGTGGAGCCGCAAGAGGCGGTGGCAAGATGGGCCCGACGCGATTGATCGCCGTCGTGGACGACGAACCGTTGTTCCGCAGCTGGCTGGCCGAGCAACTGGAGGCGGCCGGGTACGCAGTCAAGCAGGTGGCGACCGGGGCCGAAGCGTTACGCCTGGTACACGAGGCGAGCCCGGCGCTGATGCTGCTGGACTTGCGCCTACCCGACGCTGACGGACTCGCTCTTCTGGAGCGATTCCGCGAGATCGACCGCGACATGGTCGTGGTGATCGTAACGGCCTACGGTGAGATCGAGACCGCCGTGCAGGCGGTAAAAGCTGGCGCCTATCACTTCTTGGAAAAGCCCGTCGATCTGAACGATTTGTTGATTACCATCGAGAAAGGGCTAGAAGCACGGCGCCTGCGGCAGGAGGTCGCGATCCTGCGTGAGAAGTACCGCTGGCAATTCGCCAGTGTCGAGCTCGTGGGCCGCTCGCCTGCCATGCAGAAGATCATACAGAGCGTCGAGAAAGTGGCCGAGACGGAATCGGCCACGGTGCTGCTGGAGGGCGAGAGCGGTACGGGCAAAGACCTCGTGGCTCGCGCGATCCACGCCCAAAGCCGCCGACGAAACCGTCCCTTCCTGGAAATCAACTGCACGGCCTTGCCGGAGCACCTGCTGGAGTCCGAGATGTTCGGTCACGAGCGGGGGGCCTTCACTGATGCGCGCGAACGTAAGAGAGGCCTCGCGGAGATCGCCGATGGCGGTTCGCTTTTGCTCGACGAGATCGGCGACATGCCGGCGGGCGCCCAGGTAAAGCTGCTCAGGTTTCTGGAGGACTCCAAGTTCAGGCGAGTGGGTGGCACAACCGATATCGTGGTGGATGTGCGTATTATCGCCGCGACGAACCGCAACCTGGATAAGGCCATTGAAGAGAGGACTTTCCGTAGCGATCTCTACTACCGTTTGAAAGTGGTCCCGATTTACTTACCACCACTGCGTGAACGACCGGAGGACATCATTCCCCTTGCGCTCTATTTCGTGGAGCAGCTGGCTCGGGACCTCAAGCGCGAGATGCCCACCCTGACTTCGGCGGCCCTCGAGGTCCTTCAAGCCTATCCGTGGCCAGGTAACGCGCGGGAGCTCCGTAACGTGCTTGAGCGAGCGATAATCTTGGAAGAGATGGTCGAGATCAAACCAGAGCACTTGCCGGCTGAGATCCGCGGCGTGAATCGGGCCGTCAGGGACGAAGGATGGGTCGTACAGCTTCCGCCCAACGGCGTTCGCATGGAAGTCGTCGAGCGCGATTTGATCTTGCAGGCGCTCTCGCGTTCAGGCGGCAACGTCGCCGGCGCAGCGCGCATGCTCGGGCTCAGTCGCGATACGCTCCGCTACCGGATCAAGAAGTTTCAACTCGATAACGCAGGGCCTGCGCTTCGGCCCTAGCGCGGTTCCGGGACGTTACGCTCGAATCAAGCCAAGTAACGTCGACACACCTTTCGTAATCACCTTCCGGAGGAGGGTCGAGACGTGTTTAAGGTGAAGAGACCCGAGGTGGGGCTGCTCATCCTGCGCCTGTCGATGGGGATCATCTTTTTCCTGCACGGCTGGATGAAGCTGGCCGGAGGCCAGGAGTTGTTCGTCCGAGAGATGCTCGCCATGGTCGGCTGGCAAATGCCGAACGCTCTGCTCTGGCTGGTGGCGTTGGCGGAGCTGCTTGGTGGGCTGGCGCTGATACTCGGTCTTTTCTCGCGCTGGGCGGCCGTTGCGCTGGCCGTCGAGATGATCGTGGTGCTGGCGCTTTTCCACTTTCGTCAGGGGTTCTTCATCGTGGCGATCCCGAACGTGCCGCTGGCGTTCGGCTTCGAGTTTCATGTCGCCCTCGTCGGTGGGCTCATCTGCGTCGCCCTCTCGGGATCGGGGCGTTGGGCGCTGGAGGCCAAGCTGTCACGACGGTCGCTCGAGCGAGGGCGGTCAGGCTCGGCCGAGCCTTGACGGTGTCCCCAAGAACCGGCGTGCCCGCCTACATCGCGGCAACCTGGCGGACCGGACGCTCGACAACTCGACATCGATGACGCCGAAATCTTCTCGCGCCCGAGGAGACCGAGGCCATCTCGGCGTACGTGGCGAGCTTGAGCGGTCTGTGAGAAGCGGATCGGCTGGCCATGCCGTCGGAGGACCGGTGGCGCCTGGGGCTCGGCTTGGGCTGGCGGCCTTCTGCCCACGGTACGAGACTTGCAAATGCACATGTTGGGCAATCGGCGAGAACGCCGGTTGCCTTGATCAAACAACGCTATGCTACGGGTACTGGCTTCAGTCCTCCTGGTTGCGAACCTGGCTTCTCTGGCGGGGCCAGCCCTCGCTGGGCAGCTCAGCGGGCGCCTGGCGGTGACTTGTGAGCAGACCGCTATCGCCGTGGGCGGGATAACCGGTGGGGATACGACTGATTGCCAAACCTGCGATACCCCTGACTGCCAGGCAATGCCGAACTGTGCGGGTATCACCGCGGCCGTGGTGAATGACGCATCGATCGGATTGATTGAGACGCTCGTTCGGGCGTCGCGGATCGAGCTTGCCGCGTCGTGGGACGGCCTGCTGGTAGCCCCCGACCTACCGCCACCTCGAGCCTGACCTCTCCAAATCCAGCTGCAGTAACACGCCCCCAGGGATGATGTGACGGGCGGCTTCGGTACTGCATCCAGAGTCCGCATGTGAAGGAATGTGGGTTGCCGGAGCCGCGCGAAGATGGCGGATCCAGGGTGGACGTGACTTCGACGCATGGGGCTGCCAGCAGCGATGTGTCAGGGTCGGCTCGCCTTTCCTGATCGCCTTTGCGACCGCGAGACGCGGCGCGGGTGTCGAAGGGGTTCGAACGGGCACCGAAGCCGAACTGAGAAGGAGCAATGACGATGCGAATGACAAGGATTTTGTTGATCGTGCTTTCAGTGGGCGCGCTGGCTTGCGTTGGCCGCGAAGACCGGGATTCGGCTGCGCAAACGCAACTGGCGGCGCCGCCACGATCGATGCTGGAGCTTGAACGGCAGCGGACCGAATCACCGCTTCAGGCGGATCGACAGAGACACGACTTCGGATCGATTCCCATCAATGGTGGCGATGTCGAGACCGTTTTTCGGATCTCCAACACGGGATCGGGGCCACTCCGGCTCGTCGCGATCTACACGTCCTGCGGCTGTACGACGGCGGTGATCGATTTCGCGGACGGTTCCCGTGCCGGCCCGTTCGGCATGCCCGGTCACGCGGGAGCTCAAACTCAGATCGACCGCGCGGTCAATGCCGGCGAGGACTTCAGTGTGCGTGTGGTGTTCGATCCGGCTGCTCATGGTCCGGGTGGGCTCGGAAAGATTACGCGAGTGGTGACCATTCACACGGCGGACGGTTCTGCCGCGGAGCTGGTCATCGCGGCGAATGTGGTCCAGGCGTAGCGCCCGGTTGGTCGCCCTTCTGCACCCCCATGCTCTTGAGGATGTTGGCGAATTGGCAAACCTCACGGTTCAGAGCGAAGTAGCTGAACGAGCGCTGGGTGCCGTCCTCGCCCTCCCAGATCAGGGCGATCTTGTTGCGGGTCGGCGTGTTCTGGTGCCGGTCGAGGGCGTTGAGGCAGACGTTGGTCTTGGCGCCGACGAACCATTTGAAGAAGGGC
>CAYGCC010000196.1:0-1846 GCA_964348165.1 uncultured Gemmatimonadota bacterium | reverse complement strand
GTTGTGAGGGACGGATCGAATATCCAATGTCCAATACTGAAGGAACGAATCAGCAGAGCCCGATCTCCCTTCAGTATTGGACATTGAGTATTGGACATTCATCATTGGCGGCGCGCCGGCGCCGCGTCAGACTCAAGCTTCCAGCGTCGAAACATCCCCTTCCGGCAGCCCCTGCGCCCGCGCCTTGAGCAGTCGCCGCATGATTTTGCCCGACCGCGTCTTCGGCAGCTTGTCCACGAACTCGATCTGCGCCGGCTTGGCGATGGGGCCCACCTCTTTGCCGACGTGCTGGATCAGCTCGGCCGCTAGCTCGGGCTTGGAATCGAAGCCGGCCTTCAGGATGCAATAGGCGAAGATCACGTTCCCCTTCACATCGTGGGGGATTCCGATGGCGGCCGCCTCGGCGACGGCCGGATGGCTGACCAGCGCCGACTCGATCTCCGCCGTGCCCAGCCGGTAGCCTGAGACCTTGATCACGTCGTCCACGCGGCCGATGATCCAGAAGTACCCGTCTTCATCGATCTTCGCCGAGTCCCCCGTCAGGTACTTGCCGGAGTAGGTGGACCAATACTGGTTCACATAGCGGTCCGGGTCCTTGTAGATGCCACGGAGCATCGCCGGCCAGGGCGTGGTGATCACCAGCTTGCCCTCCTCGCCCGGCTTCACCTTGTTGCCCTCTTCGTCGAGGATCTCCGCCCTGATGCCCGGGAACGGCTTGGTCCCGGAGCCCGGTTTCAGCGGGAAGGACGGAACCGGCGTGATCATGAACATCCCCGTCTCGGTCTGCCACCAGGTATCGATGATCGGACAGCGGCCTTTCCCCACGACTTCGTGATACCAGCGCCAGGCCTCCGGGTTGATCGGCTCGCCGACGCTGCCCAGGAGGCGAAGCGTGGATGTGTCGCGCTTGTTGACCCACGACTCGCCGAAGCGCATCAGCCCGCGGATCGCCGTGGGGGCCGTGTAGAGGATGGTGATCCCGTACTTCTCGACGATGCGCCACCAGCGGTCGGGGTATGGATAGGTAGGCGCGCCTTCGTACATCATCGAGGTCGCGCCGAGGATCAGGGGCGCGTAGACGATGTAGCTGTGTCCCGTGATCCAGCCGGGGTCTGCCGCGCACCACCAGCGATCCTCGGGCTTGATGTCGAACGCGTACTTGAGTGTCGTGGAGATGCCCACCTGGTAGCCGCCATGGGTGTGGACGATCGCCTTCGGCTTACCGGTGGTGCCTGAGGTGTAGAGGAGGAAGAGCGGGTCCTCGGCGTCCATCACCTCGGTGGCGCAGCGCTGGCCGTCGGCTCGCGAGATGGGCAGCGCCATCAGCTCGTCGTAGTAGTAGTCGCGCTCCGATTCCATCTCCACGGGCTCGCCGGTTCGACGAACCACCACCACATGCTCCACCATGCCGCAGCGTCGCAGGGCCTCATCGGCGATCTGTTTCAACGGCACTATTTTGCCCCGCAGATAGCCGCCATCGGCCGTAATCAGCACGCGCGACTCCGAGTCCTCGATCCGCTCCGCCAACGCCTCCACCGAGAAGCCGCCGTACACCACCGAGTGGACCGCGCCGATCTTGGCGCAGGCCAGCATCGCCATCATCAGCTCGGGGATGCGCGGCATGTAGATGGTCACACGGTCGCCCTTCCGCACCCCCATGCTCTTCAGGATGTTCGCGAACTGGCAAACCTCACGGTTCAGAGCGAAGTAGCTGAACGAGCGCTGGCTGCCGTCCTCGCCCTCCCAGATCAGGGCGATCTTGTTGCGGGTCGGCGTGTTCTGGTGCCGGTCGAGGGCGTTGAGGCAGACGTTGGTCTTGGCGCCGACGAACCATTTGAAGAAGGGC
>CAYGCC010000195.1:0-3834 GCA_964348165.1 uncultured Gemmatimonadota bacterium | reverse complement strand
GGCCTGTCCTACCTGCGGTTCGAGGATCCGCCCGCGGTTGAGCTGGGCACGCTCGGCGCGTACACCCCGTTGCTCGAGAACAACTACCTCGCCCAGCTGAGCGTGACTCAGCCGGTGTTCACCTTCGGGCGAATATCCGCCGGTATCCATGCGGCCGAATGGGGCGCCCGCGCCGCCGAGTCGGCTGAGGCACAGACGGAGGTGGAGCTTACCGCGACGGTGGCACGCGCGTATGACGATGTCTTGCTCGCGCGGGCGCTACTGGATGTCGCGCGTCAGAGCGTAGACGTCCTCGAGGAATCAGTGCGTGTGGCTCAGGAACACTACACTGAGGGAACGGTCTCACGGCTCGACGTGCTGCGCGCCGAGACACGGCTCTCGGCGGCTCTCTCGGTTCTGCGTGCAAACAGTGTCGCTCTCACCTCAGCGCGCGAGTGGCTCGCGGCGCTGGTTGGGATCGAGTCGGATGCGGCACCGCCGGTCGCTGGCTCGCTTGAGCACACGCTGGTCGCTGTGGATACCGGCTCGCTGCTCGCCCGGACCCGGTCGGCGCGGCCGGACGTGCAGGCGCTGCGCGCTTTGGCCGGCGCCAGCGAGGCAAAGGCGGAGGCCGCTCGGGCATCCCGTCTCCCCGTAATATCCGTTTATGCCATGGGTTTGGCCTCACGGCCAGAAATCATCACCGGGCAGGAGCGGTGGAGTTGGGAATTGTCGGGTGGTATCAATGTGAACTGGCCGTTTTTCGACTCCGGAGAGGCCGCGGCTCTGGCGCGGGCGGCAAAGGCTGCGGCCACCCGCGCGGAAGCGGAGGCGGCGCAGACTATCGACACCGCCATCGCAGCGGTGCGCGGGCACGCACGGGAGCTGAACCGTGCGGCGGAGGACGTCGCCACGGGTCGCGTGAATGTCGATCGTGCCCAACGGGCGCTGGAGATCGCGCAGGACCGCTATACGAACGGCATCGGCATACAGCTCGAGGTGCTGGAGGCGGAGTCCGACCTGACTAACGCGCGTGCCGATCTGCTGCGAGCGATCCACGCGTACCGTGTGGCGCTGATCGAGCTTAGGCGCGCCGCCGGGGTACCTGCCGACGCTCAACTGCCCAGCAGCGATTCGGGAGGAGAATCATGAAAGGCAAAGGCTGGGTCGTGCTCGTCGCTCTGACCGTCGTGTCGGTCTTTGTCGCCGTCGGCCTGTGGCTGTACGACACCTACGCCCGGGAGGCTATCCCGCCAGGGGTGGTTGTGGCCAGCGGTCGGCTCGAGGGCCGCCGCGTGCGGATCGCCTCCGCTGCGGCCGGCCGGATCGCACGGCTGGCCGTGCAACAAGGTGACCGGGTCGAAGCTGGCCAGCTCATCGCCGAGCTGGACCGCCGAGACGAAGCCGCGGCAGTCGATGCGGCACGGGCGGCAGTGGCCGCTGCTGAAGCGGCCGTGCATGAGGCGGAACGCCGCGTCGCTGCCCTCCAGGCGCAGGTCAAGCTTGCCCGGACGGAGGCGGCTCGCTACCGACGGCTCTTCGAGCGGGACGCGGCGCCGCGTCAGGCGGCGGAGCGTGCGGAGGCAGAACAGACGAGCCTTGAGAACGGCCTGCAAGCGGCGCGAGCGGCCCGCCTGCTCGCGCTCCGGGAAGTAGATCGTGCTCGGGCGCAACTCGCCGCGGCGGAGACTCAGCTTGAGGAGACGACCGTGAAGGCGCCTGTCGCCGGCACCGTGACGCGAGAGTTGATGCGGGCCGGAGAGATAGCCGCACCGGGCGTGCCCGTGGTCGAGATCATCCGGGCAGGGGACATCAAGCTCAGGGTGTACCTGCCGCTGCTGGCGGCCGGGCGAGTCCGGCCGGGCGCTGAAGCCCGTGTCTATCTGGACGCCTATCCTGATCGAGTCTTTCCGGGGACGGTGGAGTGGGTGGCGAGCGAGGCCGAGTTCACCCCCAATGACATCCACATGCCAGACGAGCGGGCGACGCTCGTCTTCGCAGTCGATATCCGGGTGTCCAACGCGGACCGGGCACTCCTGGATGGGTTTCCCGCGGATGCCTACATCCGCTGGGACGACTCGGCACCCTGGCCGGAGCGGCGGCCATGGTGAGCGAATCGGTCGCGCCGGCGATACGCACCGTCGACCTTTACCGAAGCTTCGGGAAGACCGACGCGGTTCGGGGTGTCACCTTCCAGGTCGAGCGCGGTGAGATCTTCGGCATCCTGGGGCCCGACGGGGCCGGGAAGACGACGCTCATTCAGATGCTCTGCGGGATCCTCGACCCTACGCGTGGCCGAGCTGCCGTGCTCGGTTTCGACACCGTACGGGAGTCGCCCCGCATCGCCGAACGCGTGGGCTACATGTCACAGGCGTTCTCGCTCTACGGTGATCTTTCCGTCGCTGAGAACATCGAGTTCTTCGCCGATATCCGCCACCTCCCTATCGAGCGGCGTCGGGAGCGTGCGGAGCGGCTTTTGGGCTTCAGCCGTATGGCGCCTTTCACAGGCCGCCTAGCCCGCCACCTCTCCGGCGGTATGAAGAAGAAGTTGGCGCTCTCGACGATCTTGATCTTCGAGCCGGAGATCTTGATTCTGGACGAGCCGACCACGGGCGTGGACCCGATCTCGCGCCGGGACTTCTGGCAAATCGTCTCTGACTTCCTGCTCGAAGGGGTGACCGTCGTCGTCGCCACGCCTTACCTGGATGAGGCCGAGCGTTGCAACCGCGTGGCCCTGATGCACGAGGGTCGGTTCCTGGCGGTGGACACACCTGCCGGGCTGAAAAAGCGTTTGGGCGGCCACATGGCAGAAGTCTGGACGACGGAACAAGGCCGTGCCCTTGCATATCTTCGTCGCGACCCCGAGGTCAAGAACGCACGGATCTTCGGGCGCTCGATCCACGCGCTTCTCACGGAGCCCGAGGCCTACCGCCGGGTAGAGCGCCGCCTCGAGGCTTCGGGCGTGAGCATCGAGGCCGCCCGCTGCATAGAGCCCAGTCTTGAGGATGCGTTCGTGGCGTTGCTGGGCCGCGAGGGGGAGGGTGCCGAACGGGAACCGCGGCCGCGCGTCGCCCCGGTGGCTCATCTCGGCAGGCCGGTCATCGAGACGAATCGATTAACCCGGCGGTTCGGTGATTTCGTGGCAGTCGATGAGCTGTCGCTCTCAGTGACTGAAGGCGAGGTTTTCGGCTTCCTCGGCCCGAACGGCTCGGGCAAGTCGACGACGATTCGGATGCTCACAGGCGTCCTGCCACCAAGCAGCGGCGTGGCGCGGGTCGTCGGCTTCGATGTCACGCGGGAAGCGGCTGCAATTCGGCCGCGCCTCGGCTATATGTCGCAGAAGTTTTCACTCTACAGTGGACTCACCGTCGGGGAGAACCTCGATCTCTTCTCGGGTCTCTATGACGTGCCGCCACGGGAGCGTCGCTCGCGCCGTCAATGGGTCTTGGGGATGTTGGGTCTGTCCGGCCAGGAGCAGAGAACGGTGCGCGACCTGTCCGGCGGCTGGAAGCAACGGGTTGCCCTCGCCTGTGCTGTGCTTCACCGACCGGACGTGGTGCTTTTGGACGAGCCGACTTCGGGCGCCGACCCGAACTCCCGACTGCTCTTCTGGGATCTGATCTTCGAGCTGGCCGCCTCGGGCGTGAGTGTGCTCGTTACGACTCACTACATGGACGAAGCGGAGCGCTGTGATCGCGTGGGACTCATCAGCGCCGGCCGCCTTATCGCTCTGGGCACGCCCGCCGAGCTCCGCGCCTCGGTCGGCGGAAAGATGATCGAGGTGGATGTCGCCCAGCCACTGGCCGCCCTCAGAGTCGCGGCCAGCGTGCCCGGAGTGCGACAGGCTACCTTGCA
>CAYGCC010000194.1:0-37865 GCA_964348165.1 uncultured Gemmatimonadota bacterium | reverse complement strand
GTTCGGCCGCCGATTCACGGGCCAGGTCGGGGCAAATGTAAACATCGCCCAGAGGCGCGTCGGTCTCGGCCAGGTTGAAGGCGATGACGTCGGTAGGGCCCGGGCGGCCCCGGTGGGTGCGGTTGAGCGCGGCGATCGCCGGCGCGTCGACAAAGGTGACCGAGATCTCGCCCTGGCCGACTCCCTGCACCTGCGCAGCCGCCTGGACGGCGCCGATCACTTCGGCCGGGGTGACTTCACCGGCAAGCTCGACCTGATTGGCGTAGACCCGCAGCCCCGGTTCCGTCACGACGTCCCGCGCGCCACCGGCTCCTTGGCTTCCTGTCGCTCGTTGTTCTGCTGAGGGTAGTCGATTCGGCTGTGGTACATGCCGGAGAGCACTTTCACGAACTGTTGCTTGATCAGGCCGATCTGTCGGAGCGTCAGCGGAGCTTCGTCCAGCTGCTTCTCCGACATCTTGAAATCGACGATGCGGCCCACCAGCTCCTCGATTCCCCGCTCCGACGCATCTTGCAGCACCCGCGCCGCCGACTCGACCGAGTCCGCCATCAACAGGATGGCGGTCTCCTTGGACTGGGGCTTCGGACCTGGATAGCGGAAGTCGTTCGAATCAAGGTCGCCCTCGGGCTCGAGCTGCTTGGCCTTCTCCCAGAAGAACCCGATACGCTGGGTCCCGTGGTGCTCGCGGATGAAGGCTTTCACCACCTCGGGCAGCCGCGCCTCCTCGGCCAGTTCCAGCCCGTCCTTCACGTGCTCGCGTACGATTCCGGCGCTGGTCGCCGGCTTCAGCTTGTCGTGCGGGTTGCGGCCGCGCGGCTGATTCTCCACGAAATACTGGGGCTTGCGCACCTTGCCGATGTCGTGGTAGTAGGTGCCGACTCGCACCAGCAGGCTGTTGGCCCCGACCTCGCGAGCCGCCGCCTCCGCCAGGTTGGCCACGTTGATCGAGTGGGCGTAGGTGCCCGGCGCCTCCAGCGACAGACGGCGCAGCAGGGGCCGGTTGAGGTCGGCCAGCTCCAGCAGCGTCTGCTCGGTCGTGAGCCGGGTGAACGACTCGGCCAGCGGCAAGACGCCCGCCGCCAGCACCGCGCAGCTGATCCCGTTGACCGATCCCCAGAAGGAGGCGGCCAGCACCCAATCGAGGCCCAGCCGGTTGATGAGCGCCAGGCTGACGGCCGAGAGCACATACGCCCCGGCGATGATGCCGGCCGAGACTAACGTGTGCGCGCGCCGCTGCACGACCCGGCCGCTGAGCGCCGCCGCTGCGCCACCCATCATCATCGGGAAGAGTACGGTCATCGCGATCAGCGGCGGTCGCGCCGCGGTCAAGGCGACGAGCACGAATACGGTGACCAGCGCCAGCAGCCCGTCGTACAGCGTCGCCACCAGCAGCGCCGCGAAAGCGATCGGTATGAGATTCGTCGAGGCGCCGGACCGCCACGTCAGCGCCGCCGCGCCTGCCACCGCCAGCACCACAACCCAAATCAGCGTCATCGAGCGGTTTGACGAGTAGATCTGCGGACGGAAGTGGCGAAGCACCAGGCCGAGGACGAGCAGCAAGAGCAGGTCGTACACCAGACCGCCCAGCTGAAAGCCCCAGGTCCGGCCGCCGTCGCGACTCGCCAGCTCCGCCCTCAGAGCGTTCAAGCGCTCGATCCCCTCTGACCCCACGCGCTCGTGGGCGCCGACGATCCGCTCGCCCTCCAGCACCTCGTACTTGAGCGGGCTCACCGCCTGGCGTGCCTGGTCGCGGGCCGCCTCCGTCGCCTGCGCGTTCAGCGTGAGCGTGGGGCGCGAGCTGGACGAGAAGCGGATGAGCAGAAACTGGAAGAGCGAATGCTCCGGCCCCGTGAGCCGCGCCGCCGCGCGGCCGCCCGCCCCCTGCAAGAACTGCTGCATCGTGTTGATCGAGTCGCGCGGGATGACGCGGTCCTCGCCGTCGCCTCGCACCATGACGGCGGCGGTGCCGGCCGAGCCCAGGTCGCTGGCATTCGCCACGCCCGCCGACAGGTTGCGTAGCTGGCGCACGAGCTCGGCCCGGATGCGCTGGCGGACCGGCGCCGTGGCGAGCAGCGACGCGTTCTCGACGACCGGCATGCGATAGCCCTCGAGCACGGACGCGACCGTTCCTTGGGCCTCGTCGGGGCCCCCGACCCCGGTCAAGGCACTATCCAGGCTGACGAAAAAGGCGTTCGCCGCGGCGACGACGCTGTCGGCGTTGTCCGGTCGAAAGTCGAAGACCGGCAGGACGGCGTTGGCGACCTCGTTGCGCTCTCGCGTGAGTTCCGCCTGCGACTTCTCGACGCCGAAATTGATGGGCGCGATCACATCCTCGCTCGCCACCATCCCCTCCTCTAGCACCGGCAGGTCGGGCGCCGACTGTACGGGAAAGGCGAACTCGACGAGGATGGCGGCAGAAACTAGCAACCCCAGCCGATAGGCGTTTTTGATGGCGCCGGTCGATCGGGGCCGCGGCAGCTGCCGCAGCAGCAACCGCAGGCGCGCCGCGTTTCTGCTTCTCCGCCCTGGGCTCATTTGTTCTCCTGGGGCGGCGAGCTATTCGATCGTGCCCGCGCGTAAGCTTTGATGATGTCCCGGACCAGGCGGTGGCGGACGACATCGGCCTCGCTGAGGTAGACGAACGAGATGCCGTCGATGTCACGGAGGATGCGCTCGACCTCGAGCAACCCCGAGTCCTCGCGCCGCGGCAGATCGATCTGCGTCTTGTCGCCGGTGATCACGGCTTTCGAGTTCAGACCCAGCCGTGTCAGGAACATCTTCATCTGCAGCGTGGTGGTGTTCTGGGCCTCGTCGAGGATGACGAAGGCGTCCGAGAGCGTGCGGCCCCGCATATAAGCGAGCGGCGCGATCTCGAGGCTGCGATTCTCCAGCGCCCGCCTCAGCTGCTCCGGCGGCATCATGTCGCCCAGCGCGTCGTACAGCGGCCGTAGATAAGGATCGACCTTCTCCTCCACGCTGCCAGGGAGGAAGCCCAGCTGCTCACCGGCCTCGACCACCGGCCGGGTCAGGATCACCCGGCGCAGCCGTTTCTTGTGTAGGGCGTCGACCGCCATCGCCACGGCCAGGTAGGTCTTGCCCGTGCCCGCCGGACCGATGCCGATGACGATATCGCGCTGGCCGATCTCATCCACGTACAGCTTCTGTCCCGTCGACTTCGGCGTGATGATCTTGCGCGTGCCTGGCAGGATGATCCGGCTGGCCTCTAGCGCGCTGGGCGCCAGGTCCTCGCGCTCGGCCACCAGGTCGGCGAAGCGCCGGATGTCGCCGGCGGCGAAGGGTGTCTCCAGGCGCGCCAGCTCGATCATGTGCTGGGCCAACGGCACACAGCGCTCCACGTCGCTCAATGAGCCCGACAGCACCACGTAGTCGTCCCGCAGGACGACGCGACAGCCGCAGATGCGGGCCAGCTCCTGCAGATTGGCGTCGTTGACGCCCGCTAGGATCAGCTGATCAGCGCCCTCGGCGGGCAGGCGATGTTGAACGATGTCGTTCGCGGTTCGTGTCGATGGATCAGGCATGTGTCTCCGTCGTCAACTTCAGTCCAAGCTCTTCAAGCTCCTCCGCGCTGATCGGAGCTGGGGCCCCCTCCATCAGGGCCCGCGCCGCCGTCGTCTTCGGGAAAGCGATCACGTCGCGCAGCGAGCTCCCGCCGGCCAGGTGCATGACAACACGGTCGAGCCCGAGGGCGAAGCCCCCGTGCGGGGGCGCCCCGTACTTGAAGGCCTCCAGCAGGAAGCCGAACTTCCGCTGCGCCTCCTCCGGCCCGATACCGAGCACCGAGAGAACCCGCCGCTGCAAGTCGGGCTCGTTGATCCGGATGCTGCCACTTCCCAGCTCCGTCCCGTTATACACCAGATCGTAGGCTCGCGAGCGGACTTCGAGCGGGCTCGAGCGCAGCTTCTCCAGGTCGTCCAGGTTGAACGAGGTGAACGGGTGGTGGCTGGGCACCGGCTCGCCGCTCTTGGGATCGCGCTCGAACAACGGGAACTCGGTCACCCAGAGAAAGCGATCGCCCGGCTCCACCGCCTCCATTAGATCGGCCAGGTGACGCCGCAACGCATCGAGCGCGCCGTGGGATGCCTCGTCCCCTGCCGCCACGATTACCAGCAGATCGCCGTCCGACGTCGCCAGCCGCTCGCGGAGCCGTTCGCTTTCCGATGCCGACAGATGCTTGATGAATCCACCCTGAAGCTCGGAACCCGTCGCTTTGGCCCAGAGGACGCCGGGCGCGCCCGCCGCCTGCGCGATCGGACCCAGCCCATCCAGCTGCTTGCGACTGAGGCGCGCGCCGCCGGGAACGCAGAAGCCGCGGATTCGCCCGCCGTCGCCTTTCACCGCCTGAAAGACCCGGAAGTCGCTGCCGACCAGCCCTGAGGTCAGGTCGGCGATCTGCCAGGGGATGCGCAGGTCCGGCTTGTCCGAACCGTACCGCTCCATGGCCTCGCGGTAGCTGAGGCGCGGGAAGGGACGCTCGATCTCGCGGCCGGCGCAGGCTCGCCAGACCTCGGCCATCACCAGCTCGCCCACGGCGAACACGTCGTCCTCGTTGACGAACGACATCTCGAGGTCGAGCTGCGTGAACTCCGGCTGCCGGTCGTGGCGCAGGTCCTCGTCGCGCAGGCAGCGTGCGATCTGGAAGTAGCGGTCGAACCCCGCCACCATCAGGATCTGCTTGTAGAGCTGGGGCGACTGGGGCAGCGCGTAGAACTCGCCCTTGCTCACCCGGCTGGGCGTCAGGTAGTCGCGCGCCCCCTCCGGTGTCGGTCGTGTGAGGATGGGGGTCTCGACCTCGACGAAATCCAGTCCGTCCAGCGCCTGGCGGATCGTCTGGAAGATGCGGTGCCGCATGCGAAAGCGACGTTGCACCTCGGGCCGCCGCAGATCCAGGTAACGGTAGCGAAGCCGCAGCTCCTCGGAGGCCAGCTCTTCATCGGCGCCGTAGGCCACGGGGATGGGCGGTGTCTCGGCCGGGGCCAGCAGCGTCAGTTTGCGCGCCAGAACCTCGACGGCGCCGGTGGGTAGCTCCGGGTTCACGGCGTCCGCCGGACGGGCCACCACCTCACCCTCCACCGCGATGACCACCTCCGAGCCCAGGCGTCGCGCCCGCTCCCAGGTCTCGGCATCCAACCGCTCAGGGCTGCAAGAGACCTGCACCGTTCCCGCCAGGTCGCGCAGGTCGATGAAGACGAGGGCGCCCAGATCGCGCCGCCGGTGCACCCAGCCAACGAGGCGCACGCCCACACCTACATGCTCGGCCCGCAGCGCGCCGGCCAAATGCGTGCGATAGGATGTCCTGTAAAGGGAATCCGCCATGAACCCCACGCTCTCTAGAGAGCCCTCGAGCCGCTGATCAGGGGCACTCGGTACGGAGGGAGAGAGATCGGGCAACGCGTGATCCGCGATGGTGTCATCGTTCCGGGGCGTCGTCAATGAGCGGCGTGCTCGGCCGCGCCGAGCGCCTGCAGGAAACGTTCGCCGTTCGCCGCATCGATCAGTCGGGAGCGCAGCGCCGGGTCGCGCATGAGGCGGCTGAGCCGGCTCAGCGTTCGAACGTGGGCACCGGCTGCCGCCTCGGGCGCCAGAAGTAGAAAGAAGAGGCGTACTGGCTTTCCGTCGAGGGACCCGTAGTCCACCGCCTCTCGGCTCACACCCGCCGCCATCACCACCCCCTCCAGCCCTTCATACTTGGCGTGCGGTAGCGCGATCCCGTCACCAATACCGGTGCTCAACACGCTCTCCCGTTCCAAAACGGCGCGATAGATCGCCTCACGCTCTGCCTCACGCCTTTCGGAGCGCGCCACCAGGTCCACCAGCTCCGCGAGAATACCGGGTTTGTCCCGACTGTGCAGCGGCACACGAATCCGCTCCGGCTTCAGCAGGTCGACGAGCCGGAACACACCGTCCGTCGCGCCCGCGACCGGCGCGCCGCCGTCTGCATCGGCTCGCGTCATAGTCGGATCCCGTATACACAGCGTGGCGATCAACAAACCCCCAAACTTTACAAATTATCGTCCTTTCGGAGCCCCATCAACACGGCTAGCCCGGCCACAGCCGTTGCGCCGCTCGTCGGATCCGATCCCACCAGATCTCCAGCTCACCGCGTTCCGGCTCTGGCTCAGCGCCACTGATGTCCGCCCAGTCCTTACCGAGTATCACCGTGACGTCGAGGTACAAGTTGCGATCGGGATCGTGCGTCACCTTTCGCAGTCCCAGTTCATCGGCTACGCGCCGGGCGGGCTCGACGCTATCCATGCGCGCGATGGCCACAGAGGTGTCCCGGTCGAACTCCTCCGCGTTGCCGTAGTAGACCACGTCGAACTGTGCCTCGCGCAGCTGATCCGTAGCGCGCCGCGCCAGCTGAACGACACCGGCGCCGTTCAGCACCTCGACACGGATCCGCCGACCCTCCCACTGGCCCGCCCGCTCGGATTCCGCCGCCGGCGTCTCGCGGCGTATCTCCAGCCACAGCGACGCGGCAAATGCTCCCACCGCGGCAAAGACCAACGCCAGAACGATTGCCCGCAGCCCGCTAGCCACCGCCCCCACCGCCCTCACCGCCCCCACCGCCCCTGGTGCCGCCTCCACCCGGGCCGCCATCTCCTTCCACCAGCTCGTTCCAAAACTCCATGGTCTCGCGATGCACAGGCACCCCGTGCTCGAGCTGATATTCGATGCGAAGGGCGCAGACCCTTCTCAGCACCTCCGCGTGCTGGTGAGGCAGGCGCAGAACCAGGCTGGCGCGCTCCACGGGATCGAAAGCCCGACCCGGCTCCAGGTAATCGGCGAGGTACAGAAAGCGCCCCAGGACGCCCCAGCCACGCCGGCCCAGCGTGTGGTAGCGGATCGCTTCCAGCAGCTCCCGGTCGTCGACCCCCGCCGCGGCCAACCGCGCCGCCGCCGCCGGCCCATGCCGCACCCGGACCGGATAGGCACCCGCGTCGGCGGCCAGCTGCTCGGCGTCGGCATCGCGGAGGGCGTCGTGAAGCCAGCCGGCGGCCATCCAGCGCTGGCGATCACGTGGACCGAGCTCCAGCTCATCGGCCCAGCGACCCAACAGCTCCGCCACCGCGGCCAGGTGGGCGCGGCGCCGCGAGCGCACCGCCGCCCAATCGGGAAGCTCTCCTGTCGCGGCGGCGGCGATGATCGGGTGCAGGCGCGCGTCTTTCACCAGGGGAAAAGCCGGCCTGCCGGGTCCCGTCGCTCGCGGCGACCGGATGACCGGGGACGGCGCCGGAAGAGGGGTGCGGCGGGCTTCAGGGCGCTGTGGCGCGTAGGCCCCGCTCCAGAACCTGGTTGCGCTCGTCCACGAACACGACGCGCGGCTCGTGGCCGGCGATCTCGTCTTCGTCGTAATGAGCGTAGCTGATCAGTATGAGCCGGTCGCCGGCCGCACCCAGTCGCGCGGCGGCGCCGTTCAGCGCCACCATGCCGGAACCGGGCTCGCCGGGCAACACGTACGTCTCCAGGCGGGCGCCGTTGTTGATGTTGACGACCTGGATGCGCTCGTAGGGCACCAGGTCGGCCGCCTCGATCAGGCGGGTGTCGAGGGTGAGCGAGCCCTCGTAATAGAGGTTCGCCTCTGTCACCGTCGCACCGTGAATCTTCGATTTACAAAGCTCGCGTCGCATAGCGCTTCTCTGACTCGTTTGCTCTTCAGTGCGGGCGCCCCGCTGACCAACGGCCGCCCTGCCGACTCGCGCGCTCTTATACCAGCGCCTCGAGCCCGGGATCCGGATTCCCCAGCCGCACGTTGTCGATCAGGCGCGTAGCCCCCACCCGGGCCGCCACCGCCACCACCGTGTCGTCGCCGACGCGCTCGAGCGGTTCGAGCTCATCGCCGGATACGACCTCCACATATTCTACATCGAATCCCCCACCCGCTTCCAGCGTGGCCAAAACGCGGGCCCGGATCGACCCCGCTTCCCGCTGGCCGGCCCGGTAATCCTTCACCGCCTCTGCCAGCGCCCGCGAAATCCGCCGGGCGCGCTGCCGCTCCTCAGGCGACAAGTAGTCGTTACGAGAACTCATGGCGAGCCCGTCGGGATCCCGCACGGTCGGCGCGACCTCGATCCGGACCGGCAGGTCGAGATCCGCCACCATCTTCTGGATCAGCAGCGTCTGCTGATAGTCCTTCTGCCCGAACACCGCCACGTCGGGCTGAACGATCGCGAACAGCTTGCTCACGACCGTGAGCACGCCCTCGAAATGACCCGGCCGACTGAGGCCGCAGAGTCGATCGGCCAGCCGCCGCGGCGTCACCACTACCGTTTGCGGACCCGGATACAGCTCCCGATCGTCGGGCGCGAAGACCAGGTCGACTCCGCGTTCCTCTACCGCCTTCCTATCGCGCTCCAGATCGCGCGGATAGCGCTCGAAGTCTTCGCCGGGGGCGAACTGAAGCGGGTTTACGTAGATCGACATCGCCACCCAATCGGCCAGCTCCTGGCAGCGGTCGATCAGGCTGAGGTGCCCCTCGTGCAGGAAGCCCATCGTGGGCACGAAGCCGATACGGCGACCGTCGCGACGCGCGCGCGCGACTTCCGCTCTGACATCCGCAATGCGACGAATAAGCTTCACGGCAGGGACAGGGAGCCGGCGGTCACTCGTACGAGTGCTCCGGGCCCGGGTAGACGCCCTCTTTGACCTCGCGCACGTAGCGGGTCACCGCGTCGCGCACCTGGCTTGACAGGTCGCCGTAGCGTTGGAGGAATCCCGGGCTGAAACCTTCGTTCAGACCCAACATGTCCGGGAGCACCAGCACCTGTCCGTCGCACTCGGGGCCGGCGCCGATGCCGATGGTGGGAACCGGCACGCTTTGGGTGATCGCCCCCGCCAGCGACTGGGGCAGCATCTCGAGCACGATGCTGAAGCAGCCCGCACCGGCCAGGCGCTGGGCGTCTTCCCGCACCGCGTTACCTTCCGCCGCGCCCCGCCCCACCAGACGGTAGCCACCCAGCTTGTGGACCGACTGGGGCGTGAGCCCCAGGTGGCCCATGACCGGTATGCCGGCGGCCACCACCCGCCGGATCGTCTCCGCCACCGCTTCGTGGCCACCTTCCAGCTTGACCGCCTGTGCCCCCGACTCCTGCAGCACACGCCCGCAGTTGCGGATCGCTTCCTCGACGGACACCTGGTAGCTGAGAAAGGGCATGTCCACCACCAGCAGCGCGCGCTTCAGCGCCCGCCGCACGGCGCGCGCGTGGTAGATCATCTGCTCGAGGGTCACCGGCAGTGTCGAATCCTCACCGGCAAACACCTGACCCAGCGAGTCGCCGACCAGCACGCAATCCACGCCGGCTTCATCCACCAGCCCGGCCATGAGGTAGTCGTACGCCGTGAGCACGGCGATTCGCTCGCCGCGTCCCTTCATCGCGACAAACTCGCGCGTCGTGATGCGCCGCGGCGCCTTCGAGGCGCTCGCCGGAACCTCAGCCGCCATGGTCAGAGAGATCGTGAGACGGTTGGTGCCCGTAGGCGCATGGCCGGCCTGCACCCTGCCAATGCCGAAAGTTCATGATTCTCAACGAATTACCGGCGGCGAACAAGCTAGAGGCCGCCGCCACCGCTGTCAAACCAACCACGACTCTACTTGAGCAGCACGAACTTGCCCATGCCGCGCTGGCCGCCCACCCGAATCATGTAACCGTATACCCCACTCGCCGCCGGCTTACCGTCCTCCAACCGTCCATCCCAGCGGAAGGGCTCCGCCGGCTCGACCGGGTCGAGCGTTCGACTCTCGCTGTAAACCGGCCGGCCCGAGATGGTGAAGATCTCCAGCGTCGCCTCGATAGCTTCAGCGCTCCGATCCACCAGGAAGGGGAGGACCACACCACCGCCCTCGTTCGGGTTGAACGGGTTCGGGTAGGCGGGAAGCAGCTGCAGATCGCCCGCCGCCCGTGGCGCCGGTCCGCCGGGATCGCCCAGCGTTGCGGCGAAGAGGCGGCCGCTGTCGAGGGCCGCGCCCAGTGCCGCTCGCGAGTCGCCCACCGCGATCAGAAAGACCGCCGAGCTGCCGCTGCGCAGCGGACCGACCGTCACCAGCTGCGCCCAGTCCGATACGCTGGCCTCGGCGCTCTGACGTCCACCCAGGCGCATCAACAGCGCTTTCCGTTCTTCGGTGAAACCCTCCAGCTGAGAGAGCACACCGTCGTTGGGGCCCGTGACGTAAAAGCCGCCCACCGGCGTTCCCAGCGGCACGGCGGCGTGAGTGGTCGGCGCTCGACCCGCGGCGGTCAGCGCCATCCACGGCCCGCTGGAATCGGCCGGCGTCATGACCGAAGCGCCCAGCTCTGCGTCCCACTCCAGGCTTTCCTGCCCGTTGAAGTCCCAGTCGAGCAGCAGCCCGGCCAACGGCGAGTCCCGGGGCCGGTCAAGGACGACCGAAGCTCTTAAAGCGACGAAGGCCCCGCTGTCACCCAACGCCACCAGGTCGGCGGTCTGGGTGACGGTGGCGCCCAGCGGTCGGAGCGCCCGGTCGTCGCTGAAGCTGACGTCGGCGTGCGCGACGTCGGACGAGAACGAGACCGCTCGCCAATCGGTGTCCGAGCCGATCGGATTCGACTTCAGGGTCGGCTGCTGCAGGACGTCCACGTAGGCGGCGTCTGACACGCGCTCGCCCGCGGCAAAGAGGAAGGACCCGCTCGTGAGCCAATCCACGCCCCGAAACAAGAGCCCGGGCGCGCCAGCAACTCGACCCAACCGTCCGTTGGCGTCGAGGGAGAACTGGACCTCGCCGGCGGTGAGGTGGATGGCGGTGGCGGTGGAGGCGGCGAGCGACAGCGTGTACTGCAGCCGCGACCCCTCGCTCTGCAGCTGCAGTGCCAGCCTGCCATCGCCGACGCGCTCCTCCGATAGACCCTCGAAGCGGATCTCGCGGCGCGTTTGGGGTGGGATGGCCGGCGCCACGCTCACAGGCAGCGACACTCCGGCGCTGCGGCGTCTCAGCTCGGCGCGGCCGCCGGAGAACCCGAGTCGACCGGCGTTCGAGAGTTGAATCGAAAGCGCGGCGTCGGCTGTGTCCCAGCTCCAGCTGGCGACCGCGACCCTCACACCGCCCAGCCCGCCGATACGGTTGGCGGCCGCCGCGACATCGATGAGCCCAGCTCCGCTCCGGTTGTCGAGGCCCGCGGGCGGAAGATCGCGGGCGGTGGAGAAGAGCGCGTCTTTCAGCTCGTTGGCGCTGGCCGTCGGGTTGAGGCTGCTGAGCAGAGCCAGAGCACCCGTCACGTGAGGGGCTGCCCATGAGGTGAAGGCCCCGCTGCGGCCACCGACCACAGCCGTCCGCCCGCCACCCGATCGAACCAGCGGTATCGCGCCGGGGGCGACCACCTCGGGCTTGATCGAGCCGGGAGAGCAAGGCGTCGGGCCGCCCAGGCTGTTCTCTGAGACCACGACCTCACCGTCCCGCTGCTCCGCCGCACCGACCGCGAAGGCGTTGAGCAGCAGATCGGCGCGGTCAGCGGGAGACGCCACCGTGTCGATGCCGGCCGAGCGGTTGCCGGCGGCGAAGACCACCGGTACGCCGGCGAGCTCGAGCGCGTCGATGGCCCGATCGAAGACGCCACTGCAGCCGCCGGGGCGAAAGCCCCAGGAGTTGTTCACCACGTCGGGAACGTCGGAGACGGTGGCCGGATCGCCGTCGGGGTCGAGAGCCCACTGCAGCGCCTGCAGCAGCACCGAGCGGCGCGTGTAGGTGCCGCCGCCGTAGATCTGGAAGCCGTCCGCAGCCACCCACTCGGCGCCGGGAGCGACGCCCGTCACCACCTCCAGCTCGCCCTGTACCACTCGGGTGCCGGTGAGATCGATCAGCGTGTCCCCCGGCCCCAGGCTGCCCACGGCGGTCGTCGCCACGATAGTTCCGTGGCCCACGCCGCCCGTGCCGTCGTCATCGAACGGCACGGCCCTCAGCCCCCAGGGATCGAACCAGGCCTCGGAGACGGGGGCGCTGAGACCTCGCCAGTTCCGGCGCAGCAGCGGGTGGTCACCGTCGACGCCGCTGTCGATGATCGCCACCACCGCGCCCGACCCGGTCGCCCCCACCTGCCAGAGCTGAGGAGCACCGATCGCCTCGAGGCCCCAGGGCAAACCGCCCCCAGGTTCCTGGACCGCGGGGAGACCGGGCGCCCAAAGCAAGGGAGCCGGCTCGGCCAAGGCGGCGAGTTCCACCTGCACCAACCCGTCGTAATAGATCCGCTGGATCCCCGACCGGCCCTGCAGCTCGCGCACCTGATCGGGGGTGAGCCGGGCCGCGATCGCGCCGCCGATCCACAGCACCTCGCCCAGCTCGAGATCGATGGCGAGCGGGCCCGGCAGACCGCGTCGCAGCCGGTCGGCCGACACCGCGTAGAGGCCGGCCAGGTTCGACGCCTGTTCCGTAGCTCGTTCGTTTCGCTGTAACGCCAGTGGCGTCGGCGCGTCGGCGCGGCTGACCTCGATCAGCACCGGAACGCGTTCGGCGGGGGCCGCCGCCGTGAGCGCGCGCTGGAGCTCGGGCGTGACCGCCGAGGGCTGCTGGCCCTCGACGCTGGGCAGGGCAAGCCACGACGCGCCCAGGCTGAGAATCAGGGCGGCCACCGCGGCCCCGAAGCTTTTTTTGCGTCCTGTTCCGTTCACCGGGTACGTTCCAGTTTTGCTCCAAAGGTCGAGCAACCCGCCGGCCGGCCCACGCGCATCGCATTCGCCGGATGCGCTGGTTCGGGAACATCTAGGGGACGGCTACTGGGCTGTAAATGGTAGACCCCGGCGTGGGCGCAAGGATCCCCTGCGCTCCGCGGCGGGGACGACAGTGGCGCGGCGCCTCAGGCCACGTAGTCCGAGACCGTGATGTTGTATTTGTCGGGTTCGGTGGTCTTGACGATGGTCCGCGTCGGCCGGCCGGTCGCCGCGTCTATCTCCGAAAGATCGACCAGCGCCGGCTCGGCCAGCTTGCGACCGCTCGCGTCGGAGATCACCCGCACCAGGGGCCGGTGCAGCTCTTCGGGGTCCGGGCTCGGCGCCACCACCACGGACAGCTCGCCGGTGTCGAGGATGCAGAGCGTGCCGACGGGATAGATTCCCATCATGTTCACGAACGCCTTGACCACGATCGGATCGAAGCCGCGCGACGGGTTGTCACGCATCTCGCGCAACACCTCGTCGGGCGGGAACGGGATGTACTGGTAGCTCCGTTTGCTGGTGGCGGCGTCGAAGGCGTCGGCCACGGCGACGATGCGCGAGAAGAATCCGAACCAGCGCTTGCGGAGAACCCTGGGGTAGCCGCTGAAGTCGGTTCGCATGTGGTGCTCGTAGGCCGTCAACATGGCGCGGTAGGGCGGCTCCTCGAAGCCATGCAAATCGAACAGCAGGATGAGCCCGAAGTCCGGGTGCTGGCTCATCACCCGCCACTCTTCCTTGTCCAACCGCCCTTCCTTGTTGAGCACGCTCAGCGGCACCCGCGACTTCCCGACGTCGTGGAACAGGGCGCCGAGGCCGAGGTCGAAGAGCTGTAGGCGGCTGAATCCGAGCTTTTGGCCCAGCGCGACAGAGAGGATGCAGACGTTGACGGAGTGCGTGAACGTGTACTCGTCGTAGTCACGCAGCGTCGTCATCCCCAGCATCGCGGCTTCCTCGTGGAGCACCTGGTCCACGATGCCCAGCACGACCCGCTTGACCCGACGGCCGCTCCAGGCTTTTCCGAGGCGGACGCTGGTCATCACGTCCTTGACCACGCTGACCGAGCGGGCGTAGGTGCGGCGCGCCGCCTCTTTGGCTTCGTCGCTGAGGCTCATCGCCTCGACCAGCGCGGCCGGTGGCCCCACCTGGATGTTCTCGATCCCCGCCTGCACCATGCGCTCCTGGAACGACTCCAGCAGCCGGTCCGGGTCTTCCGGCTTGGTGACCAGCAGCGAGAGGAACGACGTCCATTCGCGGATATCGACCTGTCGGGTCGCTTCGATGTCGCCGATACCCTGACCCTCGAGGGCTTTCCGGACGAAGACGAAGCTGGCGTAATTGCCCAGGTCGAGTCGGACGCGGACGTCGTTGAAGAAGATGAAGTCGCCGGCCAGGCGGAACTGCAGCCGCCCCTCGCGGTTGAGCACCACCCGCGTCGCGGCATCCACCTCGGCCAGCGCCCGCTGCACGACCTGGTTCTCCAGCGGGTACAGCCGCAACGAGCGCATGGTCGCGTAGACCGTCGCCAGGACTTTGCGACCTTCGCTGCTCAGTAGAGCGCTGGTATCGCGGATCAGCCCTTCCTCAGAGAGCCGCATTCAGACCATCCTCCCGACCCGGCGCTCGACTCGCCGCGTGCACCGCGCTCAAGACCATCGCGTCCCGATCGCGTGCCGCCGCCTCGAGCGCTTCTGTCGCCGCGGACCCACCCACTAGCCCCAGCGCCCGCGCGGCGCAGGCCCGCACCTGGCTGGAATACTTGACCCAGAGGTAACGACGTCCGTTCAGCAGCCGGCTGAGCAGCTTCACGCTGTCCTCGCCCGCCGCCAGGGCGTAAGCTTCGAAAAACGCCAGCTGCTCGGTCAGGTCGCGGTTCTTCAACTCGGAGCCCTTGAGGTGCTTCTCGAGCTGCTCGGCGCCCGGCCGGTACCTCAGCTCGGCCAGCCCCCGGGCCGCCGCCACGCGGACATCCCGGTTCTCGTCCTCCAAGGCTCGCAACAGCGGGTTTCCGGCCACCGAGGTGCGCAGCGCCACCAATGCTTCGACCGCTGCCAGCCGCACGCGGGCGTCTCGGCGCGCCAGCAGGGCGGCCACCGCCTCCGCCGCACCGGAGAGCTTCAGCCGGGCGGCGATCTTCGCCGTCTCCGCCGCCACACGCGGATCTTCCGATCTTACCAGGCTGGCGATCAGCTCGGGATTCATGCCGGCCAGGCGCTCCATCGTCGCGGCGAGCTGATCGACCGCCTCCTGGCGGGTCAGCAGCGGCAGCGCCTGCATCAGCACGATGATCGCCTCGGACTTCAGCGCGTGCAGCAGGGTCGCCAGCTCCTCGCTGTGGGGATCGATCACGCCATCTTCCAACAGCCGGATCAGCTGCTCGACGACGATGGGCTGGCTCAGCTCAGCGATGATCTCGTCGACCTGTTCGCCGATCTTTGCGTCGTTCTTGCGCTCCGCTATCCCTTGCAGCTCCGCCACCAGAAACGCGGCGTCTCCGAACTCACCCTCGGCCAGCACGCGCGGCAGCATCTGCCTCAGGATCCTCAGGATCTCGCTGCGCCGCTCCTCGTCCCCCATCTCGTACTGATCGAGAATCGCCAGCGTCACATCGCGCTTGATCGGCCGCTCCCACTCGCGCAGCAGCTCCTGCTGCAGGTGACTGACGTCCTTCTCATCGAGGAAGTAGAGCGACGGCTCGAAATCCTCACGCAGCGTCGGGGCCTGCAGCTCGGGCGACAGCTCCAGCTCCGGTAGCATCGGCAGCTCCGTCCCCGCCGTGTCCTCGACCGCACTCGTCACCGGCATCGGCGGCTCGTCGCCCAACACATCCACATACTCGTAGCGGATGCAGGAGAAGTCGCAGTTCCAGATGAGCGTCAGCAAGTCATCCTCGTCCTCGCTTAGCCCCCGCGCCAGGCGCAACACGTCGATGAACTGCTGAAGCTCGCGCTCTTCCACTCCCGGCAGAAACTCGATCCGTCGAATGCCGTCTCGGTAAAGCTGGAAGGCGACGTTCTCGTGACCTCCGGGTCGGCCCCGGTACACCGGCACTTCCATCCAGCGAATCTCGTTTTCGTGAATCGAAAAGGTTAGCGTTGCCAGGCGGGGCCAGATGCGGCCCATGCGGTCGCTGAGGTCCGCGAAGAATCGGTGCAGCAGCGGGTTCCCTTGCACGTAGAGCTGCGTGGCGCGGATCGTCTTCACCAGAGCGACGAATAGCTCCTTGATCTCGCGCTCGAGGTCTCCCTCCTTCTGAGTCGCTGGAACCGGCCCGATCTCCGAGAGGTCGAGGTCCAGATCCAGATCGAGAGGCCCCGCACCCGCCACGTCCGAGCCCCCGCCGGCGGCAGGGTGGGCATCGCCGGGCTCCGGGTCGCTGACCTCGGCGCCGGCTCCCTCCGCCTCGCGCTTGTGAGCGCCACCGCCCCCACCCGAGCCCAGCTGCGACGGCTCGAAGCCGAAATCCGGTAGACCCTTGAGGATATCGTCGTCCATTACCGCTTCCCTCTCGACAACACACCCTCTCCGTCGCCAGGACGACCGACAGCTATGGCTCGGGTCGAGTCTCGCACTTTGATCTTCAAGTCGGTGATCGCGCGCCTCACTCGCAATCGGCCTGGGAGTCACGAGCGGCTGGCAGGGGGGCAGGAAGCCGGACCGGCGACGCTCGCATAATATAGTGCTTTCTAGTCGATTACGGCACCCGGGGACCCCAGAACCGAGGCCGGGGCCGTTTGCGACGGAAAACCGCCGCCGAGGCGGCAGGGGCTTGCGCTTCGGTCCATTTTCGGGTATCGTACTTCGGCTCCTGTTCGGTACTCCGGCCCGCCGGGCCGCAGGGGCATGGGAATCGCTGACCGCAGCCAGGAGGCGTCATGGCGCTGACCAAACGACAGCGCGAGATTCTCGACTTTATCGAGAGCTTCATTCAGAGCTCCGGCTACTCGCCGAGCTTCGAGGAGATCGCTGACTTCTTCGGCTATCGCTCCCTGGCGACGGTGCACGAGCACCTCTCGAACCTCGAACGCAAGGGCTATATCCGCCGCAATTACAACGAAAGCCGTTCCGTGGAACCGCTGGACACGGGGCGTCGGCAGACGATCGCCGCGTCGGTGCCCCTGCTGGGCCTAGTGGCGGCAGGCGAGCCGATCGAGGCGATCGAGCGAGACGAAACGGTCGCGGTGCCCGATGACATGCTGAGCGGCAGCGGTCCCCACTTCGTACTGCGCGTCCGGGGCGACTCGATGATCGATGACCAGATTCGCGACGGCGATTGCGTGGTGGTGGAGGGTCGCGATCGGGCGGAAAACGGCGAGATGGTCATCGCGCTGGTGGGCGGGGACTCGGCCACGGTCAAGCGCTACTATCGCGAGCTAGACGGCCGCATCCGGCTACAGCCAGCGAACGAGAGTCACGCGCCGCTCTACTACGAGGAATCGCAGGTGCGCGTGCGTGGTGTGGTCATCGGCGTCATTCGCAAGTACTGAACGCCTTCCCGGCCTCGTGGCCGGGGTTCAGGTCGTGTTCCCCCTTTGTTCTCGAGAAGTGTCCCTCACCCCAGATCCAGGGCGTGGCCTCGCGCTTCGTCGACACCGGCCCCAGAGGCTTCCACGGAACCTAAAGCGCTGTAATTCCTTGACATCCGGCCTCGGGCCCGGGTAAGTTCTGGCCCGTGGCGCAGCCAGACAGCAGCGCGGGCCACTGGCGAGTCAAGCTCGTCCTGCATTACCAGGGCCGGGACTTTCACGGCTGGCAGATCCAGCGCGACCGGCGCACGGTGCAGGGTGAGCTTTCCGCTTTATTGGCGCGTCTGTGCGGGGAGTCATCGGCCAAGGTCACCGCGGCCGGACGCACCGATCAGGGGGTGCACGCCATCGGGCAGGTCGCCAGCGCCCTGGTACCCAAGCGTTTTGGTCCAGTAGAGCTCCGGCGGGCCCTGAACGCGCTGGCCCCAGCGGATCTCTGGGTGGAATCGGCCGAGCGGGTGCCCAGCTCGTTCCACCCTCGCTACGACGCCGTCTCCCGCACCTACCTGTACCGACTCGGCGTCGGCCCGGTCGCGGCTTCACCTTTCCACGCCTCGCGCTGCTGGCCCCTCGGCCGTCGGCTGGACCGTCAACAGCTGGAGCAGGCGACGCGTTCTATCCCGGGCGACCACGATTTCAGTGCCTTTGCCAAATCGGGGCAGCCGCAGCGGGGCGTGCGCTGTCGCGTGCTGGCTGCCGGTTGGCGGCAGTCGCAGGAGACGGAGGAGATCTGGGAGTTCGAAATCACCGCCGAGCGCTACTTGCATCGCATGGTCCGGTATCTCGTGGGCACGCTGGTCGAGGTGGGTCTTGGCCGGGCGGATACCGATGTCATCGCCCGCTTGCTGGCGGGCGAGCCCGGCCTGCGAGCGGCGCCACCGGCCCCTCCTCAGGGTTTGTTTTTGGCGAGAGTCGACTATAGATAAGAGGCTTCAGATCGATAAGTTTGAAGTGTCTCGGATGCCACGCCGACCGCGCGAGAGCCAGCGGAAAAAGGGACGAGCGCATGAAAATCTTTCTGGACACCGCCGACCTGCAGGAGATTCGCCGGGCCGCCCGCGCCCGGCTGATCGACGGCGTCACGACCAATCCCTCGCTGATGGCCAAGGTCGTCGGCGAGGCCGATGTCGCCGGATACATGAAAGAGGTTGCCGACGCGGTGGGCGGGCCCGTCAGTCTCGACGTGGTTGCAACCGATGCCGAAGGGATGGTGAGTCAGGGCCGTGATCTGGCTCGCATCGCCGACAACGTTGTCGTGAAGTGCCCGTTGACGGAGGAGGGTCTGGTGGCCACCCGTCAGCTACGCGCCGACGGCATCGGCGTGAACCTGACCCTCTGTTTCTCTCCGTCGCAGGCGTTGTTGGCGGCCAAGGCGGGCGCCTCTTTCATCTCGCCGTTCGTGGGTCGGCTGGATGACCTCTCGCACGAGGGGATGGAGCTCATCGCCCAAATTCGCGAGATCTATGACAATTACGGGTTCGACACCGAGATACTCGTCGCTTCTGTCCGCCACCCGCTCCACTTCGTGGAAGCGGCGCGGATATCGCAACGGTGCCCCCGGCGGTCCTTTGGAAACTCATCCAGCACCCGCTCACCGACCGCGGGGTCGAGAACTTTCTCAAGGACTGGGAGAAGGCGAAGCTGGTGACCCCGAGCATGGAGGAGGCGAAGCTATAGAGGCGCCGCGCGAGCCGCGCCGCGCGATTCGGCGCGGCCACCTCCGTTGGGCGGTCGGCATTGCGGCCGCGGCCGCCCTGGGCATCCTGGCGCTGGGCCAGCGGGCGTTTCTCGACGGCGCGGGCGACCCGGCGCCCCATGCCACAATCGGACACGCGACACAGGCCGCCGCTTCCGTCGAGCCCGCGGCCGCGGTCGATGCGGTGGGCGATTACGCCGACGCGAGACCAGCCGTCCTCTCCCAGGCGCGCGAAACGGCCATCGTTTATGCCGTCCGTCGGGCCATCCCTTCGGTCGTGAGCGTCAACGTCATCCGGCGGCAGCGCGTCGTCCCTCGCTCGTTCTTCGAGGAGTTTTTCGTCCCCTACGGCTACGAGCGTGACGTTCAGGGGCTGGGCTCGGGTATCGCCATCGCGCCGGGCGGCTTCGTCCTGACGAACGCGCATGTCGTGCAGGGAGCGACCGAGATCATCATCGCGACCGTCAACGGAAGCGATCACCCCGCCCAGCTCATCGGGATCGACGAGCTGTCCGACGTGGCGCTCCTCAAGGCCGACGTGGACCTGCCCGTGCCCCAGTTCGGCGACTCCGATGGGCTGGTCATCGGTGAGCCGGCGATCGCCATCGGCAACCCCTTCGGTTACCTGCTCTCGAACGTCGAGCCGACGGTCACCGCCGGGGTGATCTCGGGCGTCGGCCGCCACATCCTGCCCACGGCATTCGCCGGCGACCGAGACGGTGGCGAGACCATCTACGCCGACATGATCCAAACCGACGCCTCGATCAACCCGGGCAACTCGGGCGGCCCGCTGGTCAACGCCGAGGGCAAAGTGGTCGGCGTGAATTCGACCATCTTCTCGCGCTCGGGTGGCTCCCAGGGTCTGGGCTTCGCCATCCCGATCAATCGGGCCCTGCGGATCGCCGAGCAACTCCGCACGCGTGGCGAAGTCCGCCGGCCCTGGGTGGGCCTCGACGTCGGACCCACCGAGCGCGATCGTGCCGGGCGGCGGCGCGGTGCCGCGATCACTCGGGTCGCGGCCGGCTCACCGGCCGAACGGGCTAAGCTCGAAGCGGGGATGGAGTTGGTGGCCGTCGATGGACGGCCGGTGAGATCCAACCTCGACTGGGAGGCCGAGCTGCTGGACGTGTCGCCCGGACAGACGCTGCAGCTGAGCATCCGTGACCGAGGCGGTCGCGAACGCGAGGTCCGCCTGGTGGCCGAAGACCTCCCCTCGGTGCGCGCGGCGCGAGTGGAGGTTCTCTCGGGGCTCGAGCTCACGACGCTGACCCCGGCGATTCGCGCCGAACGTGGGCTCCGGAACCCGGAAGGCGCATTGATCGTGGGCGTCTCGGACTATGTCACCCGGATGACCGGGCTTCGGCAGGGCGACCTCATCGTGGAGATCAACCGCGCCCGCGTGGCGAGCGCCGACGATGTCGCCGAGGCCCTCGATTATCTGGCCGGTCGCGGCGCCACGGTCCGGGTCATCTACGAGCGCGGCGGCCAGCTCTGGCGAACCCTCTTCCGAATGGAGAAAGGATGACCGGCGTCGCGGACCGCTACCAGAACCCGTTGATCACGCGGTACGCATCGGCCGAGATGGCGGCGATCTTCGGACCGCGACATCGTGCTCGGATCTGGCGGCAGCTCTGGATCGCCCTCGCCGAAGCCGAGCGCGAGCTGGGCCTCGACATCCCGGCGGCCGCCACCGACGCCATGCGAGCGCAGCTCGACACCATCGATCTGGCCCGAATCGCCGAGATCGAGTCCGAGGTGCGCCACGAAGTGATGGCGCACATCCACCACTTCAGCGAGGTGGCCCCGGCCGCGCGCGGCGTCATCCACCTGGGAGCCACCTCGGCGTTCGTCATGGACAACGCCGACCTCATACAGCATCGCGAGGCTCTGACACTCGTCCTCCGTCGGATCCTGAGCGTCATCGCCGCTCTGCGCGCTCAAGCGGTGCGGCACCGCGCCCTGCCCACCGTCGGCTATACCCACTTGCAGCCGGCGCAGCCGACGACGATCGGCAAGCGCGTGACCCTTTGGATTCAGGACCTGATCCTGGACGTGGAGACGATCGAGCATCGCCTGGCCAAGCTCCGCTTCCGTGGAGCGCGCGGGGCCACGGGGACCGAGGCCTCGTTCCTCAGCTTGTTCGACGGCGCGGGCGCCAAGGTCGATCGGCTCAACGCGTTGATCGCCGAGCGAATGAACTTCAGCGGGTTGTTCGGCGTCACCTCGCAGACTTACCCACGCAAGATCGACGCGTCACTGTTGAACACCTTGGCCGAGGTCGCTCAATCGGTCTCGAAGTTCGCCAATGACATCCGGCTGCTGCAGAGCTTCGGTGAGATCGCCGAACCTTTCGAGGAGAAGCAGGTCGGATCTAGCGCCATGGCGCACAAACGGAACCCGATGCGTGCCGAGCGCATCAACGCTTTGGCACGGCACGTCATCGTGCTCGCCCTCGATCCGGCCATCACCGCCGCTTCGCAGTGGCTCGAGCGCAGCCTGGACGACTCGGCAAACAAGCGCATCGCAGTGCCCGAGGCTTACCTGGCGACGGACGCCGTCCTGCTGCTCGCCCACAACATCGCGGCCGGCCTCAACGTCTACCCGGACGTCGCCGCGCGACGCCTCGAGGAACAGATGCCGTATCTGGCCGCCGAGCCGGTGCTGATGCACGCGGCCAGCCGCGGCGGCGACCGCCAGAAGCTGCATGAGCGAATCCGCCGCCACGCCCTGGCCGCCGCCGAACGCGTGCGGAGTGGAGAGCCAAATGACCTGCTCGACCGCCTGGCGGGCGATGCCGAGATCGGGGTGGAGCGCAAGCAGCTCGAGCGGCTGCTCGCGCCCGAGGCGATGGTTGGCCGCGCCCCCGAGCAGGTCGACCGCTTCGTGGCCGAGTGGGTCGATCCTCTGCTGGAGCGTTACAAGGCCGAGGTCAGCGTCGAAAGTCCCGTGCTGACGGTGTGAAGGGCGCGAATCACGGCGGAGATGACGAGGCATGACGCGATGAGCGAAGCACTAAGCAAGGTCGGGCTTGACCTTCCGCTCTTCCGGGAAGGCAAAGTCCGCGAGATCTACCATCTGGACCGCGATCTGCTGCTGGTCGCCACCGATCGCATCAGCGCCTTCGACGTGGTGCTGAACGAGCCGATTCCCCACAAAGGGCGGGTGCTCACTCAACTCTCGCGCTGGTGGTTCGAGAGAACCGGTGACATCGTGGTCAGCCACCTGGTCACGGCCGAACCTGATGAGATCATCGAGCGCCAGCCGGCGATGGCTTCCAGCCGCGAGCGTTGGGAGGGCCGGTCGATGCTGGTGCGCAAAACGCAGCCTTTTCCCGTCGAGTGTGTGGTGCGCGGGTATATCAGCGGCTCGGCCTGGAAAGAGTATCGGGCCAGCGGGACACTCGCCGGCGAGGCGCTACCGGATGGGCTGGTCGAGAGTCAACGCCTGGACCCACCCATCTTCTCACCGGCGACCAAGGCCACCGAGGGTCACGACGAGAACATCACCTTCGACCAGGTTCGCTCCGTGTTGGGCACCGCCGTCGCGAATACGTTGCGCGAAATCAGCCTTGCGCTTTACGGGCGGGCACGCGACATCGCCCACGAAGGCGGCGTGATCCTCGCTGATACTAAATTCGAGTTTGGCGTCTCCGAGGAGGGTGAGATCCTCGTCATCGACGAGATTCTGACGCCCGACTCGTCTCGCTTTTGGCTGCTGGAGGATTACGAGCCGGGGCGCAGCCAGCAGTCGTTCGACAAGCAACCGGTTCGCGACTACCTCGACGGGATCGTGGCGCAGGGAAAATGGGACAAACGGCCTCCGCCGCCCCCGCTGCCCCCGGCGGTAGTCGACAGCACCTCGAAGCGTTACCTGAAGGCGTACGAGATGATCACCGGTTCGCCTCTGATCACGTCGACCTAGTCCGAGTTCGATGCGCATGCGATTGCCTCTGGCCCGCGAGGGCCTCCCGTTCATCCTGAGCACGGCGCTGCCGGCCATTGTCCTGCTCGACGCCGCGGTGCTGCTGGGCGGCCCCTTCCTGTGGACGGTCGCCCTGATTATCAGCGTGCTGGCGCTCTGCGTCCTCGCCTTTTTCCGTGACCCCGAGCGTCACGGACCGATCGGGCAAGATCTCGTGCTCGCCCCGGCGGACGGCAAGGTCATCGAAGTCTGTACGGTCGAGGAGCCGTCTTATCTGCACGGGCAGGCACTGCGCATTTCGATCTTTCTTTCCCTGTTCGATGTGCACGTTAACCGCTATCCGGTGTCGGGCGCCGTGGAGCTGAGGGAGTACGAGCCCGGACGCTTCGAGCCGGCCTGGCGTCGCTCGGCCAGCGCCTCCAACGAACGGTCTTCGACCGGGATCCACACGCTCAGGTTTCCGGTTCTGGTTCGCCAGATCGCCGGGCTGGCGGCGAAGCGGATCGTGACCTATGCGGAGGTGGGAGACCAGGTCCGACAGGGGGAGCGGATGGGGCTCATACGCTTCGGCTCCCGGGTTGACGTTTACCTGCCTGCGACCGCCAACGTCGAGGTGCGCGTAGGCAAGCGCGCGGTCGGAGGCGTGACCATCCTGGCCCGCCTGCCATCCGAGACGACAGGGACGCCATGATCAAGCGAACTCGGTCGGCAGAATCAGGGCGGCGGCGCGCAATCGTCATCTTGCCGAACGCGCTGACGCTGGGAAATCTGTTTTTCGGTTTTTGGGCGATCATCGCCGCGCTGCGGGGCGACTACAGTCTTGCCGCCTGGCTTGTCGTGCTCGCCGCGGTCGCCGACGGCATCGACGGCCGCATCGCCCGCTACGCACGCACCGGCTCGCCGTTTGGCACCGAGCTCGATTCTCTCGTCGATCTCGTGAGCTTCGGCGTCGCCCCGGCCGTGCTGAGTTACAAGCTGTTGCTGGAGAACGGCGACTGGAGCTGGGCGCTCGCCTTCATCTATGTCGCCGCCGTCGCGACCCGCCTGGCCCGCTTCAACATCGAGCAGGGCGGCCACGCGCGCCTACACTTCCACGGCCTGCCCTCCCCGGTGGCCGGTGTGACCCTTTCCTCTTTCTACCCGTTCAGCCAGACGGCCTTCTTCACGCAGCACCTGAGCGGCTGGCCATGGACTCAGCTGCTCGGCGGTGGTATGATTGTGCTGGGTGGGCTGATGCTCAGCCACATCCTCTATCCGGCCATCCCCCGACTCAGCGTCCACAACGCCAGAGGGCGCGCGGGAATCGCGTTCCTTCTGGTCTCCGCGGCGCTCCTGATCTGGAACCCGCGGCTTGTCGTGTTCCCGGTATCGCTTGTCTATATCACCTACGGGATCGTCACGACGGTGACGCTGGGCTTTCTCGATCGTCTGCCTGACCGTGACCCGCTCGGTGACGAGCTGGGGATGGATGAAACCGAGACGCGCGATCTGGAGTACGAGGACATGCGGCCCCTGCGCTCAGGGCGATCGTCGGAGGATAGCTCGGCCTCCGAAGACGAAGCGTAGCAGGCCGCTCCGAGCCTGAAGGAGGGGGAGCCGATGGTGAGACGACGAATCGCATTGAGCGCCGTGGCCCTGGCCGCCGTGATTCTGGCGGCCGGCGCGACCTGGGCCCAGGACGTTCAGACGATCCGGCCCGGCATGTCGTACGACGAGGTCAAGGCGGTGTTCGGCGAGCCACAAGGCATGCGCTCGTACGAGCATTACGATTTCTATTTCTACAACAACGGCTGCGAGAAGGAATGCGGCTTCCCGGACACCGTGTTCTTCCTCGACGGACAAGTGGTCGATGCCGTATTGCGCGCTCCCTGGCGCGAGTACGCCGGAGAGAGCTCCTCTCCCAAGGGCGTCACGCCGCGACCCACTCCCGGTGGTGAGCGTCTTCAGATCCCCACGGCCGTCGAGCGAGTCGAGGTCCGGCCTGCGCAGCCGGAGCCACCGCCACCGGTGGAAAAGACGGACACGACGACGATACGGCGCTGACACAAGCTCTCATCGGCGGTTCGGCCGCCGGCTGGCAGCCGCGGCCGACTGGCCGACGATATGTCGGCCGGGTCACCCTTCCGGGGTGGAACCGTCAGCCTCCTCCTGTTATCATCAATTCTTAAGGGAATTTTACGCACAGGTTTAAGAAACCGGCGACTCGATCGCGCGAGAAGGAGGGCATAGGCCTCGATGAACCAGCGTCTGCCCGTGGTGGGAAAGTCGCTTCGCGAGGAATGCGGGGTCTTTGGTGTGTCGGGTCTGGACGCCGCGGCCGAGTTCACCTTTCTCGGACTGTATGCGCTCCAGCACCGCGGACAGGAGTCCGCCGGCATCGTCTCGCTCGACGCGGACGGCGCCGCCCACATTCACAAAGGGATGGGCCTGGTCGCCGAAGCGATCAAGGCGGAAGACATCCTCGATCTGTCCGGACGCGTCGCCATCGGTCACGCTCGCTACTCTACGGCCGGCGAGTCCGAGTTGCGTAATGCCCAGCCGGCGCTCGTCGACTATCGCGACGGCACCCTGGCTCTCGCCCATAACGGCAACCTGACCAACGCCGCCGAGCTGCGCGGCCGGTTGGTCCAGGAGGGAGCGATCTTTCAGTCGACGATGGACTCGGAAGTCGTCGTCCACCTGATCGCGCGCTCCCAGCAGCCTCACCCGGACCAGCAGGTGTTCGAGGCGCTGGCCCAAATCGATGGCGCCTTCTCACTGGTGATCCTGGTGAACGATACGATTTACGCCGCCCGCGACCCCCGCGGCTTTCGCCCGCTGGTACTGGGACGTAAGGGGCCGGGGATCGTCGTCGCCTCGGAGACCTGTGCTTTCGACCTGATCGAGGCCGATTACGTCCGCGACATCGAGCCGGGCGAGGTGCTGAAGATCCGCGACGGCCAGATCGAGGAGCTTCCGCGGCTGGTCCCGGAAGCGCCCGCGGCCTGCATTTTCGAGCTCGTCTGCTTCGCCCGACCCGACTCGCAGATCTGGGGCTGTTCGGTAGACGCGGCCCGCCGGGCGTTCGGGCGGAAGCTGGCCAGCGAGCACCCGGCCGAGGCCGATGTCGTCTGTTCCGTGCCCGACTCGTCGAACTCGGCGGCCCTCGGCTACTCGGAGCAGTCGGGCATCCCGTTCGAGCTGGCGCTGATTCGCAACCACTACATCGGCCGCACGTTCATCCAGCCCGTGCAGGCGGACCGCGATTTCAAGGTCCGGGTCAAGTACAACGCCGTGCGGGAAGTGATTGACGGAAAGCGGGTGGTGATCGTCGACGACTCACTCGTACGTGGGACGACCAGCCGCGGCCTGGTATCGATGGTCCGCGACGTCGGCGCCAGAGAGATCCACTTCCGCATCTCCTCGCCACCGATCCGGCACCCGTGCTTCTACGGAATCGACATGCCCACCCGGGAGGAGCTGTTGGGCGCGCGCCTCAGCGTCGAAGACATACGCCAGCACCTGGGTGTCGATTCGATCGGCTACCTGTCGTTGGAGGGGATGATCGGCGCGGTCGAACAATCCGGACCGTTCTGCGATGCCTGCTTCACCGGGAACTACCCGGCGCCGCTGACCGATCTGGAGAAGGGGCTGCTCACCGCCGCGACCTCCCGCTGAAGGGCGCCTTACACCGCGCCGCTGCCCCTTCGCGTCTAGGCCACCCAATCAGGGCGCAACCCGGGCATCGATCCCCGCTAACCTACGCACGCCGCGTTCGCACCCAGCCACGGGCGTGGCGAAGGTGTTTCTCCGAATCGAAGCGGCTGCCCTCCAAGACGGCGTTCAGGTCGTCGATCTCGAGGAACGGACCATACGACGCGTATTCGCTTCCGCGAGGGATCACGAGGCTGCCGTCGGGAAAGATCATGACGTAAAGACGGTCCAGGGTCGCATGATCGAGGAAGTTGACGCGGATCGCTGACCGCGTCTTCAGCCGGCTTCGCAGTTCGCTGAACTCACGGTCGCTGACAACCAGCTCGTCCCAGTTCACCTCGAACATCGCCCGCGGGAAGGCCTGAAAGATGTTATAGAAGACGCGGGCGTCCGTCGTACGCGCGTAAGCCTCCACCAGATTTAGAATCGCGTCGACATCCGAAAGATTGTGCCGGGTGACGGGGGTGCAGACCTTGACATCGATCTCGGGGAAGGGCCGAAGCCACTCCAGCGCCCGCATGATCGCGTCGAAATGGCCCTCCTCCTTCGTCCGCGCGTTCGCCTGCTCGGTCGGCCCGTCGAGAGGGAGGGAGATCAGGTCGAGCGACGGTGCCACCGCCTCGAGGAAGGCGGGCATCAGTTCGTCACCCGTAGTCGAGAGCGCAACCTCCAGTCCGATGGCGCGGGCGTGGCGTATCAAGCTGATGATGTCCTTCCGCTTCAGCGGATCGCCGCCGGTGAAGACGATGCGCCGCGCCCCCACGCGCTTGATATGTGAGATGATGCGAAGGGCCGTCGTGGTATCGACGGGCTGCTCGAAATCTTGCGGTCCCCAGCAGTAGGGGCACTCCTGGCTGCACTCCGACGTGACGTGAAAATCGATGGTCGCGACTCGCTCCGCCATCGCCGACACACCTTAAGGCCGGTCCAGATCCAGCACGCTGGGGCCGGCCTTTTGCTACGGCCGTCTCGAGCCTTGCTCGGCCAGAGCCTTGTAGTACTCCTCCACCAGCTCGCGATATCCCTGCGGGACCTCATCCGAGCCCGTCAACATCAGTTCCCGGGCCTCGGCCCCCCCGAGCTCTCGGCGCAGCAGATACTCGAATTCCTTCAATCCCTGGATGATCTCGGCCTGCAGCTCGGCCAGCCCACGCGGATCGCCGTACAGCCGATCGCGCTCGAGCCGGCGGATCTTGTCGATGATCGAGCCCAGCTCATCCGCCTCGATCCCCTCACGTTCCAGTTGCCGGCGTAGCCCTTCCGCCTCGGCGCGCCGCTCGCGGAATTCGCGCCGGAACTGGCGGACATCACCGGGGGCGAAGCCCGGAAAGCCGTCCCAGGTGTCGCTCTCGGTACCGCGAGGCAGCGCGCCCTCCTGGCTGCGGGGCTGCTGGCCCGCCCCGGCCGGCTGTTCTCCCTGATCGGACGGCTGACCCGACTGCTGGCGCGGCTGGGACGGCTCACCCGCTTGGGCCTGCTGTTGTGACTCGGCCGCCCGGTCGCGGTCGGCCGACGCCTCGCCGCGGCTTCGAATCCGGTCGTCCAAAGACTCGAGCGAGCGGGTCAGATCGCGGGCGCGATCGAGCGCCCGGCCAAGACGCTGCTCCTGCGTCTCGCCGATGGCGGCGCGGGCCGCTTCTATCTGGTCGCGAACGCCCTCGAGGTCCCTAGCGATCTGCTCCTCGAAGTTGCGCGCGTACTCCGGCGTCCGCTGCTCGACGACCCCGCGCGAGTAGCGAATCTTGTCCTCCAGCTTGTCGTCACGGATCGTGTTCGCCGCCTCTTTGAGGTTGCGAGAAGCCTCGCGCTGCTCGCGACTCGCCTCGCGCGACAGGCGATGGAGCTGCGTTTCCAGATCGGCGACCTCGGCAGCCATCTCCTGTTTGCGCTCGTTCAACCGGCGCAGCCGCTCGCTCCTGTTGGTGCCCGCCTCCCCCAGACGCTCGACCTCGCTCATGACATCTTCTTGCGCCTCCGCCAAGCGCTCGGCACGGCGCAGAGCGTCCTGAACGTCACGCTCGAGCCCGGCGGATCGGTTCTGGTCGAGCCGTCGCCGCGCTTCTTTCAGCCGCTCGAGAGCCGACAGTCCCTGCGACAACCCGCCATTGCGCGAGGTCGCCGCTGCACGCCGCATCTCCTCGGCCGCCTCTTTAAGCTCTCGCGCCGTGCGGTTGAGCTCGGGCAGCGACTCCTCGCGAGCCAGGCGTTCCAGCTTCCGGGCCAGCTCCTCGGCCTGCTCGGCAAGCTGCCGCTGCGAGCCTCCGCCGCCACCCTGCCCCTGCGCTTCACGCGCCCGGGCTCGCGCGCGCTCGTTTTCTTGTTGCTGACGGCGCGCCAGCTCTTGAAGTTTCTGCAATGTCTCGTCGAGTTGCTCGTCGACCTGCTGCTGTCGGCTACGCTCGACCCGTTCGTACTGGTTCCTCTGCTTGTCCAGCTCCAACTCGAACAGCTCGGCCAGCTCCTCGACGTTCGCCTGTCCAGCACCTCCCTCAGAGTTGGAGCGCCCGACCTGCACCTCGCGGAACGCCGCCTCGGCGCGCTGGAGTTGTTGCAGGGCGCGCTGCTCGGGCGCCAGCGCCTCCGCCGCCTCCTGCTCTCCCAAACGCTCCTCCGCCTCGCCCATCGCTTCGGCCGCTTTGGGTAGCGCCTCCGCCACCGTCTGGAAGCTGGAGTCCATCTGCAAGATCCCGCGGGCTCGGATCCGTGACACGAGCCCCTCGACCTGCTCTCGCAACCGTCCCTGCGCGAGCGTCAGGGTGGCGAGGTTCTCGCCGTACTCTTTGTCTGAATAGCGCGAGCGATCCCGCACCATCTTGAACGTCGCCGCGATGATGTCGCGCTGTCGCTGCGAGAGCGAACTGTCGAAACCTGCGCCGCCACCCGGCGCGCCCGCCTGGTCGGCCTGACGAAACTCACGGTCGAACGGCCGCACCTCCATGAAGTAGATGTCGGTGGTGGTCGTTTGACGTCCGCTCACCCGATTATCGTCGGTTGCCCGCGCATAATAGGAGATGAAATCACCCGGCTGCAGGTCGAGTTCTTCCAGATAAAAGGTGTGTCCCGCGGCGACGTCTTTTCGGGGCGCGCGACGGGAATACAACTCGAGCTTCCCTTCCTCGCCCCCGTTCACCGAATAGATGAGCTCGACCCGTCTCACACCGTAGTCGTCCTGGGCCTCGATCTCGACGAAGACCTCCTCGACGTTGGTGACCTTGATGTCGCGTCCCGGTCTCGAGAACGAAACCGCCGGCGGCTGATCGCTCAGTACATCGATCAGATAGTCCGGTGAACCAACCACGAGATCACCGGTCACGCTCTCAAGAACGATCCGGTATTGAGCCTCGCGTTCCACCCGCAGGCTGGCCGTCCACACCCCGTCTTCGCCCGGCGCCAGCGAAAGCGAGTCGCGCTCATCAAGGACGATTCCGCCGCCGGCCACCTGCACGGTCGGTGTGATGAAAAAGCGGACCTCGGTGCCTCGAACCGCCGCAATATCGCCTCCATCGTCCTGACGCTGAGGGCTCAACCCCGTGTAGCCGGGGAAGTGGTATTCGAGGACCAGGTTCTGGACGTATGGGAGATCGGCCACTTCGACCCGAAATAGCGAGGAGCGGACCCCACTGGCCTCCACGAAGTAATCCGTCTCTTCCTCCAGGTCGAAGAGGTAGTAAAGGAATTCGCCGGTCTCTTCGTCGAGCGTCATCGGGGAGCGCTGCCAGTCGCCTTCCGAGCCGCGCTTGACCGCGATCTCGACGCGCTCCGCGTCGAAGTTGAACAGCCGGGCTTCGACCCTGAGCTCCGAGCCGCGCGCGACCCGCGTGTTGCCCGGCGCGACTTCGATTCGGTAGGGGTTCTCGCCTCCCGAGCCACCGAGAGGCAACAAGTACGGCGCACTGTGCCGCACGAACGACGGCGACAGCAGGAACATCGCCATGGCGGCCAACGTGGTGCCGGCGAGCAGGCCGGATGAACGGGCCAGCGGCTTCGCCTCGACACGTCGTCCGAATTCGACGGCGGCGCAGCTCTCCACGGCGCTCTCCACCAGTCGGCGCACCAGCGCCGGTGAATAGCTCTCCGGCTCCGGTTGCTCCCCCCCGCTGAATTCGATCGCGCTCAGCAAGCCCGCCTCGAGCGAAGGCTCGTGCTCCTCCAGATACAGGGCCACACGCTCGTCCGAAAGGCGGCGCGAGAAGGGGATCAGCAGGTAACGGAGCACCAGCGCCGCCAGCCCGCCATACGCAACGATGCGAAACGCCAGCACGGCGCCCGGCGTAAACCGTAACCGATCCATCCCGAAGGCTGACACCAGAAAGACCAGGAGCCCCGCCCCGATGACGATCGCGGCGCCGCGAAGCAACACCCGCAATCGCCAACGTCGCCGCACCGAGCGGATGACTCGCAACAGCGCTTCATGGTCAGATCTAGTTCGCATCGGCATATCCCCGTTGACGTGCAAGCTTGACTCGCGCCGATATTCGATTCGAGACCAGCGTCTCGGCCAACAACAGCGCACCCGCCACGACCAGCAGGTACCACCAGAGGCCCTGGCGCCGCTCACGGTCCTCATCGCTCAGGGCGGCGGTCTCGGTAACCCCGCCCTCAGCCGCTTCCCGCGATCCCACCGTGCCGGCCAGCTCCGCGGGATCGATCGGCGTCAGATCCGATTCCGCCGGATCCAGATTCGCCGCTAGGATAAAGGCCCGTCCCTCACCGGCCTCCATCGACCGTAGCTGGTAGAAGCCTGCCTCGTCCAGGCGAAGATATCCAGCCTCGGCACCGGGACGCCGCACGCTTCGCTTTCCGCTTGGACTTTCGATAACGAATTCCGAATTCGCTTCGAACAAATCGTCAAGCCGCGGGTCGAGCGTCAGATCGACCAGCTCTCCTACCCTGAACCACGGTCCTGGCTCCCGGTAGTCCGACAGATACCGGATGAGCCGATGTGCGTACGGTAGGAAAACGGGCTGGATGGCCAGATCGTTCCAGAAGTTCTCCAGATCCGACGACCAGACCAGAACCCGCCCTGCCCCGACTCGACCTTCCGTCAGGGCGGCCGAGCCGTCATCAAAGCGCGCGAGGGCGCGCGATCCTTCGGCCACCGCCAGACGGCGAAAACGGAAAAAACGGGGAGCCGAGAAATCCCCGCTGCGCGGACCCCGGAAGATCTCGAACACCGGGTGGTCGTAGTCGAGAGACCCCACGGTGCCTCCCCCCTCACTCGACCGATCTACCGGGGCGCCTGGGGTTCCCGGAAGCAGCTCGAGCCCCTCCGCCGACCAGGCGGCCGGTGGACTTCGCCGACCCAGCACGACCAGCAAACCGCCGCCCTGGCTCACAAAGCTCCGCAGTCGCCGAGCGACCGCAGCGGGCGGTGGCGCGTCGTTGAGCACGACCACGGCTTGCCCCGTCAAGTCCGCCGGCTGCAATCGTGCCACGTTCTTCACCTCGACCTCGAAGCCCGGATCGCTGCCGATTCTCAGCGCCCGGCCCAGGTACAGGCTGGCGTTGGCTCCGGCGCCCCGCGCCTCCAGCACCAGCACCGACAACGGGTCGGAGGGCGTCAGAACGAAGCGGTGCTGATTGTCACCGGGCAGCGGATCGTCGCCGGCGCGAATCACACCCGCGGCCGGGCGCTGCGGAGCGACCACCGGTGCGAACCGCACCTGGGCGGAGCTTCGTGGATCGAGGCTGACGGCTTGCGCCTGAATCGGCTCGCCGTCCAGTTCCAACGCGACCCGAACATCCGGCATCGCCTGATCGCTCAGGTTGGCGACCCGGGCGGCGAGGCTCACCTGCTCCCTGCTGCCATCCCTCGACCGCGCCAGCGTCGCTCCCGTCACCGCCAGGTTGACGGCAGCGGCGTCGCCGACGTTGATCGGCGTCAGCGTCACGCCGTTGGGCAGTCTCACCGTCTGCCGCGGGTCCCAACCCGTTCGCTGGAAGTCGCTGATCAGCACCACCACGCCCCGTGGCCGGTCCGACCGCTCGATCAGCTCGCGTGCCAGCTGCAGCGCCGGCCCGTAGCGCGTCACTCCGGCACCCACCTCGGCGCTGGCGAGGGCGGCGGCAAGCACGCTGGGGTCGGCGGTCCGCTGGGTGACGGCGTCCGCCCGCTCGGCGAACAACACCAGCGTGGCTCGATCGTCGGGGCCGATCTCGCCGAGCACCCGTCGCGCCGCCCCGACGGCGCGCGACCAGCGATCCGAATGGCTCATGCTGTGCGAGCGATCGAGCAAGACGACCAGCTCCCGCGCCCCGGTAAAGGCCGCCGACGCCGATGTGGCCCGGTCCAGCAAGGGGCGAGCGAACGCCCCCACGATGAGGACGATGGCCAGGCAACGCATGACGAACAGCAACCAGTGGCGAATTCGCTGGCGGCGGACCGTGCGGTACGGAATCCGGCGCACGAACATCAGCGACGGAAACGGCACGGCCTCCTTGCGCTCGCGGTGGGTCAGGTGGATCAGGATCGGGATGGCGATCGCGGCGAGACCCGCCAGGAAGACCGGAGCGAGAAAGGTGATCCCCATCAGCGCACCCGGCTCAGCTTTTCGCGCAGCGTCAGGTAGGAAAACAGCGCATGATCCAGCGGCTGCGACGTGTTCAGCAGGAAGTAGTCCATGCGGTTCTCGACCAGCAGGCGCGCCAGCTCGCGTGTGTGCTGACCGATCAGCTCCAGGTAAGTCTCTCGCTGGCGCTCGGGGACGACGGGGATCTGCTCGCCCGACTCCAGCTCCAGGAAGTGGGCGGCGTCCTGAAAAGGAAAGTCGAGCTCCGCCGGATCGAGCACGTGGAAAACGATGACGTCGTTGCCCTTGTTCTTCAAAAAGCTCAGCGCCCGCAGGACTTTTTCGGGGTCTTCATACAGGTCCGATACCAGGGTGACGATACTGCGGCGCCGAATCGCCTCGGCGATCTTGAGCAGTGGCGGCTCCAGATCGCTGTGGCCGCCGGGCTCGATGCGCTCGATGGTATGAAGCACGATCTCGAGATGTTTAGCCGACGCCGGGACCAGCTCGACGATGTCATGGTCGATGGTCACGATTCCGACGCGGTCGCGCTGCTGACGGGAGAAATAGCTGAGACAGGCCGACAGGTAGCGGGCGTAATCGAGCTTGCTCAGCCCATTGCTGGCGTAGTCCATCGAGCGCGAGATGTCGAGGATGACGATGAAATTCGCGTTGGTATCCGCCTCGAACTGCTTGACGTAGAAGCGGTCCGTGCGACCAAAGACGCGCCAATCGATTCGCCGTATGTCGTCACCCGGCATGTACGGTCGATGCTCCGCGAAATCGATGGACAAGCCCAGGTAAGGCGCGCGATGCAGGCCGTTGATGAAGCCGTCCACCACCGTGCGGGCCAGCAGCTCCAGGTTGTCGATGCGACCCAGGACTTCCGGGTCGAGAAAGCTCTCTCGTCTCACAGGCCCGATTTCGGAACCGGAATCGTCTCGAGCAGCTGATCGATCAGTCGATCCGAGCTCACCCGTTCCGATTCCGCGTGGAAGTTGGTGAGGATGCGGTGACGCAGCACCGGCTGTGCCAGCGCGCGGATGTCGTCGAAGTTGACGTGATAGCGGCCCCGCACCAGCGCCCGCGCTTTCGCACCCAGAATGAGGTACTGCGCCGCCCTGACGCTCGCTCCGTACGACACCCACTTGTTGATGAACTCGGGCGACCCGTCGCCGTTCGGCCGGGTCGTGCGCACGAGATCGAGCGTATAGCGAAGCACCGGGTCGGAGACCGGGACCTTTCTCACAAGCCGCTGGTAGGCGACGATGTCCTCACCGGTCACGACGTTCTCGAACCGATAGTCTTGCACCGCCGTCGTGCTGCGGACGACCTCGAGCTCTTCGTCGGCCGGCAGATGGTCCATGGCGATCTTGAACATGAAGCGGTCGAGCTGTGCCTCCGGAAGCGGGTAGGTGCCCTCGAGCTCGATCGGATTCTGGGTCGCGAACACGTGAAACGGTTCGCCGAGCTCATAGGTGCGGCCCTGCACGGTCACCCGGTGCTCCTGCATCGCCTCAAGCAGCGCCGCCTGCGTCTTGGGAGGGGTGCGGTTGATCTCGTCCGCCAGCACGATGTTGGCGAATATGGGGCCGGGCGCGAAGACCATGTGACGCCGGCCGCTGTCCGGGTCTTCCTGGATCAGATCGGTGCCGGTGATGTCGGATGGCATCAGGTCGGGCGTGAACTGGATTCGCGAGAACTTGAGGTCCAGCACCTGGGCGATGCTGTGGATCAGCAGCGTCTTGGCCAGCCCCGGAACACCGACAATGAGGCTGTTGCCGCCGACAAACAGCGACAGCAGCACCTGCTCGATCACCTCCTCCTGGCCGACGATCAACTTTCGCAGCTCGGTGAGAATGCGCTGGGTGGCCGCTTTCATTCGCTCCGCGAGCGCGATGTCATCCGTGGATGCGAGAGCGAACTTTTCTTCTGTTGCCATGGCCCTACCTCTGTTTCGGCCCCTCGAGCTAGTGGGTCATCGCGTAGACGATGTAATTGACTCCCAGCTTGTAGGCTTCGTTAGAAAGATCTATGGGGATGAAGCCGGTGTCGGACCACTCCCACGACTCGCCGATGTCGTTGTTGTAATTCACAACCACCATCAGCCGCTTATCCGCGTCGTTATCCTCGAATATACCGTAAAACTCGGATTGGTAGTCCCAGTATGGGTGGCGGTGATCGAGTTGATCGATGTCGAAGAACGAATGGAATATCGGGTGCGACGCTTCCAGCCGCACCAGCCGGCCGTCCGGCAACACGTCGCGCATCCGCTGCTCGAAGTTGAACCACTGGCCGCCGGCGAAGTCGTCGATGATCAGAAACCCGCCCTTCAACAGGTAGTTGCGCAGGCTCTCCGCCTCTGCGGAGGTGAGGCTCCAAAACCCCGGCTCTGCAAGATAGGCCACAGGATACCTGAACAGCTCGGGGTCGTCGACCGTCAGGATGTTGCCACCACCGACGTACGGCTCCATTGCGGTGATCTCGGCGATAATTCGAGTCAGATTGCGCTCGGCGCGCGGATAGTCGTGGTCCCACTTCAGGTCGCCGCGAAAGTAACCCCCACGGGTGTTGCCCGGCAGCGGCGTGTAGCGCAAGCGCACGAAGGTAAAGCGGCCATCGTAACCTACGTTTAGCGCCGCGAAGTCTTCCGGCCGCGAGCGGCGCGACTGAGCCGCCAGCGGCTCCACGCACACGAGTCCGATCGCCAGTATCGCCGTCAATCCAAGGAGGCGCAAAACTCTACCTCCCGCGCTCGCGTATCTCGAGCAGAAGGGCCTGCGCCTGCTCGAAGCTCGGCGCCTCTTCCAGGGCCCGGAGCACCGTGCTGCGCGCCGCCCCCAACTCGCCCGACTCGAAGTAGGCGCGTGCCAACTGGTACAACGCCTCCGGCCGGTCCACCGGGTCTAGAGCCAGCACGGCCCGCCGCTCGCGAATCACCCGGTCGCCGTCGCCCAGCCGCTCATACAGCCCCGCCAACCGCTCGTGGAGCGACATCTCGTACGGGTAGACGTAAATGGCACGCTCCAAGGCGGCGGCCGCCGCCGCCGCATCGCCCGCCTGCTCGCGCAACTCCGCTAACTCGAGATTCGCCGAATAGTGGCGTTCGTTGATCGCGGTCAGCGCTTCCAGCTCGGCCGCCGCGCGGTCCAACGCGCCCAGCCGACGGTGCGTCTGTGCCAGGAACCAGTAGGGGCTGGCTGGACCGGCGTAGTCTGGAAACAACGATTTCGCCTTCTCCAGGTGAGCGAGAGCCGCTTCCAACTCGCCTTCCTCGAGCAGAGCGCGACCGAGCATCAGCTGCGCGTAAAAATCGTCATCCTTCCCCGCCATCGCCTCCAGCTGCTCACGGGTGGGGCGGCGCCCGTGCTCCAGCTCGCGCTCGGAGCCCAGGGCGGCGAGGGGCGTCTTGAAGCGGGTCTCCAGGTACTCGAAGAATCGCTTGCCGAATTCATCTACATCGGTTTTCAACACCTGCTGGAACACCGCGTCGGTCTTGAGCCCGTCTCGATAAGCCTCGAGCACCTCGACCAGAGCCCGGCCGCCCGATTCCTTCTCGATATACTCGCACACCAGGGAGGCCTCGTAGTACGAGTAGCCGAGTTGCTCGGGATAGCTCGGGCGAGCAAACCCCTCGTTCAAGTCCGCCACCGGCAACAGCCGACCCTGAAGGTACGCCGTTAGAAATCCCGGGGTCACATCGTCACCCCAGCCCGGACGCGCACGTCGTTCCTCGTAAACGGCCAGCCCTTCCGAAAACCAGCGCGGCACGCGCCCCTCGGTCATACCCAGGTGAAACGTATGCGCGATCTCGTGCCAGAGCGTCGAACCCCAATTGAACTCGCCCGGGTTCCGAGCGGAGGGCGCGTCCATTGCCACCACAGGGCCGAAGCTCACGCCCAGGGCGCCCAGGCCGACCAGCCCGACCGTGCGTACCGAGAAATCGGCGTGGCTGCGATAAACCTCGACGCGGATCGGCGTACTCGGCTGGAACCCGTAGAGCCGAGCCAATCGATCGTAGGCGTCCTCGGCCAGCTCACTCATATACAGCGAGAGCAGGGCCGCCTCTTTGCGATCGATCGAGAGCACGAACCGATCGGTGCGCACCTCGGCGTACTCACCGAAGGTGTCGAGCAGATCGAGCGTGTTCTTGGTCCAGAGATCGTAAGGGTCGCCTTCAAACGCCTGCTCCAGGTGCTTCCGACCCTGGTCGATGGCGCCCACCCGCAGCTCGTTGATCCCGAGGAGGGCATACCCGCGCCACGATCGGGGGTCGAGCTCCACCGCCCGGCGTGCGAACTCCACCGCTTCGCCGTACAGTCGATTGCGAGCGCTGAGGTCGGAGAGCCGCGTGTAGAAATCGGCGTAACGCGGGTTGATCTCGAACACTCGGCGCCGCGTTTCCTCGAAGCCCTTCCCGTCGCCCCGCAAACGCCGGACGGCCGCCAGAACCGATAGCGCCTCCAGGGACGATGGGTTGACCTCGAGGGCGCGCTCGGCCTCTGCCTGCGCCTCGGCGAAATCCTCGAGCTCGAGCCGCAGCTCGGCCAGGAACACGCGGGCGGGGACCAGCTTCGGATTGACCTGGAGGGCCTGACTCGCCAGCTCCAACGCGTCCGCTTGTCCATCGAAACGCGCGCGTCGGGCCTGTCCCAACAGCGCACCGGGGTGATTGGGGTTGACCGCCAGCACCCCCGTGAACTCTACCGCGGCATCAGCGCTCCTGTACTTCTCCAGGAACATCTCGCCCACCAGCACGCGCGGCCGCAGGTCGGATGAATCGGCGGCGATCGCTTCGTCATACGCCCGCAGCGCGTCCTTATACAGTTGGGGATCTGTGACGCCCAG
>CAYGCC010000193.1:0-8337 GCA_964348165.1 uncultured Gemmatimonadota bacterium | reverse complement strand
TCGCGCTTTTCGGGCGGGGAGGTTGCGGCCAGGCGGTTCATCTCCGCCTTGAGCCACTCGGTCGCCTCGGCGAACTCATCGGAGGAATACTGAGCGATCCAGTCCGCATAGCGCTGATCCTGCGGGGGCCTTCCCTTCGCCAGCTGCTGGGCGACATGGACGTAGCCCCAGGCGCAGGGAAGCAGAGCGGCCACCAGGTCGGCCATATCGCCGTCAGCCGCTGTACGCACCAGGAAGTCGGTGTAGGCGCGAGTCGTCGGCCACATTTCGGCCGCCTCCAGATCCGCGGGATGAAGGCCGAAGCGAGCGGCGTATTTGCGGTGCAACTCCATTTCGGTGTTCAACGTCAAGTTGAGCACCGCGGCGTACCAACCCATCGACTCCAAGCGCTCCGCCTTCGCGACCGCCCAGGCGAAAACCCGGGCAAACTCTTTCAAATAGCGATAGTCCTGGAGAACCCAGCGCTTGAACATGTCCTCGTCCAAAGATCCGTCGCCGATGCCGGCGACGAACGGATGCCGGACCTGCGCCTCCCAGATGGGTTTTGCCGCCGCATACAGCTCATCGCTAAACGCCATCAACTCATCTCCCCCGTCAAACCCGGCCAACCCCCTCCGCCCGCTGCCATCTCCCAGAAAGCCAGCTCGTACTTCGCCGTAAGCTCGAACAGCTCGCCCATGCGCTCGCGCTCAGCCGCACCTACGGCGTCGGCAAGCCCGTCCAACTCGGCTTGCAGGAACTCGACCCAGCCCCGGAACGCGTCGCTCGTCCAGTTCTCCACGAAAGGAAACCAGATCGAACCTTTGTCGATGCCGGCCCGCACCACCAACCAGGAGTCGTAGTACGCTTTCTCGGCGACGTAGAGCACGGTGAACGCCTCGGCATATGAGCGGGAGTAGGCGCTGGCCAGCAGGAACTGCACGTAGGCGTGGTTGGTGAACGACGGCTTGACGTTTTCCAGTGTGACGCCCGCCGCCTCGGCCCGCTCGCGGAACAGCTCTAGCTCTTTCTCCAGAGTGGGGATCGCCTTTCCCAACGCCACGCGATGCGCGCGGGGCGCCTTGGGGACCAGCACCGCGATGAACGGGATCGCCGCCTCAACGAACAGGTAGTCCTGGCGCATCCAGTTAGCGAAGACCTGCTGCGCGATGGTGCCGTCGCGTGTCTCGGACAGAAAGCGGTGATTCAACATCCGCTCCCAGATCGCCGCGACCCGCGCTAGCTGATCCGCGCAAAAGCTCATGATGGGTCCCCCCTGCTGGGCGAATGACCTTTGATAGAAAGCAGAGAGGGATGGAGGAGATTGGCTGACTCCCTGCGCCGGTATTACCCGGATCAGGTTCGAGGGTCTGTTCTCAGCCGGGAAACCTCCCCAGCACCCCTGTCAGTCATCAACCTGTGAGATCGGCGGGAGCGTGGCAAGGGTGACGTCAACGCTTCGACGCCACCCTGCCGCAGATCGCTCAGCCGGCGGCCTGTTTCTTCGCCGCCTCCTTCAGCTTCTCGTTGGCCATAATCGCCAACTCGACGCGTCGATTCTGTTGCCGACCCTCGGCTGTGTCGTTCGCGGCGACCGGCTGCATCTCACCGTAGCCAATGACACTGAACCGACGGGAATCGACATTCTGCGCGGCCAGGAAAGTCGAAACCGACCGGGCACGCCGCTCGGACAGAGTCTGATTGTAGTCCTCGGGGCCACTCGAGTCGGTGTGCCCCTCGATGAGGACGTTGGTGTCCGAGTACTTGTTCAGGATCCGCGCCAGGTCGGTAAGCTCGGTTTGCGCCGCAGGGCGCAGGTCGGCCTTGTCAACGTCGAACAACAGACCCGAGCCGAAGGTGATCTTGATCCCTTCACCTACGCGCACGATCTTCGCGCCCTCCAGGTCGCGCTCCATCTCCTCGGCCTGCTTGTCCATGTAGTTGCCGATGACAGCTCCGGCGGCGCCACCGATCGCCGCGCCGAGGATCGCGCCCACGGCGGTATTGCCGGCGGCGGCACCCACGGCGCCGCCGACCACGGCGCCGGCACCCGCGCCGACCAACGCCCCCGTTTGCGTCTTGGTCGCGCACGAATACGAGCCGACGCTGACCACGGCGACCAGGGCGACTGCGGTAAACACAGCTGCTACGCGCTTCATGCTCTCGTCCCCCTCAACTTGTGGATGGATTAGCCCAGCAGCGCCGCAAAGCGCTCCCGAGGCACCCTCTATCATACCAGCAATTACATAGACCGCAATCCGACGCAAAACGTCACACCTCGGGTTCGAAGCCTCTGCCCGGCCACCGAGGCTAGACTAAGAAAGCGCCAGCCGCTCAACGCGCCACACCTAAACTGTATGCCGCCATACACTCCAAGCGCCCCACGCCTCCGGAACCGCGAACCCGGGTATCCCGTTTAACTCACCGATGAAACTCCAGCGCGATCGGGTGAGCCCTACTCGAGCGCTCGGTGGCGGGCGGGGCCCGGGCGTCGATCGATTGGAAAACCGGCGTCGCCGGAGGCGCAGCGCTCTGCTGCTGGCCGCGCCCCTGCTGCTTCTGCAGACCTTCGAAGCGGCCAACCTCTTTTGCAACGCCACGGCGCACAACAGCCTGCTCTCGATTAGCTGTCCCCATCACCGGGACCCCCGCGGCGCGCACCACGAGGAGCCGCCCGCTGAGGGATCGTCCGAGGACGCTGAAGGCTGCCGCTGCCCCTCGTCGCGCCAACCGCTGCCGGACGGACTGATACGGCTCGCGCTAAACGGTATGGGCGTACCAGTCGACTGGATCGACTTCTCGCCGCATCCGGCCTTCACACATTCCCCTACTGTTCAGCTGGAAGAGCCGAGCGCCGGGCCACCGCTCAGCCCTCCCAAACAACCTCCACGTCTCCTGAGCTAGACGGGCGAGCCTGCCGGCGCGGGGCGAACGTCCCGCACGCCGCGTTCGGCGACACCCAGAGCCAACCGGTTTAGACATCGATTTCCTACCGGTCGGCCGCCGCCGCGCGTTGTAGCGCTCAGCGCGGCCGACGCAAGCTCAGGAGTCTGTAATGAAAGATTTCGTGACGATTGTCTCGACCGTATTCATCGCGAGCGCTGTGTTGGGCGCTTCGGACCTGGCCGCCCAGGTGGCACACCAGGCTACCTTCGCCCGGTCCGCCCTGCCGATCCCCCACATCGTTCACGAGACGACCCGTGGTGCCTTCATCGACCCGCTGATCACCGAGCATGCCTTTGTCGATCGAAAATTGCGGTCGGATTTCGTGGCGCGGCTGGCGCGCGAAGCCGCGGAGGGCAGGTTGTACGCGAACGAGCTCGTGTTCGAGTACGCCTTCACTCGCTGGTTCGCCGTCGAGATCGTACAACCGTTCCTCATCACCGATCCGGCGGAGGGCGCCTCGCAATTCTGGCCTGGGTGACATACGCCTCGCGGGCAAGTTCCAGCTGACCCGCGCCGCCCAGACCGGTGGCCTGATCCTGGGGACCGGTCTCGAGGTCGCGCTGCCCAGCGGCGAAGCGGACGTCGGTTTCGGCGAGGAGTACGTGATCGCCCCGATCGCAGGCCTCGACTGGGCGATCGGATCCGGCCGCCTGAAGCTGCAAAGCCAGGGCGAGCTGGAGATCGCGTTCGCCCGGGATGGCGGTGAAGGGGAGCTGGAGGCGCTGGAGTGGAACACGGCTGTGTCGTTCTTCGCCTCCGACTACGTGGTCCCGCTACTCGAGCTAAACACCTCATTCGAGGGGCTCGAACAGAACACCGAGTCGATCTTCGCGCTCACGCCCGGTGTCGTTATCTCGCTCGAGGGCGCCGCCGGAACCAGCTTCGACATCGCCACGGGCGCGCAAATTTTCTTTGGGTCGGACCGCGAGGACGATGTGGCCTTCCTAGTGAGCTTGCGTCACCACTGGCCATTACCGAACGGCGGGGGTCTTAGGGAGGGGTCTCGGCTTCCCTAAAGGGCTACCGGCTTGCAGTGTCGGCCTGGCGGCGGGCGGCGCGCACGGTCTCGCAGTGGATCTCAACCGTGTCATCGAAACGGCGGGCGTAGCCACCGGCCAGCGTGACCGCCACCGCCACGCCCGCCGCGCCCAGCAGCCGAAAGATGAGCTCGTCGCGGCGGCGCAATCCCTCCCGAGTTAGCCGGAGGCCGCCCAACTGATCCTCCTCGTACGGGTCGGCGCCCGCCAGATAGAAGGCGAGCTCGGGCTCGTGCTGGTCGATGATTTGGGGGATGTGGAGCTCGAGCAGTCCGAAATAGTCCGAGTCACCGGTTCCGTCTGGCAGACCGAGGTCCAGATCGCTCGGCGGCTTAAGAGCCGGGTAGTTGTTCTGCTGGTGGATGGAAAAGGTAAAAACCGAAGGCTCGTTGTGGAATATGGCGGCGGTGCCGTTGCCGTGGTGCAGGTCGCAGTCGATGACAGCCGAACGCCGGATCAACCCTTCGCCGCTTAGCACGCGCAAAGCGATCGCCACATCGTTGATCAAGCAAAACCCCTCGCCGTGATCCGCGAAGGCGTGGTGGAAACCGCCGCCCAGATGCACGGCCAGCCCATGCTCGAGCGCCAAACGTGCGGTCAGAATCGAGCCGCCGGCGCACAGCCACATGGCCTGCTTCAGCTCGGTCGAGAACGGCAGCTCGAGGGTCATCATGTCCTGCCATGAGAAGGCGCCCCGCCTGATCTTGTCCAGGTAGGCCGCCGTGTGAACGAGCGCCACCTGCGCGTCGCTGGCGGGCTCTGGGCGACGGATCTCCTCCGGGGCGATGGTCTCGTCCGCAAGCAGCCGGTCGCGCGCCGCGCGGTACTTCCGCGTCGGAAAGACGTGCGGACCGATGTCGGCCTCGTAGGCTTCGTGCCAGACGACGGGCAAGCTCTCCTTCATATCTTTCAGAACCCGAGCCTCGCGAGGTGTCTCTCACCGGCGGCTTGGTAGAGAAGCTTCTCCCACACCGCGACTTAATCGTAAGAAAACTAGCGGCTTCTTACAGTCGAATACAGCCTGAGTACGGTCTGGCGCCGCGAAAGCAGAGCGTTAGGTTGGGCGCGTGGCCAGCCTCCGCTCCGCCGCCCGACGCTTGAAGCAAGCGACCATCCTGACGCTGGCAGCCGTCCTATCATGCGCCGAGGGTCGCGAGGGGTCTCGGGCCGAGGCCCTCACCTCGCTCATCGAATCGGAGCGCGCCTTTGCCCGTAGCGCCGCCGAGCTCGGCACACGCGACGCCTTCCTCGCCTACCTGGCCGACGACGCGGTGCTGTTCCGGCCTCGGGCCTTGAACGGCAAAGAATGGCTGAGTGATCAGCCGCCGACCCCGGGCCTGTTGTCATGGGAACCGCTTTACGCAGACGTCGCGGCGAGCGGGGACCTTGGCTTCACCATGGGCCCCTGGGTGTACGGGCGCGAGCCGGGCGACAGCGCGGCGCGGGGTTACTACTTCAGCGTCTGGCGAAAGCAACCGGACGGGTTGTGGAAGGTCGTCATCGACCACGGCACGGCGAGTGGACCGCCGGCGGCGGAGTGGGACAGCGTGACAGTTGAGTCTATACGAACAGACGACGAGCCGACGGTTCCCGTCGACCGTTCGGCGGCGCGCGCCGAATTGTTGGAAGCCGATCGGAGATTCTCTGCGGCTGTGCGAACGCGACGCTCGGCCGCCGGCGCCCTGGACCGTTTCGTGTCCACCCGCACGCGCCTACTTCGCGAGAGACAGCCGCCGCTCCTCTTAACTTCCTTAGGCTCACTGGAGTCCGCCTGGCCGACGCCGATGTCCTGGGAGGTCCTGGGCGGTGACGTCTCCAGCTCCGGAACTTTCGGCTACACCTACGGTGAATACGAAGTCCGCGATTCCGCCGGGGCCGAAGCGCTCGAAGACGGGAACTACATGCGGGCCTGGCGGAAGGGCGGTGATGGAGCCTGGAGGGTCGTCGTCGACCTGATGAGCCCAGTGCCTCGTACATCTCCGCAATAGCTGCTGTCGCGGCGACGCTTGCGGCGTCCGCGATGTTCACGGTTTTCGCCAACCTCGCGGCTTTCTTGAAGGTCGAGCAGCGCCCCGGTAGATTCTCGGCGTGATGTCGGACTCCGGAGAAGCCCGTCGCCGTTACGGCGAAAAGGAAGTCGGCCTGATCCTCAAGCGCGCCGCCGAGCTTCAGCGTGAGGAATCGGCGACGACCGCGAGCGGCAGCGGCCTCAGCCTGGGCGAGCTGGAGGAGATCGCGGAAGAGGCGGGGATCGATCGCCACTACTTGCGCCAGGCCGCGTCGGAGCTGGATACGGGCGCCGCCGTCCCCCCTAGCGGGGCTGCCGCTCGGTTTCTCGGCGGCCCTCTGACAATCGAGCAGGAACGAAGCCTGGCCGGCGAGCTGACTCCAAGGGACTTCGAGCGGCTGGTCCCTGACATCCAACGAGCCGCCGACGCCCTCGGGCAGGCCAGCCTTCTGGGCCATACCCTCACCTGGCACTCCAGCACCCCGGACGGCGCGCGCTCGCTGCAGATCACCGTCAGCTCGACGCACGGTCGCACGCGAATTCGGATTCAGGAGCGCCTGAACGGACTCGCCGGGGCCCTCTTTGGCGGCTTCCTCGGCGGGGGCGGAGGCGGTGTGGGGCTGGGTGTTGGTCTCGGGGTCGGGCTCGGCGCTTTGGGCTCGGCCGCCTTCGCGATCGTGTTCCCTGTGGCCGTGATCGGTGGCTCGTACGTAGCGGCCCGGACCATCTTCGGATCGCTCTCGCGCCGACGGCAGCGCGTGCTGCGCGAGTTGATGGATCGGCTAACCGAGCACATCGAGATGGTGAGCGCCGATCGAGCCCTCGATCCCGGGCGCGGACCGAGGGAGTTGCCGGACGGCTAGAAGCCGCTGCCGCGAGTAAAATGTCCGGTCCCTCAAGGCTAACTGGCCGCTGGCCGAGCCAGGTTGTATCGTTAGGGTCGATCCCTGCCCGCTCATCGTCCTTCAGTGTGCTCGGCCGCCCTCGGCGCGGATGGTCCTGAGCGTATCGGATTGCAGGTGGGTTGTTGATGATCGGAAAGACCGGGGCGAACGCGGAGGAACTGCGCCGTCATCTCCATGCCCTGGACGCCGCCACGGCACTGCTGGACCGGCGGCCCGAAGAAGCTGCTGCGTCGGCCCGCCGTGTCGCAAAGGCTCTGGCCCGCCTGGGCGAGAGGTCCGGCCGCGGGCGGCTCGCCGCCGCGGCCCGCCGACTTCGCGTCGCGCCGGAGGCCGCGTTTCCCTCGGCTCTACAGGAACTCACTGCCTGCCTGCGAGAAGCGGTCGAGGTGGCGACGGCGCCCCGCGGGACCGTGCTGATCGTCGAGGACGATCCCCTGCCGGCGAAGTTGCTCGGACACGCACTGGCCCAAAAGGGTTGGGAGGTGGAGGTGGCGGGCACGGCCGAACTGGCCGAGAACGTCCTCGCGGCCCGCTCGGTCTCCGCCGTGGTGCTGGATCTGGTCCTGCCCGACGCCGACGGGCGCAACCTGCTGCTCCGCTTGAAGGAGAGCCCGCGGAGCGCGGCGATCCCCGTCTACGTCGCCTCAGCTCGATCGGATCCACACGTCCAGGCGGAGTGCCTGGCGCTCGGCGCCGAGGCGTTCTTGCCGAAGCCCGTTGAGCCGGAAAGCCTGCTGCGGCTGATCGCCGAGCGCGCTTCGGCGCCCCAAGGCGCTGATCAGCACGAACCCGCGACTTCAGCGATCGCGAGCCGGAGCGCCCTGATCAATGCATTCGAGAGCAACAGCGGTGGCGTGCGCTCTCTGGCGCTGGTCGCGGTTGCCCAGACAACCGCTGACGAAGCTGGCGCGCCCGAGCCGCTGCGCGGCGACGCCCTGGCGCAAGCGGCGCGGGTGATTGCCGAGTCGATCGACAAGCAGGCGGTCGTGGCTCGCTGGGCGGCCGACGAAGTGGCCGTTGTCTTCCCGGGCGTCGCGACGGTTGATGCGGCGCGAGGATTGGATGCGGCGCGCAAGAAGCTCCAAGCTCTCGAGTCAGGGCTCGACTTCGTGGCCGGGCTCGTGGACGTCGAGCCTGATTCGGAGCTGGATGAGGCTATCGATCAGGCCGGTCGACTCCGCTATCTGGCGAGCGGCGCGCTAGGCGGCGGTGTACTGGTCGACCCGGATCAAGCAGGACCGCCTGATATCACGATACTCGTTGCCGAGGATGACGAAGTCGCCGCGAAGCTTCTCGTCTACCGGTTGTCACGCGAGCCGGGCTTCACGATCGTTCACTGCAGCGATGGTCACGACGCACTGATGAAAGCCCAGGAGATTTCCATCGACCTCGCCATCCTCGACGTGAACATGCCCGGAATCGATGGCTTCGACCTGCTGGCTCGCCTCCGCAAGATGCCGCG
>CAYGCC010000192.1:0-2408 GCA_964348165.1 uncultured Gemmatimonadota bacterium | reverse complement strand
CGCCCGTCTCCGGGTCGAGCATGTGGTGGTAGCGCCGGCCGTCATGCTGGAAGTACTGCACGTAGTCCCCCGATGTGGCGACGGCGGCATCCTCGATCTCGAGAGTCTCGGCCAGACGCCGCGGATCGTTGGGCGATTGGACCCCCACCTTCCAGGGGTCGCCGTCCTCGGACACCCCGAGCGCGTAGAGGTCACCCCCCACGTTCACCAGACCGTTGCGGATCCCGTAGGCGCGCAACGCCTCGACGGCGCGATCGACGCCATAGCCCTTCGCGATCCCACCCAGATCGATCGCAACGTCCGCGTCGTGGAAACGGACGACCGGCGCGCCGCGCCAGAGATCGACCTCCAGCGCCCGATACAACCGGCGCCTGGCCAGCAACTCGACCTGCTCGGGCGTCGGCGGCTCGCGGCGGCGCCCAACGTCCCACAGCACGATCGCCCGGCCCAGGCAGGGGTCGAAGGCGCCGTCAGACGCCTCGGCCCAACGCAGCGCCTCCCTGAGGACGTGGGCGGTCTCCGGCGAAACGAACACGGCCTCGGCTGCAGCCCGCCGATTGGCGCGGCCCACATCCGAGACATCGGTGAACCGCGTCATGGTTCGGTCAACCAGGCGCAGCTGATCGAACGCGGCGTCGATCGCCGCCTGGGCGTAGCGCTGATCACCATGCTGCACGGCGATGTCGGCCAACGTTCCCATCACGGGAACGGTGCGGCGCACCAATTGACGGCGGCGCCTTCGGAGACCAACCGGTAACGTGGCCACCACAAACGCGCCGATGCCCAGAGCGACGAACTCTCGCCGACTGGGGCCCACCGATCCCGGGCGCATAGCTTCGATCATCGGTCAACTCCGTCGTTTCTGTGCAGCGGCCGCACTTGCGATCCCCGCCCACTCGTGTGGTGACAGGAACCGCCGCAGCCGCATCCACCGCCTTGACCCTCCCTGCCCCGGTTCAGCAGCCCAAAGCCGGCGAAGAGCGCGGCGAATGCGATCAAAGAAAGGACTATTTCCATCATGTGCTCAGCAGCCCCGCGAAGCCCATGAACGCCAGCGACAGAATCCCGGCGACGATGAAAACCAGCGCGTTGCCCTTGGCGACCTCGGGGACCTGGGCGAAGGACAGGTTTTCGCGGATCGAAGCCATGAGCACCAGCGCCAGGGTGAGCCCGGCACCGGCGCCCAGGGCGAAGAACAGGCCCTCGAGAAAGTTGTAGCCGCGGTTCGTCTGGAAGATCGCCAGCCCGAGGATCGCGCAGTTCGTCGTGATCAGCGGCAGATAGATCCCTAGCGCTCGGAAGAGGGCTGGGCTGAACTTCTTGATCACCATCTCGGTGATCTGAACCAGCGATGCGATGACCACGATAAACGAGATGAGACGCAGGTAGGGCGCCGCCGGTAAGATGTAAGTGTTGAGAAACCAGGCGCAGGTCGATGCGATCGTCAACACGAAGATATCCGCCGCACCCATGCGCAGCGCCGTGTAGACCCGGCCCGAGACGCCCATGAAGGGACAGAGGCCCAGGAAGTAGGCGAGGGTGAAGTTGTTCACCACCATGGCGGAGATGAAGATCCAGAACAACTCGCCCATCACGCCGCCTCCCTCCGAACCGCCACGCCTTCCGGCCACTCCCGGATCTCGGCCCGGATGATACGCCGCCGCTCGAACCAATTCAGCACCAGCAGAATGAGACCGATGGTCAAGAAGCCACCCGGCGGCAGAATCATCACGGTCCAGGGCTCGTAGGAGTCGCCGAACAGGCTGAAACCGAGGAACGTTCCGTAACCGAGCACTTCGCGGAACGCGCCCATCAAGAACAGGGCGATGATGAAGCCGATCCCCGTGCCCGTCGCGTCGAGCAGCGCGCGGCCCACCGGCCGCTTCGATGCGAACGCTTCCTGCCGACCCAGAATCATGCAGTTGACGACGATCAGGGCGATGAAGGCGCCCAGCGCCTTATGGATGTCGGGCACGACCGCCTCCAGCGCCATGTCGGCGATGGTGACGAAGGTGGCGATGATGAGGATATAGGTAGAGATCCGAACTTCGTGCGGTATCAGCTTCTTGAAGGTCGAGACCAGCAGGCTCGAGAAGAAAAGCACGAAGAAGGTGGCCAGTCCCATGGCCAGGCTGTTTTCCACCGTGTTGGTGACGGCCAACGCCGGGCACAGCCCCAGCATCTGCACCAATACCGGGTTCTCGTCCCAGATGCCGCGCTGCAGATCTCGAGCAGCCGTCGTCGCTCTGGGCATCAGCTCCCCTCCTCCCGGTACGTCTCCAGCATCGGGGCCAGGCGCTCCAGCCGGTGGTTGATGATCGAGATGATCGTGCGGGACGAGATCGTCGCCCCCGTAATCATGTCGATCTCGTTGGGCGCACCGGTGGCACGGGCCGCCTTGACCCCGA
>CAYGCC010000191.1:0-5366 GCA_964348165.1 uncultured Gemmatimonadota bacterium | reverse complement strand
TGGTTCGACAACTTCAGGGTCACGGAAGCGTCTTCGCTGCAGGACTGGATCTTCACCGGCGATTACAACGACTTGACCGCCAACCAGACGACGGTCTTTTCGATCTTCGCCGATCGTCGCGACAAGGACCTCCCGAACGTCTTCCTCGGCGGTGGTATCTACGACTTCGAGGATGACGTGTGGGGGAGCAAGATCATTGCCGGAGGAGGCACCAGTAATTAGCGTATACATCAGCCATACAAGGCAACAGCCAGCGTGGCCAGCGGTGAGTATTCCAGCTCGCCGCTGGCCGTGTTGGCCACGGGGATGCAACATGAACCGCCAAGCCTTATACGCCGGATCCACGCGCCTTGCGCTCTGTTTAGCACTGCTGCCTTGCCTGATCGCGGCCGCCTGCCTCAAGGCATCCAATGGCCTCACCGAGCCAGAGGACGGAGAGATCCCCGAGTCTGGCGACCCCAGCAGCAGTGTCACCGTCAACGTGGTGCTGGCGGACGCCAGCAACCGTACGGGCACGCTAGGCCCCGGTGGGGTGAACCACTACACGATTATGCTGGGCAGGCTGGCGGTGAGCGAGCTCAGCATTGAACTCTGGAACGGCCAGGAGTGGCTGCCCGTGACAGAAGCTCCCATCGCGGCAGCTCTCTTACTTGCTAACGAGACATTCGAGTCGGTCCTGGTAGCAGGCGCCCAGTTGCCGGCGGGTGACTACACGAAGGCGCGCCTCAGGGCTACAGGAATGAGTGCGGACGTTAGAGTGTTGATTGACACCCAGCAGTTCGCCGCCGAGCTTCGGCCGCCCGGCGACCAGCCGGCGGTACTCGAGCGGGAGCTCGCCATCCGCGATAACGACGACGGCTCGAAGACCTTCCGGATTGAGTTGGACACGATCGAGTCGCTATCGCTGCAGCTCGATCAAGACCAGCGGGACAGGCTTCTGGTGGCCAACGGCGATCTGGGGGAGATGATGGGAGAGCTCGAGCTCAGCCCAGGCCTGTCGCCTGCGCGGAGCTGAGCCTACCACGCGCCGGGCGGGCAGCCCGTCGAGCACCACCTCGCTAGCGTCGAGTCGATCCGAGGCGCAGACAAAGCGTTAGCTCCAGCGCCAGTCATTCAACCACCTCCAGCGGCAGCATCAGCCGCACCGGCGGTCCAGCCGCTGGCGCTGACGAACCAGAGCGGTCGCGCGACCGGCGGCCGGAATCTCCGTCTTCCTAGGGCGGTTCGACCCGCCATTTCGAGAAGAGCAGGGGGCCGCGCACCCGACAACCTAGAACCCTCAGCCAGAGGGCGACCACGCGGTTCGAGTTGTAGATGGCCGTGTAGGGACGCGGGTGGTGAACGAACTCGAGGTCGTAGGCCGCGTTGTAGACGCGCGTCTCGAGGTTGGCGCGAAAGATCCCGTCCAGCCGCCGGCGCAGGCGGCGGACTTCGGCCGATTCGACGGACAGCTCGTACACCGCCTCGATCCCCACCCGTACCGCGAGACGAACTCCCGCCGCGGTGGGCGGCTCGGACAGCTCACGTCGACCCAGACCCGCCTGCGTGCCCCAGAGCGCGGCGCCGGAGGTCTCGATGAACCCGGTCTTCACAAGGGCATAGTAGTTCCAGTCGCCGTACGAGTAGCGAACGGCGCCGCTGTCCGGCCCGGGAAGCACCAGGCTGGCGTGACGACCGTGATCGATAAGCACCACCGGAGACGGCCGGACGGGAGCGGAGGGTGGCACCACCACGTTGGTGCAGCCCGTCACGAACAAGGACCCCGCCAGCAGAACTCCGCGGCATCTCAAAACGCTGTGCATTCTCGCTCCAGTCCGCCCGTCACAACAATAGGTGCTGGCTCTGGGCTGCGTCCACGAAAGACGCCCCAACGTATATAGCCCGACCGCAGCCCCGCGCTTATCTTAGCCCTCGAAACCGATACGAAATAACGCTTGTCCCTCGTCGATACCCCCCGAAACCAGGAAGGCGTTACCCATGTCTTTAGAGACGGCGCTCAAGAGCAAGAGGCAGCATTTCCAGGATGAGCTCGAGGAGTTTTTGCGCATCCCCAGCGTCAGCGCACGCTCGGAGCACAAGGGCGACATGGTCCGCTGCGCCGATTGGGTGTGCGGCAAGCTGAGCGAGGCCGGCATGAAAGCCGAGGTGATCCGCACGAAGGGTCACCCGATCGTCTACGGCGAGCTGATGCAGGCGGGAAAGAAGGCGCCCACCGTGCTCGTCTACGGCCATTACGATGTCCAGCCCGTCGAGCCGTTGGACGAATGGGAGACCCCACCGTTCGAGCCAACCGTTCGCGACGGTCGCATGTACGCCCGGGGCACGGCCGACGACAAAGGCCAGATCCACGTGCACATGAAGGCGGTGGAGGCCTACACGGCGGTGAAGGGCAAGCTGCCGGTGAACATGAAGTTTTTGTTCGAGGGTGAGGAGGAAGTGGGGAGCGTCAACCTCGAGGATTTCGTCAAGAACAATACAGAGCGGCTGGCCTGCGACGCCGCCGTCGTCTCCGATACGCCCATGCTGTCGCCGGAGCTGCCCAGCATCTGTGTCGGCCTGCGCGGGCTCGTCTATATGGAGGTGCGTCTCAAGGGACCGAGGCAGGATCTGCACTCCGGGTCGTACGGCGGCGCCGTGGTGAACCCGGCCAACGCCCTCGCCGAGATGATCGCCCAGCTCAAGGACAAGCGGGGCCGCGTCAAGATCCCCGGCTTTTACGAGCAGGTGAAGCGGCCCAAGCCGGTCGAGCGCAAGGCGCTGAAGAAGATCCCCTTCAAGGAGGCCGACCTGAAGCGCGAGACGGGCGTGCCGGCGGCGGGCGGCGGCGAGGAGGGCTATCACTTCCTCGAGCGGGTGTGGATGCGGCCGACCCTGGATGTGAACGGCTTTCTCACCGGCTATACGGGCGAGGGGGCGAAGACGATCATCCCGGCGAAAGCGATGGCGAAGATCTCCATGCGTCTGGTGCCGGATCAGGATCCCAAGAAGATCCGTCGGGCCTTCGAGCGCCACGTCAAGTCGCTCAAGCCCAAAGGCGTGGACATGGAGATCGAGTTCCACTCGGACGGCCTGCCGTGGGGGGCCGACCCGGAAGGCCCGCTGTTCGTGGCGGCCGCGTCGGCGGTGAAGTCGACGTTCGGGCGCGCGCCGCTGTTCATCCGCGAAGGCGGTTCGATACCGATCATCCCGATGATCGAGCGAACCTTGAAGACGCCGGTGCTTTTGCTGGGCTTCGCGCTGCCGGGCTGCAACCTGCATTCGCCCAACGAGTGGATCTCCCTCGATCTATATCATAAGGGGATCGAGGTGATGACGCGGCTCTACGACGAGATCGCGGCGGAGTACACTGGTTAGCCGGCCAATCATGGACGACGTTCGGGCGGGGAGCTTCCTGGCGGAGGTCGAGGCGGATCTCAAGCCGCTGAGCATCGCCGTTCACCTGGCCGACTGGGAGGCCACCACCACCGGCACCCCCGAGGCGCAGCGCAAGGCGGCGGAGAGCGAGACCCGGCTTCGCACCTATCTCAGCTCTCGCTCGCGCTACGAGAAGATCGTGGAGCTCCGGGACTCACCGGAGCTTCGCGATCCCATCCTTCGTCGCCAGCTCCAGCTGCTCGCCCTCGCCCACCGACCCAACCTGTTGACGCCCGAAGTGATCGACGACCTGGTGCGCCGCAGCAAAGCCATCGAGTCCGAGTTCGTGAACTTCCGGGCCCAGCTCGACGGGCGCGAGGTTACCAACAACGAGCTGCTCGAGGTCATGCGAACCGAGCGTGACGAGCGGCGCCGGAAGGCGGCCTGGGAGGCGTCAAAGCAGATCGCCCCTCGGGTATCCGAGCGGCTGCGCGATTTGGTCAGGCGACGCAACGAGGCGGCGCGCTCCCTGGGCTTTCGCGATTACTACGCCATGCGCCTCGAGCTGGACGAGATCGATGAGGCCGAGCTGCTGCGGACGTTTGAGGAGCTCAAGCGGCGCACCGACCAGCCGTTCACCGTCGCCAAAGCGGAGATCGACCGCCGCCTGGCCGTCCGTTACGGTATCGAGCCCCAGGCGCTTCGTCCCTGGCATTACGAGGACCCGTTCTTTCAGGAACCGCCCCTGAGCCAGGAGCTGGGCCTCGATGTCCACTTCAAGGGGCGCGACCTAGTGCAGATCGCCGACGATTTCTACGGCGGTATTGGCCTGCCGCTTCGCGACGTGCTCGACCGCAGCGATCTGTTCGAGCGCCCCGGCAAAGACCAGCACGCCTACTGCACCAACATCGACCGCGAGGACGACGTCCGCGTCCTCTGCAACCTCAAGGACAACGATCACTGGATGGGCGTGCTGCTCCACGAGCTCGGGCACGCCGCCTACGAGAAGTACATGCCCCGCTCGCTACCCTGGATCCTGCGACAGCCGGCTCACATCGCCACCACCGAGGCGATCGCCATGTTCATGGACCGGCTGGCCTATGACATCGACTGGCTGGAATCCGCCGCCGGGGCCAGGCCCGACGACCGCAGCGCTCTCAGAGAACGTGCCGCCGCCACCTTACGCTTCGAGCTACTGCTCACCGCCCGCTGGGTGCTGGTCATGACGTTCTTCGAGCGCGAGCTATACGCGGACCCCGAGCGCTCGGATCTCAACGCTTTCTGGTGGGAGCTGGTCGAGGAGCTGCAGCAAGTGACGCGGCCCCGGGGCCGTGACGCCCCCGACTGGGCGGCCAAGATCCACCTGGCGGTGGCCCCGGTCTACTATCACAATTACCTGCTGGGCGAGCTGATCGCATCGCAGCTGGGGGCGGCGCTGCGCCGGGAGGTTCTGGGGGGTGGGGCGGCTTCGGGCTGGGCGGGCCGCGGCGAGTTGGGGGACTTTCTGCGGGAACGAATGTTTACGCCCGGCGCCAGCGTTCACTGGCAAGCCCTGCTCCAGCAGGCCACCGGCTCGCGGCTCACCCCCGACGCCTTCCTGGAGGAATTCGCCCGCTAATCCTCTTCGCACCGGCCCGGCGGGGCTAGGCACTTCCCCACTTACGCCTTATACTGAGAGGCTTTGCCGCCTCCGGGCGACCCGTGCAGCTCGTGTCGGGCACCCGGGCGGTGGCGTTCGACCGTGTGTTGTCCGGCGCGGCTCGAGCCACTGGGTGGAAGAACCGGATGCCGGAGACAATAGCGCAGACGCCGGACGAGACCGGCACTGTTTTCAGTCGAGCGCTGGGGGCCGTCGGTGGCGGCATCGTCTCGACGCTTCGCCACGCGGCGGGTGTCGCGCAGCTGGCCGCTCACACCGTTCTGGTGTCGACTCGGCCGCGCCGGTATTACCGGGCCCTGCTCGAGCAGGCGTACGACATGGGCGTCCGCAGCATACCGGTGGTGACGGTGGT
>CAYGCC010000190.1:0-22198 GCA_964348165.1 uncultured Gemmatimonadota bacterium | reverse complement strand
TGGCGGGCCGCCGTGACTCGCGGCGGGAAGAAGCTTAAGCGTCCGGAGAGTTGAACGATGACGGGCCCGCCGAGTCCTTGGCCGAGTCGGACGGCGTCGCTCGATTTAGCGACAGCGGTGTCCGAAACTCCGATTGAGTCCTTCCGGTGAGTCCTTCCGGCGCTGTCGGCTCCGGCTGCTCGGATTCGATTCTAATGCTGGGCCATCAGCCCGGTATCAGATCGGTTTCAGTCAGCTTTCAGCCGCATCAATCGGCGATCCGGCGGCACCGGTCGCTCGCTACCCGCCCCAGGCCTCCAGCAACATCTCCGCGATCCGCCCCTCGGTGTCCTCCAGCTCCTAGAAGTCGCCCCGGTTCTCCGTCGCGAACACCGCGACCACGATGGGGCCGCTTTCCCTATAGATGATGCCCGCGTCGTTGCCGGCGATCGGCGGCCAGTCGCCCGTCTTGTGCGCGACGCGGGCGCGGAAGCGGATGTGCCGAGGCAGGCGTGTGCTGTCGAACTGCCGCCCCAGGATCGCCAGCATCTCGTCGCAGCTCTCACGCGAGGCGACCTCGCCGTTCACGATGCTCTCCAGCAGCTTCGACATCTCGCGCGCGGTCGTTCGTCCCAGCCACTCTTCCGGATCGCCCTCGAAGGCCAAGACGTCATCTCCTAGGCGCGCGATCATGATGTCGGTGGCCGTGTTGTCGCTGGTGATGATCATCTGAGTGATGATATCGCGATAGGTGGGCGCCAGCCCCGGCGCGAACATCTGGATCAGCCCGCTGCCGCGCCGCAGATTCTCGGGCCGCACCGTGTAACGCTCGTCGAGGTCGAGCAGGCCACGCTCCGCATCCTGAAAGGCGAGAATCATGATGGGGATCTTGATGATGCTGAGCGTGTTCACCCGCTCGTCGGCGCGGACCGCGATCTCGCGGCCCGTCGGCGCAGCCGGCCCCGGGGGCGCCCAACAGCGATAGCGACAATAGCGGCGTGCGCTGGCGGGATCGCCTCGGCCCACGACCGTCCCCGGTCGTCGAAGCGCTCGTTTCGATACTTGGGTTCACGACAAAGTCGTGACGCGCTCGCACATCGAAATCTCGCCAGTTGAGGTGCGACCCCGGGCATGACGATCTAGATTCGTCTCGCAGGATGTCCGAAACAAGATATCGATGAGCGAAGTCACAGTCAGCAAGCGTGGCGCCCGTCGCTGGGCGGCGGGGCACCCCTGGATCTATCAGAGCGACGTCGAGCGCGAGCCCGCCGACACGGCCGCCGGCGTCGTCGTGGCGCGCGACCCGCGCGGCCGTTACCTGGGCCGCGCCCTCTATTCGCCACGCTCCGAGATCCGGTTGCGGCTTCTGACTCGTGAAGACATAGCGGTGGACCGCGGCTGGTGGGCGGCGCGCCTCGCCGAGGCGCGAGCCCGGCGCGAAGGCATCCCCGCCACCGCCTACCGGGTCGTGCACGGCGAAGCGGACGGACTCCCTTCGCTGGTCGTGGACCGCTACGGCCTTTACCTGTCCGTGCAGCTGTTGTCCGCCGGGCTCGAGGCCTGCCGCGCCGAGCTGATCGCAGCCCTCGCAGAGGTCCTCGAGCCCGCGGGCATCGTATTGCGCAACGACGTGCCGATCCGCCGGCACGAGGATCTCCCACTGACCGTGGAGGTCGCTGCGGGCAGCGTTCCCGGTGAAGTCGAGGTCGAGGAGCACGGCGTCCGCTACCTGGCGACGCTCCACGGCGGCCAGAAGACCGGCGCCTACCTGGATCAGCGTGAGAACCGGGCTCGCGCCGGCTCGCAGGCGCGGGGTCGAGCGCTCGACGTCTTTTGTTACCAGGGAGGCTTCGCTCTTCACCTCGCCCGCCGCGCCGACTCGGTGGTGGCCATCGATCAGTCGGCGGAGGCGCTGGAGCGCGGGCACCGCAACGCCGCGCTCAACGGTCTCGAGAACATCGAGTGGGTCGAGGCCAACGCCTTCGACCGATTGCGCGAACTGGAACGCGCCGGCGATCGCTTCGACATCATCATCCTAGACCCACCCGCCTTCGCCAAGAGCCGGGAGCGGGTGGAGCGGGCGCTGGCCGGCTACAAGGAGATCAACCTGCGGGCGATGCGACTTCTAGCGCCGGCAGGCCAGCTGTTCACCTTTTCCTGTAGTTATCACATCGATCGGGCGCTGTTCTTCGACATGCTGGCCGACGCGGCCCGCGACAGCGGCCGGCGTCTGCGTCTCGAGGCGGCCCTGGGCCAACCGCTGGACCACCCGGAAGTATTGACCTTCCCGGAGAGCGGTTATCTGAAGGGGGCAGCGCTCCACGCCTGAGGTACCAACGGAAAAGGCCGCCGGGTGCGGCGGCCTTTTCCGAGACAATCGGCGTTAGCTGGAGCCTAGGTCGCCTCCCGCATCGCGGTGCGCAGCACGTAGCCGACGCTCGGCGTGCCCGGCGGCAACAGCGCAGGGTTCTGAAAGTCGGTGTCGAAGTACCAGTTGCGCGCCGGTGGCGTGTAATAGATCCCGTTCCAGGTGCCCGTGGTCTTCTGACTTGTAAAGGGGCTCACGAGCGAGCCACGATAATGAAGCGTCATTCGGTTGCCATATGTGTCGTACCAATGCTCCAGGAAGCGCGGGAAGTTCTCCAGGCCGCCGCCGTACCAGTCCTGGTAAAAGCTCGTGGTTCCGTCCGCCGGGCAGGCGGCGTCCTCGTGATCGCAGGGGGTGGGCCAGTGGCCCGCGAGGATGGCCGCGTTCACCGTCGTCTCGGCCGCGTTCTTCTTGACCCAGAAGTTGGCGGCCCAATCCACGTACTCAATGCACGGCTTGTTGACCAGGATCTCTTCTGTGCACTCAAGCAGCGGTACGCCACCGACAGAGGGGAAATTGTCTTCGTCCTGCCAGAGGGTGGACAGCACGGTGAGTCCATCACCGGCCACCGCGGCCGGCTTCTTGTTGATGACGTTGTAGTCGCCGACAATATAGAATGGCCACTCGCTGGCGATGCTCATCCGGTTCGGCAGCTCTACCCCGCCGATGACGCGGGTCGCCGGGTCGGCGGTGGCGTCCAGTATCATATTGCGGAGTTTCTTGGTGTAGCCGCCGATGTCGGCCGGGAGCTTGAACTCGATGTAGAGGATCTCGGTCCGGCGCGAGTCGCTGCCGTTCACCCAGGCGGTCAGCTCATCGACATCGAGGTTCAGAGCCTCCCTCATCACGTTGTCACGCCCATCGTAATAATCGGACCACTCCCACTGAAAGATCGTGCATATGTCCGCGGGCGAAGGAACCTCGAAGCCGCCGGTCCTCTCGATCGTGATCGTCGGCCAGGTGGCGTCTTTGTTCACAAGATCCTTCAACTTCCACTTCACATTACCTTTTTGATCCTTCTTGAGTTGCGCGTAGAGGTCCTTGTCGAGCCTGATCTCGATCGTGAGGTTGCCGAGATCGGCGGCGGGGATGTCGACCGTGAACTGGCAGCCGCTCATCGTCGTCGAGTAATCAAGCAGGTCGCTCTTTACTTTGAGCAGGGCTCGGGCATCGAACTCCGCGCAGTCCAGAAGCGGGTGCGTCGCAACGAATCTGACGGACCCGCCAGGGTATACCGGGTCTAGCGCCAGGATCGTGACGTCACCGGACGCTTTGTCGGGCGGCGTCTGACCCCCGCACACGGCGTCTTTGGTGCGGATGTCCCGAAGGTCCACGGTCACGTACATGTCAGCGTTCCAGGCGTACTTCACCTTGCGCTCCGCCTCGACGTCGCTGACCTCCCGCGGCCGGATCAGCTCGTACGGCGACACGCCGTCCGGCAGCGGCAACCGTAGCGTATCCACTTCGAAGGCGTCGGTCATGACGCGGCAGTCGAACTTCGCGCAGCTGGCCGCTTTGAACGCGTCCGGGGTCGGGTGCGAGCGGCTGTCGAAGTCGAGCGGGACCTCGGCCCCGCCCGCGTCATTGATGAAGACGCCGTTGTCGACCTCGTGGAAGTCCTTGCGGTCGTGGAAGATCTTGTTGGGTGTCGTGACCAGGTCCCGGTACCAGGCGTTGCCCGAACTCAGGTAGATGTTGCCGTTGGAGTGCACCCGTCCAACGAATTCCATCGGCGGCCCGTTCGTGGCCTCCAGGTCCTGCTCGAAGAAGACGCCGAACTGGAAGATGGGGATCGCCTGCGCTTTCGTGCGCAACACGACCGCGGACATGTCGCCTTGCGAGGTCGTGGCGCGAGAATAGATGTCAACGTTCTGCGTCAGCGCGCTGAGCCCGGCGAACGCGCCATCGGTGATCTTCTCGACGCTCACCGCCCCGACCTTACTTACGGTGAAGCTGTCGAAGCTGATGCCATCAAGGGTCGGCGGGTGGAAGTTGGCCAGCTCGGCGTCGGACAGGTAGCCGTCCGACAGCGCCAGCTGCAGCTGAGCGATCGTCGCCTCGCCCCCCGCCTCGGCCGCATAGAAGACCCGAGCGTCTTGATATTCGCTACCCGCGGCACGCATCGAGCTCATCACACCGGTGAGCGCTGCGGTCGTGAGGACGGCCACCAACGTCATGAGCAACAGCGTGGCGATGAGAGCCAGTCCATCGCGCTCAGCTAACCGCCCCAGGCCACTCCCTGCCTTCTTCAAAGGTGCCCACACCCGATCGGATCCCATCACCGACCTTCGTGAAGCATCGCGGGACGACCTTTTCATCGCGAAGCATATCATGCCGATCAAGTCCTGTTTTTCTCGTAACGCAGATTGCGAGGCGAAATCACCCACTCGTAGCTGTTCCTCAACAGCTTCCCTTGATTCACCCGCGGGTCGACCCGATCCGCCACCAGGGTGGCCCGCACTCGGACCGCGACGATGTCGTCGTAATCGTTGGTAATGTCGGTATCATGAGGATCGGCCTGATCAAGCTCGTCACCGTCCTCGAAGATCAGTTTGACGTCAAACGCCTCGACGCCCCAGGCCAGCACATCGCCGGCCGGCGAGCCGTTCATGTTCAATTGCACGGCGCGCCAAAGACGTTGCTGGTCATCCAGGTAGTAGATGATCGGTCGCAGCCTCTGCACGTACGTACCGAAACGGTCGAGCCGCAGCCCGCCCGTCAGGCCCGCCGGTTGCCGCAGTATCGTGTCGTGCGCCGCGAACGTGATCGCGATCGAAGTATCGTTCGTCACGCTGATGTTCTCGACCATGATCAGCCGGCGCGTTCCAGCGACCTGAAGGCGCGCCAGGTCACCCACAGACAGCTCCAACGGCGCAGTTGCATCTTTAACGACGTCGACGCAGCTCGCTCCGCACGTGCCGCCCGGTGGCAGGGGATTGTCCGTGCCCGCCGGCGGGTCGATGGCGTGCGGGGGAGCGTCAAACGGCGAATAGGGTACGTGGAGTATCGCCAAGGTGTCCCCGTGGGTGCCCGGATAGGCCGCAACCGTCCCCAGCTCGCTCGTGCTCGCGATCTCGATACCCGCCGCCTGAACATCATGTCGCAGCGATACACCGATGTAGCGGGCGTTTCGCGACATGTCTTCCCTCACGTCGCCGCCCCCCAAGGTCCGCAGCTGGGTCATGAGAAACCCCACCGCCGCACTCAGCACGACGACGCTCAGCACGGTGGCCACGATCGCTTCCACCAGAGTGAAGCCGTTCGGGGCGCAAGGGCCGCCGCCGTCCGGCTCGCCGCGGCGTGCGCCCAGCCCCTTCACTAGTTCTCTCCCTCGTAATAGACCGTTTCCAGTCGCAGAGTACCCGTACGGCCCTTTCCGCTGGGGTACACCACACTGACCGCGAGACGCTTCGTGTACGGCAGACCTTCCTCCGGCGTCACCTCGAGCGTGCGCTCAAAGCGGCCGTTGGGGTCGTCCATCCCCAGCCCGTTGACCTTCACCGCGGCTTCCGACGTCACCGTCTTCGGCGGCCGGGCCTTCACTTCCTCCAGATAGGAGGCGCCGATCGCCGTCGCCGTCGCCCGCACCGAGGAATCCGTGCGGACGGCGACCGACATCATCGCCGAGCTCGACAGCGCCGTGACCGCGATCGCCAGCAACACCATGGCGACCAGCGTGCTCATCAGCCCAAACCCAGCTTCCGACCTGACTCTATCAACCACGCGCGTCACCTCCATCTGCCATCCCGGTAGTCCCAGCTCCGGAACGCTCCCGACCCCGTGAGCGTCACCGCCGAGACCGCCGCGGGATCGCTCGCGTGAGTCAGCACGATCGTACCGGCGCTGCGAACCCCGTTCACCGGCCGCACCATGCCGCGAGCGTCGAACTCCACCCGATCGTCGCTGAGCACGATCGGATCGCCCGCCGGATCGCCGAGCGGGCCCAGCGTGGCGTTGCCGAAACCGAATCTCACCTGATCCGGCAGCTCCGCTCCCGGAACGTCGCCCAGGCGCCCACGCGTCAGGAAGCGGGCGCCCCGCGCTTCATCAGCCGTCTCCGAAACGCTGGCACTGCGTTCCGCGCTCACATCCATGAACGCCGCGTAAAAGCCGTTCGACTGATCGAAGCTCACCCGCACGATCCGCTTCGTCGAGATCGCGCGCAGCCGCGCCTGCTCCAGGTCCCGCGTCAACTGACGGGCCGCTTGGTGAACCTCCTGTCGCGGGCTGACTTTGAAGGCGCGCGGCACAGCCAGCGCGGTCAAGACCCCGAATAGCAGGATCACCAAGATCACCTCGATGATCGTAAAACCTCGAAATGCTCGTAGTTTGTCATACATCTTGACGCGCTCGCGCATTCGACTCTCATTCGGTTTTGCGACAGGGAACACCCCGGCGGGACAGCGACTGTCGCCGGTTCAAGGGGCAACTGCCGTGCCGGGCGCGCCTGCGATCATTAACTGTCTGTGATATAAGGGCTTACAGGTGGTAGGTTCCTCAGGCGCGCCGGGCCACGCGCCGACGAATCGGTCATTATGACTGAACACCCGGCGAAATGCCTCTCCGCTGGGAACCTCGCCCTGTCCTTGACTGGCGGTCTGGTCCTCGGCAGCCTGACCCTTATGATAGTGTGGAATCCCCAGTTCGGCCTGAATCAGGTCGCGGAGGTTCGGTGCCGCAAAGCGCGGGCAAGCGACAACGCCACTCCCTGATCCTCGAGCTGATTCGTACGCGGCGCGTGCACAGCCAGGACGAGCTGCGCCGTCTTCTCCGCGAGCGGGGCCTCGACGTCACCCAGGCCACGCTCTCCCGCGACCTGCGCGAGCTTCGCGTCGCCAAGCTCCCCCACTCCGCCGGAGAGAGCTACTACGCTACCGCCTCCGACGCTGACGAGCCGGCCCCGGCGCTCGAGCGTCTCCTCCCCCATCTGCTGGTCAGCGCCGACGGCGTCGGCAACCTGATCGTCGTCAAGACGCTGGCCGGCGGTGCCCAGGCCGTCGCCGAGGCCATCGACCTGGAGGCCTGGCCCGAGGTACTGGGCAGCGTCGCCGGCGATGACACCATCCTGCTGGTGATCCGCCGGGCCAGCGACCGGTCCGGGCTGATCCAGCGGCTGAGCCAGCTGGCCGGTCGCTGATTCGCGCCCTCCCAGCCGCTCACCCCGCCCTGCCTTGACAACGCGGCGTCGAATTGTATAATCGTGCGCTTAATATGTCATTAATATTCACATAAGCGTACGAAGCCTTACACTGTCGCGGCTCACGCCGTGTGCCCCTTAGCCGGGTCACCCAACTAACAGACCGATGAAGAGAGTCCCGCCGAAACCGACTGTCGTGCTCGCCTACTCGGGCGGCCTCGATACCTCCATCATCGTGCCCTGGCTGCGCGAGAACTACGACGCCCGCGTCCTCTGTTGGTGCGCCGACGTGGGGCAGGACGGGGAGACCGAATCGCTACCGGAGAAGGCGCGAAGCTCGGGGGCTGCCGGCTGCGAGGTGGTCGACCTGCGCGCGTCCTTCGTGAGCGATTACGTCTGGCCGACGCTGCGAGCCGGCGCGCTCTACGCGCGGAAATACCTGTTGGGGACAGCGATGGCCCGCCCGCTGGTCGCAAGGGCGCAGGCCGAGTACGCGCTGCGCATCGGCGCCGACGCCCTGGCCCACGGTTGCACCGGCAAGGGGAACGATCAGGTGCGCTTCGAGCTCGCCTACGCGGCGTTCGCGCCGCGGCTGCCGGTGATCGCACCCTGGCGTGAGTGGTCGATCGAGAGCCGCGAGGACGCCATCCTCTACGCGGCTCAGCGCGGCGTGGCCGTGGACGCCACGCCGGAGAAGATCTACTCGCGGGACGCCAACCTCTGGCACATGTCTCACGAGGGAGGTCCGCTGGAGGACCCGGACTACGAGCCGCCGGAGGACCTGTTCCTGATCACGACGGCGCCGGAACGGGCACCCGATGTACCGGAGTACGTGAGCATCGAGTTCGAAGCCGGCTATCCGATCGCGGTCGGCGGCGAGCGGCTGGGTCCGGTGGAGCTGCTAAGTCGGCTGAACGAGCTTGCCGGCGCCCACGGGATCGGACGCGCCGACATCGTCGAGGACCGGTTGGTCGGGATGAAGTCGCGCGGTGTCTACGAGACGCCGGGAGGCACGCTGCTGTTCACGGCGCTGCGCGAGCTGGAGAGCCTGGTGCTGGACCGTCGCAGTCTGACCCTCAAGGACGGGGTGGCCGCCCGATACGCAGACCTGGTGTACGAGGGTCGCTGGTGGTCGGCCGAGCGCGAGGCTCTGGACGCCATGGTGGACTCGCTGCTGGCGTCGGCCAGCGGCACGATCCGTCTCAAGCTGTATAAGGGCTCGGCGAGCATCGCCGGGCGCAAAAGTCCCAACAGCCTCTACAACACCGAGCTGGCGAGCTTCGGGGCGAGTGACGAGTACGCGCACGCCGACGGCTCCGGTTTCGTACGGCTGTTCGGGTTGCCTACGCGGGTAGCGGCGATGCGCGGCCTCACGGGTCGGGTCGGCTACGACCCCGCCAAACGGATCGAGCTTGCGGAGACGGTGGAGACCGGCGCCGGAGACTGAAGGGGTATCGGCAAACGCGTCGTGAGCAGGCGGCCTCCAACAAGCCAAGACGGGGACGAAGGCGGTTACTCCCTTTGGGGCGGCCGCTTCGAGGGGGGCGGACTGGTCCCCGAAGCGGAGGCGTTCAACCGCAGTTTGCCGGTGGACCAGCGTCTCTGGCGTGAGGAGCTGGAGGTGGCGGCGGCCTGGGTCGAGGGTTTGGCGCAGCTCGGTCAGCTGCCTCGGGACGAAGCGAGCAGCCTGGTGCTGGGGCTGGAGCGCGTGGGCTCGCGTCTGGCGGCCGGGGCCGCCCAGGACGCTCCGGACGAGGACATCCACACGCTTGTCGAGCGGCTGCTCGTCGAAGAGCTGGGAGATCTGGCGGGCAAGCTGCGGACCGGCCGTTCGCGCAACGACCAGGCGGCCACGGCGACGCGCCTCTGGGTCACGCGGGCCAGCGAGGCGATCGCCGAGGACATCGCGCGGCTGCAGAAGGCGCTGCTGACCCAGGCCGAGTCTACGGTCGACGTGCTCGCTCCATCTTACACTCACCTGCAGCGGGCGCAGCCGATCCGGCTGGCTCACTTCTTCCTCTCTCACTTCTGGCCTTTGCAGCGCGACCGGGAGCGCTGGGGCGAAGTGCGGCGACGCGCCGCGATCCTGCCCCTGGGCGCCGGCGCGGTCGCCGGGTCGGGCTTCGCGGTGGACCGCGAGCTGCTGAGAGAGCGGCTGGGCTTCGAAGCGATCGCGCCCAACAGCATGGACGCCGTCTCCGATCGCGACTTTGTGGTGGAGTTCGCCTTTGCCGGCGCGCTGACCGGTACGCACCTCTCGCGGCTGGCCGAAGATCTGATACTGTTTTCGAGCGCCGAGTTCGGCTTCGTCCGTTTTTCCGAAGGTTACAGCACCGGCTCGAGCTTCATGCCGCAGAAACGCAACCCGGACATCGCCGAGCTGGCGCGCGGAAAAGCCGCCCGTCTCTTGGGCGACGCGACGGCAGCGCTCGCGCTGCTGAAGGGTACACCCACCGGTTACAACAAGGACCTGCAGGAAGACAAGACGATTCTCTTTTCCTGCCACGACACGCTCCGCCAAACGCTGCCGCCGTTCGCCGGCGCCGTCGAGACGCTGGAGGTGCGGGGCGCGGCGTTGGGGGAAGCACTCGAGCCGGCCATGCTGGCGGTGGACGTGGCCGACGCGCTGGCACGTGCTGGGGTGTCCTTTCAAGAGGCGCACGCGGTGGTGGGCGCCCTGGTGCGCGAGGCCGAGACGGCGGGCGTCTCGATTCTCGACGTCGACGCGGGTCGGGTCGGCGCTTTGCACCCGGCCCTGGCCGACGCGCTACGCACCGTCGCCGGCCCGGTAGGCGACAACGCCTACGAGCGGTCGATGGAAGCGAGGAGCATTGCGGGTGGCACCGCCCGTTCGGCCGTCGAGACGCAGATCGCCGCGGCGCGGGCCGCGCTCTAAGGCTCGCGTCAACCCTTCCGCAGCCCCTCACCCAGCTGTAGAGAATCTAGCGGCCCTGGCGGGGCTTTCGAGGTCGGGAGCAGGTGATATGCGAGGCCCGATCCTTCGCGCCCGTGGCAAGGCTCGCCTCAAAGACGACGAGGACCCCGCACTGGGCTTCGGTCCAGGCCACCGGCTGGATGAAGCGTTCGGCCGAGACCGACGACTCCAGAAACGGGCCCATGCAGATAAAGAACTCGCCGGCGGGCGCGCAGGCCGTCGCCCGGTACTCGATGGGGACGCTTCCATCCCAGTTGATGACCTGAACCGCGAAGGAGACCCGTTGGGGCTGAACATCGCGCTTCTGGACCTGGAGCGTCATGGCTTGCGGCTCGGTCAAGGCACCGTCGCCACAGGCGCTCCCAAGCGCGAGAAGGGCCAGCGAAGCCGCTAAGCTGATAGACCGCTTGCCCATGCGATCCGTCCGTCGGGGGTGAACGACCCTGGCGGGACAGGGAAACGTCACTTAACACGGGCAAGGCAAGTGCCAGATTTGACCGTCGGCGGCGCCGAGCCCGACCCGACGATGGTGAACCGGCGCGGTCGTGGCACTGACCGCAGCGCAGCGACTTACGGGGTTCCCGCCATCCTCCGACACCGACCCGGGCCCCACGCCACGCGACCGTCGGAATGAGAGGGCTCCGGCATGTGTGGCACCGACGCGACGCCCTCCCTGGGAGCCGACTTTGAACCGAGGCCCAGAAACGCCGCTACTGCTGGCCGGAGACCAGCAGTGGCGTGTTGACGAAGGCCGCTGGGTTGGCCACCGGGCCCGCGCCCAACTGGCCCGCCGCGCCACGACCCCCGCAGCAGTAGGCGACCTCGCCCACCACCGCACCGCAGCTACGGCTCAGGCCCCCCTACACGGGCTGAGGCTCAGCCCCCCGCTCACGGTCGTGGGCGCCAGCCGATCGGCAGTTGACCCGTCATCCAGCTGGCCCTGACTGTTGCCGCCCCAGCAGAACGCCTCCCCAGCGCCGGTTACGCCGCAGGTGGCAGACACGCCAGCGCGGAGCTGGCGCGAAGCTCAGACCGCCGACGACGGCCACGAGCGCCGCCGGCCTCCGGGGCATAGGCAAGGTGCGTCCCCGGCGCTCACCTGTAGCGCCTTAACGATGGCCCCGCAACATCGCGACCCGAGAGCGGCTTGCCCAGCTGCCCCGATACCGGAGCCCCGCAGAAGGCGAAGATGTCGACGGCGCTCAGCATCACCGTCCGCACGCGGCCCAGCACGATCAGCCGCCCAATTCCCCGCACGCCAGCGGGCGTCGGGGACGAGAAAAGGTTCGATTCGCTATCGTTCGCTGACACACCAGATTGACAATTACCTCTTGCCGAAAATTGCGGCGCCGCGCACTGGCCGCTGAGCAAGCGCGCCGATCCTAAGCCGTCGCCCAGCTCACGCGCAGCAGTTCCCGGGTCCGGGCGCACCCCACGAGCTCGTCGCCGGCCCCGATGTACTTGATGGCAAACGGGCCATCGAAGCCGCTCTGGCGCAAGATGCCCAGGCAGCGGGAGTAATCGATCTCCCGCTCTTTGCCCGCGCTGTCAAAGCGGACGCTCTTGGCATGAACCAGAACGGCCGGGGGTGCGAGCAGGCGGAGCGCGTCGTAGCGGTCGACATCACGGGGGAAGTTCCCAAAATCGGGGCAAGTTCCGAGGCAGTCCGACGGCACCTGCGCCAGCACGGCCAGGATGTTCTCGGGCCGGCTGCTGAGGCCCCAGTGGTTCTGGATGGCCAGGCGGAGACCGACCGCCTCGGCCCGCGGCACGATGCGCTGCAGCGCCGAGACGGCCCGGTCGATCTTCGCCGGGACCCCGAACGCGGGAGAAGGCAGGCGAGTACGCACGGCGTGGCCGGCGTTGGCCAGCCAACGGCTCGACAGGGCGCGCTGGAAACGCCCCGTCGGCGCCTGTGGCTCGAGGCTGCGACGGCGTTCGTCCGGCGCCGGCCGCTTCTTCAACCGCTGCAGGCTCAGAACCTGGCCGCCGAGCCAGATCCGCGCCGCCTCGGCATCCAGCTCCCGGGCCAGGTCGATCATGCGCAGCACGTGATCGACCTCGCGGCCGGCCGCGGCAGGGTCCGAGTGGGTGAGGTCGCAGCCGATGTCGAAGACGAAGCCGACGTCCGCGCGGCGGCGGTTGTCGGCGAAGGCTTGGCGTACCGCCGCGTCACAACGAAGCAGCGTCCGGTCGGTGAGCTCGAGTCCGTCGTAGCCGTGTTCGCGGGCGAACGCCGGCAGATCCTCCACGGCGAGGTTTCGCTCGCGGATCGTGCGACGCAGACTCAGCTCGGCCAGGTAGATGCGCATCGGGTGGTGGCGTCACGCCAGTCGGCTCGGTCGCGGCGACCGAAGCGGCGCAACCGGCCTCGGTTAGAGATACCCAGCGATCTCTCTCCCGAAGCTCGGGAAATACCGGGAGATCACCGTCACATCGAAGCGGGAGAGGATGGATTCCTTGGGCTCGCGCTCGAGCAGGAACTCGAAGGCCGCCTCGATCACCCGTTCGGGGCTGGCCTTTGCGCCGGCCAGCTCGTGGTAACTCGACTCGCTCATAGTGACGCGATGGCGAGTCGAACTGTCGCCCTCCCGGACCGTCACGTCGAAGGCGAAACCGTCGGTTGCTTCTGCACGTTGAACGTCGATCATCCGCTTCCCCTAGAGTTGTATACACGAAAGAGTGAATCAATACGGCGACGCGACTGTAAGCTCAAGGTCGGCTCCCGTTGCTCGATGCGCCAGAACCCCTTCGGACGATACGGCGCCTGGCTAGACGGCTCGTTCCGCCGTAGGTTTGGGAACGATTCCGCCCCTCGTCCCAGAAGCGTTCGCCTTTGACAACCTGGCACCCTTCCTCAGACCCGAACGCGAACAGAAACACCATGACCGTCACCCGAAGAGATTTCTTGCGCAGGGCGGCCGCCGCCTGCGGCGCGCTCGGCCTCGACCTGTCAGCGCAATCCGCCGCCGGCGCGACCGTCCAGTCCGCCGATCGACCGTTGCGCCTGCTCATCCTCGGCGGCACCGGCTTCATCGGCCCGCACCAGGTACGCTACGCGCTGGATCGTGGCCACCAGGTCACGATCTTCAACCGCGGCCGCCGGAAGCCGAGCCTGTTTCCGGAGATCTTCGAGCGGGTCCAGTGGCTGAAGGGCGATCGGAACGACGATCTGACCGCGCTGGAAGGGCGCGAATGGGATGCGGTGATCGACAACGCGGCGTTCGTGCCGCGCTGGGTCCGGCTCTCGGCCGGGCTGCTGAAAGACGCGGCGCGCCAGTACCTGTTCATCTCGACGCTCTCGGTCTTCAAGGACTTCTCCCAGCCGGGGATGGACGAGAGCGGACCCCTCGACACGATCGACGACCCGACGACCGAGGAGGTGAATGGCCGCACCTACGGCCCGCTCAAGGCGCTGTGCGAGCGTGAGGCCGAGCGCGCCTTCCCCAGCCGGGCGACGATCGTGCGGCCGGGTTTGATCGTCGGGCCCGGCGACCCCACCGACCGCTGGACTTACTGGCTGGTGCGCATCGACCGCGGCGGCGAAGTGCTGGCGCCTGGCGACCCCGAGGTGCTGGTCCGCTTCATCGATGTGCGCGACCTGACCGAATGGTGCATCCGCGTGCTGGAGCAGGGCGACACCGGCGTCTACAACGCGGTCGGCCCGCGCTCGCACACCTCGATCGCCGAGATGCTTTACGGCATCCGCGCGGTCACCAGCGCCGCCGTGTCGTTCACCTGGGTGGACCTAGCCTTTTTGGATGAGCACGAGGTGCGGCCCTGGTCGGACCTGCCCGCCTGGTTGCCGGCGCGTCCGGGCTACGAGGGTTACGGCAGCATCAGCCGCGCCCGCGCCATCGAGAAAGGGCTAACCTTCCGGCCGCTGGCGGTCACCGCGATGGAGACGCTCGAGTGGTGGAACTCGCTGCCCCAGGAGCGGCGGTCGAATCTGAAGGTGGGGCTGTCGAGGCAGCGCGAGGCGGAGCTGCTGGCGGCGTGGCACGCCCGCGCGAGCGGGTGAACGGCGCGACCGCAGCGTGCGCCGGTGTCCCATAAGATCATAACGACAGCGGGGGTGGCTTATGCTGAGCGAGATTCTGCGCTGGATCTTCGAGACGGAGCGGCTGGTGGCCAGCTGGGTCGAGCGCGGCGGCGTCTGGCTCTGGTTGAACGCCGTGGTGACCGCGGGCTTTCATGCCGTAGTCGTTGCGGCATCAGTGGGCCTCGGCGCCTTTCTGGACGCTGGCGCCGCGACCGCTGGCTTCGACTCGTCCATCGCGGTCGTCTTCGGAACGGCGGCCACCGGCTATTACGTGATTCGTGAACTGGACGGTCTACTGCGCCACAAGCAGGAGTGGCCGATCGGCCGCTGGCTGGACATCGCCTTGCCTCTGATCACGGCGTTCCTGCTAATCGGCTGACGACGAGCGAGGGGCAGTCCTGCCGGTGGGAGGTGACTCGAGACGGTGCTCGGCTCACCGGCCCGTAGTCAGATCGGCGCCGGTTTGCCACCCGCAGAAGGATTGGTAGTCCGGGTTCTTCTCCCCGCACTCGTAGCGCACCAGGTAGTCCCAGTCGCTGCTGATGTTGAAGCGAGCGGTCACCTTGATGTACTCGAACGTGCTTTCGCCACCGAAGCGCCGCTCGTTTGACCAGCCGGCCGCGGCGTTCGCGTCCAGGTACAGACGCGTCGATGGTCGGCTCGTGAACATGAGGGTGGCCATGGCGTAGGCGTTCGTTTCTCCGGTCGAGGGCCCATTGCCGCCGGCCGCTCCGAACTCGACCGCCAGGATGGGGCTGGTGCTCGCACCGGGCAGCGCGCTCAACTTCCCAGTCAGGTTGGGGGTGTGGACCTGCAGCTTGCCGCCCAGCTTCCATTCATCCAGCGTTTCGCCGCCTTCCCGAGTGAAGCTGTAGCTGCCCACGCCGCTGAAGGCCAGAAGCCAGGCGCTGGCCTGCTGGTTGAGTCCCAGCTCGCTTCGCGCCTCCACACGCTGGAAGTAGTCGCCGCCCTGGCTGCCATCACCTTCCGCGCGAATCTTGAGGAAGCCCTTGCCGTTGCGGGTCAAGAAATCGTAGCGGCCGCGGAAGGCCGCCGCCGTCGAGACTTCGTCGCCGGAGATCACTGGCGCCAGGCTCAGCTGGAAGCACGGTTCGTCGACAATCCAGATCGGCGGGTTCGAATCGCCCGGTTGGCTGCCTTTGCCGCGTTCCGCCAGCGTCCTCACGTTGCCGCGCGCCGCGTCAAGCGACGTCTTATCGATCTCGAAAGCCTGAACGCGGGGGCCGACTGCTTTCTCGATGACGCTTTGCAGCGTCACGGTCATAGTGTCATCCTCGAGCACGAATTCGACCGTCTGAGGCTGGATCGTGGCCGCTTCCAAGCCCTTGATCAACGCAAGCGGATCACTTGCGGGATCGAAGTTGGAGTACAACGCCTCGAGAACATCATCGGCATCCGCCTGCCCGGTCGGATCCCACACCTTGAAGACCCTCAGTTTCGTGTTCCCAGCCGTGAACGCACCCTGAATCAGATTCGGGTTGCCAGCCAGAAGCTCGACAACCTCACCGACTTCGGACAGGGTCAGTCCCTGCACCTCGAATCGCGCCGTGCCCAGGACCAGCCGCAGATTGCCTGTGAACCTGCGACCGGCGTGGGCCAGCGGGACGGTCGCGCTGGCGCCCTCGAAGTAGGGCACATACAGGGTGTCCGCCCTCACCGCTTGAACCGAGCCGCGATGATAGATATTCAAGTTGGGATCGATCCGTACCGTGCCCTCCGGCGGCTGCACCCGCAGGCTGACGACGACCGACCAGATCGGCGCGTCGTGGGTGACTGGCTGAGACGCGCAGGTTCCGCGCGTGACGTAGCGTCCGGTCTGTCCGGCGATGTCTACCGAGAAGTGGAACTGGGAAGGCACAAGACCGGCACTCTGAGGTTGAGCACTCACCGGAGCCAGACCAATCTCGAGAACGCAGAGCACAACGACTGGAATCCCGCGCCCAAACGTGCGGATCGTGCTCATTGGTGGTGCAGGACCAGCATGCAGATGTCCCGCCAGATGCGGCAGTTCTTTAGCCCCTCGAACGGCACCCTGGCGGTGATGCCTCCCTCGGCGAGTGCGTCTAGCAGCTCGAAGTAGAAGTCCGCGAACGCATCGTCGCCCATGCTGGCCGGGGCCGGCTGAATCGGGTCCCTGCGGCCGCCCGGTGTGATGAAGCGGTTGGTGCCCTTGGCATACTTCATCACCACGTCGCAGATCTCTTTCAGATCAGCCATAAAGTCCCTCCGGCCAGATGGAAAGAGATGTGCTGCCTCAACTCGAATGCGAGAGCGCCTCCCACCATACCGGCGGCGATGGCCAGTGTCAACTTCGAGTATCGCCAGCGTGAACGGCGAGCGTCAGGCGACGGGCCACTTGTCGAGCTTAGCCGGACCTGGCGGATCGAGCGTCCTGTTGTGTGGGGCTTTCAAACCGCTTGGGGTTGGACCCGAACCCGTTAGCTCGAGGTGATCGCCTCGGCCAGCCGCTTCGTCATCTGCACCAGCGCCTTGCGCCGTTCCGCGTCCTCCAGCTCCTGGAGCGATGTGGTGGGATCCTCAAGCAGCGACTGGAAGCGGGTGATTTCTTTGTGGGTATCGAACACGGTGCTGGGAGTCAGGTGAATCCAGAAGATCTTTTTTCCCTGCTTCTCCGCGTCGTCGAGCAGCCTGGGCAGCTCGGTCTCGGTCACGAACTTCGAGGCGAGAAAGTCCTGGCTCACCAGTAGCAGACCCGCCTGAGAAGGTCAACACAAATTCCGGTCGCTCGGCCAACCTGAGATCAAGGCCAAACAGATAGTTGACAATTAAGAGATAAAAGAGGACGACGAAGAGGGCGATGGCCCAGTTGAACAGGCGGAAGCGGAAAAGCTCCTTTCGCGATGGTAAGAACGCCTGCTGCTCGCGCTCCAATACGTCCATCGCGGCCCGAAGCCGCCAGTCGTCCAGAGCGAAGCTTTCGTTCATAGCTCCCGCGGAACGGCTTTCATCCTGCGACTGTTCAGTTCCACCCTACAACCGCCCCAACCCCCGCGTCAAGCAATGACGCGGCGAGCCAGCGGCGTGACCGTAATCGGCCGCCGATCGTCTAGAAGTCAGACGGGGGTCCGACCCCGCGGTTACCTCGGTGCGCGCCGGAGTCGGCCGCTCTAGCCAGTACCTACCCGCCCTCAGCGCTCGCTAATCCGGCGAGCGATCGACGACCCGCCACACAGAGAACTCGCCGAAGGATTTGGCGGCCGCCGGCCCAGATACGCATCAAACTGGGACGTATGAAAGAAGAAAAGGTCGCGCTCGTCTTGGGAGGTGGTGGGAGCAAAGGTGCTCTGCAGGCAGGGTTCTATCGGGCGTTGTGCGAGCTGGGCATCAAGATCGACCTGGTCGTCGCCGCCTCGATCGGAGCCTTGAACGGCGCCTTCATCGCCGCCGGGATGCCCCCTCGGCTGATGGCGCACGAATGGGCGCGCGTCCGGCGCCGCGACATCTTCTCGTTCAACTGGGAGATGCTGCGTCGCGGGACTCTGCCGGAGAGCATCTACACGTTCCGCAACCTTCGCCGCTATCTGGAGAAGCGCCTCCCGGTCCGCAGGTTCGAGGATCTCCAGATTCCGTTCGTGGCCGTGACGACCGAGCTGGAGACCGGCCGCCCGTTTCTCTGGGAACAGGGGAACCTGGTGGACGCCGTTCTGGCCAGCTGCGCGATCCCCGGGATCTTCCCGCCGGTCCAGGGCCCTCAGGGGCGGCTGCTGATCGACGGCGCCCTGGCCGACAACGTGCCCGTAAGCACGGCGTTGGACCGCGGCGCCGAGCGGGTGGTGGGCATCCTCTGCCCCGTCGGTTGCGAGCGCCCCGGCCTGGCGCGTGGCATCACGCGGCGGCTGGGCCGAGCCTTCGCCATCGCCACCGACATCACGTGGCGACTCGAGCAGCCCCGCTACCGACTGCGCCCCGAAGTTCTGGTCATCGAGCCGCCTAACAATATCGAGGTTCAGGCGCTCGACTTTTCCCGTGGCGCCGAGCTGGCTCGGGCGGGCTACCGCGCTTCGATGCAGATTCTCTCGTTGTGGCTCGAGGAGCTTTCCGGCCGCTCGGCGGCCGCCACCCCGCGGATGGCTTGAGCGCAAGCTCAGAGCTGACTTAAAGATGCGCCTGGTGGGCGGCCATCGCTCTGCCTCCCGTTCGTGTTCGTCGCCAGGCACGTTCGCTCCATCTTGGCGACACGCTCCAACGCTACTCGGGAGGTGGACCTCGCCACCACGTACTCGCCGACAGGCACCTCCGGACCACTCCGGAGGCCCTGCAACGGCTGCCCGTCATCCGGAGGAATCTCGGCCTCAAGACATCAGCGTGAGCAGCACGTCCCTCATGTGATCGATCACCCAGAAATGACCGGCGTCGGGAATCAGCTGGGCCCGGCAGTTGGGCAAGGTCTCGGCCAGATACCGCCCCACCGCTCCCACACTCCGGTCGACTTCACCATGCCACAGCTGCACTTCGCGCTCGATTTCCTCCGGCCGAAAGGGCCAGGGCCGCGCGTAGAGGATCAGCTCATGGGCCGGACCACGCCCACCTTGACGAAACGCCTCGGGGAAGTCTTCTCGCACCAGCGCGCGGACCTCCGGCCGGCTCAAGATTCTCTGATCAACCTCAGGAAATTTGTAGGCGAGCCGGTTCATGCACCGTTCAGGGGCGCGCCGCATCAGCACGGCGAACGCCTGTGTGCTGCGTCGAACCAGCCAAGGCGCACGGCGCGCCAGACGAAACAGAGCGCGGTTCGTCCGGCCCATTCCAACCGTCGCGCCTGGCGCATCGAACGGGCCCACGCTGCTGATCACGCCCACGGCGGACAGCCGCTCCGGCATCTTCCAGGCGCAGGCGAGCGCGAAGGGGCCGCCGCCCGACAAGCCGACCACCGCGAAGCGCTCCAGACCGAGCGCATCGGCGAGTGCCGCCACGTCGTCCGGCCAGCTGGCGAACGTTCGGCTCGCGTCGAAGTCCGAGCGGCCGAACCCTGGCCGATCGGGGGCGATGAGACGCAGACCGGGGTGGAACGGGCACCCGGGGAGCAGACCCCAAGAGAGCCTCGAGCCGGGGTTGCCGTGAAACAGCATGACCGGGAGGCCACCCACGTCACCGTACTCGGCATACGCCAGCCGCCGGCCACCCGGCAAACGGAGAACGTTATCCCGGCGTGGCCCGGCGCTCAGTTTTCCAGAATCCCGGCTATTGATTCGCCCTCTCGAGAACCACTCTGCCCTCGTCCCAAGCTGGAAAGCATGTCCAATGTCTCGACGGCGCTCTTCTTAGATCAGGTAGGGCCTCTCTCCTATCGTGTTACGGTGACCGTCGCACTGGTCGCGCCATAATTCACCGTCGCGGTCTGGGCACCATTCACCTCGATCTGATCAAAAGTACCCGCGAGCATCCCGGCTCTAAGCAAAGCGAACGTCTCACCCTCTGGTGCGAGAGCGAAGTCGCTGGCGATCGTAACGACCAGCGTACCGCTCAGCGACGCTGGGCCTTCAACCTGAAACTCTCCGTAATCGGTGCCCAAGCTGCGACCGGAGATCAGTGTTTCCAGGGTCCCATTCGCCATCTGTGTATAGCCACCACTAATGCGCAGCATTCCCGGGAAGCATACCGTACCGCCGTTGTTCGCCAGGTTCGCCCGGATCTGGCCGGTCCCACAAAGGCGGCCCTCGACGTCGACGACTAGACCTTCACTGCCGAGAATGTTGCCGTTGTCGAGCTCTACGCTTCCCGCCAGGTAAACCTTGAAGGATTCGTCCACGACCGCCGACGCGCCGTCCTCGAGACTGAGCAAGCCCTGTGGGAGTTCGGGTATATTCGTGTTGTGCCAGGAGTCGGTCTCGTCCCCACCGACAAACAACCGGGCAGTCTGCCACAGCGATTGATCGCCCACGGCGGTCAAAGACGCTGTCGGGCCGGCCACAATTCCGACCTGGCTCATTATTCGGCTGTCACCGGTCACGGAGTATGTCTGATCGATCTCCAGCCTTTCGAGGGCTGTGAGATTGGAGTGTGCAATCGCTCCATTGTCCACACGCACGTTGCGCGCGAGGACGTCGGCGCCGTTGGCGAGCTTCAGGAGCCCCCGGCCGTTCAGGCTCTGCTCGATCCTCGCCCTTCCTCCATTGTGGACGTAGAACGTACTGTTCGGCGTGCCAACATAGACATGCTCCAACTCGGCCACACCTTGGACAGAAACCAGACCGTCGCGATCACACCAGGTCAGACCCTCACAGAAGAAGTCGTCGTCATAGAGGCCGACGTTTAGCTTGGCGGTGGCTTGACCGGTCGGATCGTCGGGGCGCGATCGCAGTATCGCTTCGGGCCTCACGATCAGCCCCGGCAGCTTGGGGCGGCTGGAAGGAGACTGCCCTGGCAGGCCCGACATGACATAGATGTAACGCCCGAAAAGCGTCCCGTTGATGATGGTCAACGAGCTGGCGTGGTTGCCTTGCGGGTCTGACCCGACGAGCACGGCGGCCAGGGAAGGCTCGTCGGCCCCCTCTGCAAGCGTGTATTCGTTTCCGTCCAAGTCAAAGACTACGTTCCCGCCGAGCACCTCCAGGCGCCGGTTCACCACGCCGTCGGTGAAGCGAACGATCGTCGAGGTCCTGGTGTCAAGCCACTCGACCCGCGCAAGCTCCGCATCTCCCGGAGGCCCTCCGTCCGGTGTCCAATTCTTGGGTTGGCCGAAGTTCTCTGGGTTTGTCACATCGGCGGCCGTCCAGGTGTAACCATTGCCGCCAAGCCCTTGACAGCCCCAGAGAGTCATCACGGCGATCGCCACCATACCCACAAAGGCGATTGGGCTGCGGCCTGCCCGCCATAACTGGCGCACCATTTAAGCCTCCTAGTTGAGCGGTCGAACCAGCCTGGTATCGCTTCCCAGGTCTTCGTGTCAGGGTCAGCGTTCACACTTGACGTGGTGGGCGAGCTTGGGCCTGGGTCAGGGTCGGAAGACCGGGCACGCAACGCGAGCCGGGCCTAGATTTCCGACGGCTGGCACCCGCAACCGCACTCGTTGGAGAACCCCTCCTCGCCCTCTTCGCAGCGAAAACGCACACGGGCACAGACGTCAGGATCCTCGCTCACGTAGCGAACGCCGAGCGCCTTGGCGTCGGGACAACCCGGAATCGTCTCACAGCGATCGCCGGGCGTAACGAACAAGATGCCCGGCCGATCTCCGGCTTCGACACCTTTGCTCACGGCTTGGCCTTCCCGGCGCGGTTCGTGCAACTGCTCATACGCCGCCAGGATGACACGCGTGACCTGGGTCGAGAATTTCTCGGTGAACCCGACGAAGTCCCGGTCGCCACAGTCACAGGCGCTCTCGCTCCTCCAGTAGGGGTACGCATCCTCGTGGTCGGGAACGCCATCCTCATCGTCGTCGGCGTCCGCCGTGTTCGGCTCGCCGTCTCCATCGAAGTCCCACGCGGTCGGATCGCCGCAGAAGTAGTAGCATTCGTCTTCCGGCAATTGAATTGGCGGCGGCAGGTACTCGACGACGACCTGTTCAGCATCCTTGACTGGGACGATAACGAGCTGGAGTTCGCCGGCCGATCGGTCCGTCTCGCTCTCGAAATCTCCCACGTACGGAAGCGGCACGCGATCCGCCAATCGGTCGGGCGTGAAGGCGAAGGCCACCAGGTCGCGCGGCACCCCCCGTCGCTCAGGCTCACCGGCGGCGAAAGCGGCGCGGTCCAGGCC
>CAYGCC010000189.1:0-1549 GCA_964348165.1 uncultured Gemmatimonadota bacterium | reverse complement strand
GTCCGTTGCGCCGCTTCCCTTCGCTCCAGCGCCACGCGCGCCGCGGTCCCCAATACGATTCCCATCGCCCTCCCGCAGATCGAAAGGCGACCAATGGAAGCGTCGTCGCCGGCTTCGCGGCCCTCGCCGTGCTCGCGGGCGCGGCCCCCTCGCTCGCCCAATCATCACCAGGCGCCGCACCGCAGGCGCAGGCTGCCCCGCCCGGTCGCGAGCTGCAAGACACCGTCCGTCGCTACACGCTCGACCGCGCGGCGCTGCTGCGGCGCTACGACGTCGAGTACTCTTCGACGCGGCGCGATCGGATGCGCGCCTTCTACGACGACTGGCGCGCGCGCCTCCGCGCCATCGACTTCGACGCGCTCTCCCAGGAAGGACGCATCGACTACGTGCTGCTGGACCACGAGCTGCGTTACGAGCGCGCCATGCTCGACCGCGAGGAGCGCCGCTTCCAGGAGATGGAGCCGTGGCTGCCGTTCGCTTCGCAGATCATGGGGCTCCAGGAGGCGCGGCGCCGGATGGAACCGACCGATCCGTCCCAGGTCGCGGCGACACTGGCCGAAGTGGCAAGCCAGGTCGACAGCATGCGCGAACGGGTAGCCGAGGTCTGGAGCGCGGACAGCACGGCGTCTCCCGCCCAACCCGCTCGGCTCACGCGCGTCGTCGCGCGCCGCACTGCCCTGCTGTTGAACGACCTGCAAAGGACCCTCGCGGACTGGCACGGCTTCCACGCCGGCTACGACCCGCTATTCACCTGGTGGACGGCGGCACCCTATGCGCGGGCCGACTCGGCGCTCGGCAAGTACCTCACGTTCCTGCGCGAGGACGTCCTCGGCATCCGCACCGGCCAGCCGGAGCCGCTGATCGGCGACCCGATCGGTGCCGACGGGCTGCGCGCCGACCTGGCCCACGAGATGATCCCCTACACGGCCGAAGAGCTGATCGCCATCGCCGACCGCGAGTTCGCCTGGTGCGAGGCGGAGTTTCGCAAGGCTGCGGGCGAGATGGGCTTCGGCGACGACTGGAAGGCCGCGCTCGAGATGGTGAAGGGTTCGTTCGTCCCACCCGGCCAGCAGCCGCAGCTCGTACTCGACCTGGCCCGTGAGGCGGTGACGTTTGTGAAAGAGCGCGACCTGCTCACCGTGCCACCGCTGGCCGAGGAGATCTGGCGTATGATCATGATCCCGCCCGAGCGCCAGCTCGTCTCACCCTTCTTCCTCGGCGGCGAGGTGGTGCAGGTATCGTATCCGACGGACGCGATGGCTCACGAGGACAAGCTCATGAGCATGCGGGGCAACAACCCGCACTTCTCGCGCGCCACCGTGCACCACGAGCTGATCCCCGGCCACCATCTCCAGGGCTTCATGACGGCGCGCTACAACTCGCACCGGCGCGTCTTCTCGACGCCGTTCTCGACCGAGGGGTGGGCGCTCTACTGGGAGATGCTGCTGTGGGACCTCGATTTCCCGCGCAGCCCCGAGGACCGCATCGGGATGCTCTTCTGGCGCTCGCACCGCGCCGCCCGCATCATCTTTTCGCTGCGCTTCCACCT
>CAYGCC010000188.1:0-2258 GCA_964348165.1 uncultured Gemmatimonadota bacterium | reverse complement strand
CGCTGAGCGTGGCCCGGGCCATCTATCTGCGCCCGCCGGACGAGTACCGGTTGTGGACCCGGGCGCTTCTGTTCGCGGAGCTGGATCGAGGGGAGCTGAAGCGGGCGCTGGTCTGACGCAAGCCTCTGGTCGCTCTCTAACCGAGTTTAAGAATCCGTTGATCGTGGGTTGCTATTGTGGGCGCGGTTTCGCAAGTGGCCACGCGGTACAGCGAGGTTCCTGCCACGCTGGTCCCGATGGAGGCGGGCCATAGCCATTATGCGCTAAAGAAAATCTTGAGTTTTTGGCCGTTTCCGGTATATTTCTCTGCCGAAAGTTAACGAAATGGAGATATTGTGGCTGAAACTACCGGATTGGCTCGAGAGATTCAGGCACGGCGCAAGGCGATGGGACTCACGCAAGGTGAGCTGGCGGCCGCCATCGGATTCTCGGCCGCACAGATCGTATCCGACATCGAGCGCGGCCAGCGCGACGTCAAGGCATGGGAACTGGTCAAGATCGCCGACGCCCTCCGTACGACGGTCGATCGACTGCTGGGAATAAGCGAGAGAGAGACCGCCGTTCGCGTGTTGTGGCGCCGTGGTAGCGCCGCCGCTTCCAGGGACATTGAGGAGGTCTTCCTGGATCGGGCGCGTCGCTACGCTCTGCTCGAGAAGTGGAACGGACTGCCGGCGGCGCCAGAGCTGCCACAGCAGGAGTTGGATCCTGAGGTCACAACCTTCGCCGACGTGGCCAAGATGGCGGTTACCGTTGGAAGAGTCCTCGACCTGGGCAGTCGGCCGGCTGCGGCACTCGAATCCGTGCTGCAAGAGGCCTTCAGGGTCAAGCTGTTCTTCGAGCCGCTGGGCGAGGACGAATCGGCAGCGTCCGCCAAAGGTGACTTCGGGTACGCCGTGTTGATGAACGCCGGGCAGGCGCCCTGGCGGCGGAACTACAACCTGGCCCACGAGCTCTTCCACCTGGCGACGTGGGACTCCACTCAGCGCCTGTGGAGCCCGGGGCATGACGAGCCGCAATGGCTCGAGCCCGTGGAGAAGCTCGCCAACGCGTTCGCCTCTCACCTGCTACTGCCGGCGGAAGAAGTGGAAGCTCAGCATCAAGAGCGGTTCCCGGGAGGTGATATCGACTACGCCGATCTCGTCGAGATGGCGCGCGAGTTCGAAGTCTCGACCGAGGCGCTCGTCTGGCGATTCCGTTTGATGGGTAAGCTGACTCAAGACAAAGCTGAAGCAATCCTGAACGATCCTGAATTCCGCAGGGAGGATCGTCGGACCATGCCCGACTACTGGGGGTCGAAACCTAAGGGGCCGCTCCCGCAGCGCTTCTGGAGACTGGCACTCAACGCCTATCATCGCGGTGAGCTTTCTCTCGGACGTTTGGCGAAGATCCTGGAGATTTCCGTCAGCGAAGCCGGGGCTGTCGTCATGACGCAGCAGGATGACTGGCAAGCCACGGCAGCTCCTGCTTGATGCGGGGGCGGTATTCGCGGCGCTGCGGTTCGATGTGTGGGACGCGTTGGTTTCGGCGTATGCAGTCATGGTGCCGTCCGTGGTGGTTCGAGTCGAAGCAATCTTCTACGTAACACTCGAGGGCCAGCGCGTCGAGATCGATCTTCCCGCCGAAGTCGAGAAAGGCCGAGTCCGCGAAGTCGGCATGTCCGCCAACGACATCGAGGCGGTCCGCAAGCGCTTCACTCCGGACTTTCGTGAACGGCTCGACGATGGGGAGCTGGAGGCTCTCGCCTACCTGCTGCGCAACCCCGATGAGGATGTGAGGTTCGTGTCAGCCGATGGTCCGGCCATCCAGGCGGTTGCCATGCTGGACCCCGACTGCAGAGTCATATCGCTCGCCGAAGTATTGGATCGATGCGGGTATACCAAACCTCTTCCCGATAGATTCTCCCGCGACTTCGTCAAGCATCATGTTGGGGAAGGTAGCGTACGGCGGATCCAGGGGAGGGGATTGGCTGACGGGTGACCGAGAGGTGTTTCAAGAGATCCCGCACAGTTACGCGGCCGTCCATCGCCGCGATGCGATCCAGTCGGCGAGACGATGGCAGACGCGAATCCGTTGATCGTCGGTTGCTACTGTGGCGCGGTCTCTCAGGCGGCGCGGCGCTAGATCGAGCCTCCCCCCTATGCTGTTGACCGCATTATGCACTCGAGGATATATTCAGCGTGTCGTGAGAAGTCGAATACACCGACGAGTGTGGTGAGTGGTGGGAGACTCTCACGGAGGGCGAGCAGGACGCGATCGAC
>CAYGCC010000187.1:0-15818 GCA_964348165.1 uncultured Gemmatimonadota bacterium | reverse complement strand
CGCCGGCGGCGTCACCAAGATCCTGGAATAGCGTCAGCACTCCGGAAGAGCGGGCCGCCTGGCCGCTGAGAATACGGGAACTGAGTTTCGATGGCCGCGACGCGAGTAAAGATCACGCTGGCTTGCACCGAATGTGAGTCGCGCAACTACAACACGACCAAAAACCGGCAGACGCATTCGGAGCGCGTCGAGTATCGCAAGTACTGCCGGCGTTGTGGGAAGCACACGACTCACAAAGAGACGAAATAGATGGCGCTATTCGAGAGCGTAGGCCGGCTGCGCGAGTTCATGTACCAGGTCCCGCCGGAGATGAAGAAGGTGACCTGGCCCGATTGGGAGCAGCTCCGCAACGCCACCGCGGTGATTATCGTCTTCGTGCTCGTGGTGGCCGGCATCATCGGTCTGATGGACCTGGTGTTCAGACAGGCCGTGGAGCTCATCATCAGTGTGCTCGGAGGATGAGGTCCGATGGGTGAACAGACCACGGACCAGCAGGCTAGGTGGTACGCGATTCAGACGTACGCGGGCCACGAGAACAAGGTCAGGACCCTGATCCAGATCAAGATCGAGGACGAAGAAGGCGAATCGATCGAGGAGAAGCAGATCCAGGAGGTCCTGGTACCCACCCACGAGGTGGTCGAGGTCAAGGGCGGCAAGAAGGTATCGAAGAGCAAACGGCTGTACCCGGGATACGTCCTGGTGAAGATGGTCCTCAACGAGAGGACGTCCCACGAGATCAACAACATCCAGGGCGTGATCAAGTTCGTCGGCGGCGGAACCGTGCCGCAGGCGCTGCGCGAGGAGGAGATCAACAAGATCCTGGGAATCGATACCGCCGCGGTGGTGGAGGGTACCGAGGAGGAGGCGCGGATCCCGTTCTACGTGGGACAGTCGGTGGAGGTCGCGGAGGGCCCGTTCAGCGATTTTACCGGGACGGTCGAGCACATCGACCAGGAAAAAGGCAAGGTCAAGGTGCAGGTGTCGCTGTTCGGTCGATCGACAACGATCGAGCTCGACTACACCCAGTTGAAGGGATTCTAAGGTCAACGGCGCGACTAGCGAATGCTTGAATATCCAATAATCAATGACCAAGTGATGCCATGGTTCCGCACTTGGAAATTGGGCGTTGGAGATTGAGTGTTGGACATTGAGTGTTGAGGATTAGAGGCCGATTCGAGAGATGGCCAAGCCCAGAAAGAAGATCGCCGCGTTCATCAAACTGCAGGTCCCTGCGGGTCAGGCGACCCCGGCACCTCCGGTCGGGCCAGCGCTCGGCCAGCACGGGGTGAACATCATGGACTTCTGCAAACAGTTCAACGGCCGGACCCAGGGCCAGGGTGGGCTGCTGATCCCGGTGGAGATCTCGGTCTACGCCGACCGCAGCTTCAGCTTCATCACAAAGACGCCGCCGGCCGCGGTATTGCTCAAGAAAGAGGCGGGGCTCGAGAAGGCATCGGGCGAACCGAACCGCACGAAGGTGGGCACGGTGACGCGGGACCAGGTCAAGAAGATCGCCGAGCTCAAGCAGGAGGACCTGAACGCGGCCTCGGTGGAGGCGGCGATGCGCATGATCGAAGGCACGGCCCGCTCGATGGGCATCGTGGTGGCGGACTGACTCTATGGGAAGAGGAAAGCGGTATCGCGCGGGGACCGAGCTGCGCGAGCAAAGCCAGCAGTACCAGTTGCGCGAGGCCCTGGAGATCGTGAAAAAGGCGGCATCGGCCAAGTTCGACGAGACCGTCGACGCGGTGGTGCGGCTGAACGTCGATCCGCGGCACGCCGACCAGATCGTCCGCGGCACCGTCAACCTCCCGCACGGCACGGGGAAGACGGTGCGGGTGCTGGCGATCGCCCAGGGCGACAAGGCGCGGGAGGCCGAGGAAGCGGGCGCCGACTTCGTTGGCACCGAGTACGTGCAGAAGATCCAGGAGGGCTGGCTCGACTTCGACGCCGTGGTGGCAACGCCCGACACGATGAGAGATGTCGGGAAGCTCGGCCGCATCCTGGGCCCTCGTGGCCTGATGCCGACACCGAAGGCGGGGACAGTGAGCGTCGACATCGGGCGGGCGGTCCGTGAGCTCAAAGCCGGGCGCATCGAGTTCAGGGTCGATCGTACCGGTAACGTCCACGCGCCCATCGGCAAAGCGTCGTTCCCGGTAGAAAAGCTGGAAGAGAACTTCCAGGGCTTCATGGACGCGGTGCTGCGCGCGCGTCCCCCGGCGGCGAAGGGCGGCTACGTGCGCGGCGTCAGCGTCTCCAGCACGATGGGACCCGGGGTGAGGATCGAGCCGTCGGTGTTCCGGCGGTCCGCCTAGCGACAGGGCGCACCGCCCAGCGCGGACGGCCTATTACAGCGAAAGAAAATCATCGGTCATGGCTCAGCGAACGCGGAAAGAAAAGATCGATGTCACGACCGAACTCGTCGATCGGCTCGGGGAGTCCGACGTGATCTATCTGACCGATTTCACCGGTCTCAACGTCAAGGACATGACCGAGCTTCGTCGGCGAGTCCGGGCGGACGGTAGCCGGTTCATCGTGGTGAAGAACCGCCTGGCGTTGCGCGCCCTCGAGCAGCTGGACCTCCCGGACATCTCGGAGCACCTTCGGGGACCGACGGGCGTGGTTCTCGGACACGAAGACCCGGTCGTGCCGGCGAAGACGCTGCGCGAGTTCGCCAAGGAGAACGAAGACCGGCCGAGCCTCAAAGTTGGCGTCGTCGCTAAGCAGCTGGTCTCGGCCGAGGAGATCATTCGCTTGGCCGAGCTGCCGCCGCGTGAGGTCCTGCTGGCGGGTATCATGGGCTCTTTAACGGCGCCGTTGACGGGAATCGTGGGTGTGCTCAACGGGCTGCTGCGTGACATCGCACATATGGTGGAGGAGGTCGCCCGCAAGCGTGAAGCCGGAGAGGCCTGAGTGGGCGGCTGGATCTTTCACGAGACAGCGAAGTAACAGTAGCTGGTTCACAGGAAGAGATGAGGACAGATGAGCAAGGTAGAGGAGATTCTTGACGCCATCGGCTCGCTGACCGTACTCGAGGCGGCGGAGTTGAAGAAGGCGATGGAGGAGAAGTTCGGTGTAAGCGCGGCCGCGCCGGTGGCGGTGGCGGCGATGCCAGGCGCCGGGGCGGCGGAAGCGGCGGCGGAGGAGAAGGACGAATTCGATGTCGTGCTGGCGGGCATCGGTGACAAGAAGATCCAGGTGATCAAGGCGTTGCGTGAGGTGACCAGCCTGGGTCTGAAAGAGGCCAAGGAAGTGGTGGATGGTGCGCCGAGCACCATCAAGGAAGGTGCGACGAAACAGGAGGCGGAGCAGATCAAGGCGAAGCTGGAAGAGCAGGGCGCTACGGTCGAGCTCAAGTAGGCAGGCGGAGCTCGGTGTTTCAGGCCGGCAGGATCGGCCGTGAGTGTGTGGTCCTGAAGACGAGGTGACGGCTCCTCTGCCTATGCCGCTCGCGTGGCGAGAGAAAAACTGGTGCTGAAAACGAAAAACCCCGCGACCCAACGGGACGTCGGGGTGTTGTGTGCTTTTTTCTGGAAGGACGAACCGCCGAGCGCCCCTTTCTCACCCTGGGCGCACGCCGAAGCTAGACGATGGCGGTCGAGACGGGAAGTGACCTAACGCCCGGAGGAAATAGACGTTGGCCAAGACCCTGACCCCTGACAACCGGCAAGCGGCTCGTGGAGAGTACGAGACCCTGAGCAACGGCGCCGGTCTGCCGGTCGTTTCGTTCGCGCATCTCGACACGGCGATGGCGATGCCGAATCTCCTGGATGTGCAGCGCAAGGCGTTCGACGCCTTGCTGGAGACGGGCGTCGAAGAGGATTCGGTTCGCGACTATGGGCTCGAGCGCGTCTTCAACGAGATATTCCCCAGCGCCGACAGCAAGCAGAATTTCCAGCTCGAATTCGTCGGCTACGCGCTGGGCGATCCGAAGTACTCCGTCGAGGAGTGCATGGAGCGCGACATGAGCTACGGGGCGCCGCTCAAGGCGACGCTGCGCCTGGTCATCAACGAAGATGTCGGCGGCGAAAAGTGCCCCAGGGACATCCTCGAGAAAGAAGTCTACCTGGGAGAGCTGCCGCTGCTGACCGAGCAGGGCACATTCGTGATCAACGGTGCGGAGCGAGTCATCGTCAGCCAGCTGCACCGTTCGCCGGGTGTCGTCTTCGAAGAGACGATTCACCCCAATGGCACGCGTCTGTACTCGGCGCGGATCATCCCCTTCCGCGGTTCGTGGGTCGAGTTCTCCATCGACATCCACGAGGTCATCCACGTCCACATCGACAAGAAGAAGAAGTTCCCGGCCACGGCGCTTCTGCGGGCGTTCGGACACGGCAGCGACCCGGACATCCTCGACCTCTTCTACAACGTCCGCGACGTCGAGGTCGCGAAGCTGGTCGAGGACAAATCGTTCCTCCGCGAGGTGACCGGCACTCTGTTCGCCTCGGCCGTGCCCAACCCCGGCTGGGAGGAAGAGCCGGAGAAGGTCGTGCTCACTGGGTTCACGCCCGGCGAGGAGGAAGGCTGGCTGGCCGAGGACCAGCGCCAACCCGAGACCGGCCGTTTGCTGGCCGGCGCCGGTGATCCGATCACGGCCGACATGATCAATCATTTGATCGGGGCGGGGGTCGAGGAGGTGCCCATCTACCGCGACGCCGACGCGTTCATCGCGCGACGCGCGGACGAGTTCACCCCTGAGTTGGCAAACCAGCTGGAACGGGGCCGGGTCGAGAGAATCCGCGTCTACTCCAGCCCGTCGCGAGTCCCGTTGCGAGGACGCTACGAGGACCTCTCCAACCGTCGCGATTGGAGCCAGGATCCGCGGTTGGCAACCGACGTGGTCAACCCGCACACCGGCGAGGTGCTCGCCGAAAAAGACCAGCCGTTCGACGCGGAGCTGTTCGCCCGGTTGGCCAAGAAGGGCGTGCGCTACGTTCAGGTCTTCGCCGGCGGCGCCCGTGGCGAGTCGCCGCTGATCAAGAACACGCTCGCCAAGGACCCGACCCACGGGGAAGCCGATGCGTTGTATGCCATCTACTCCCTGCTGCGGCCGGGCGAGGCACCGAATCTCGATACGGCGCGCACGGCGATCGAGCGACTCTTCTTCAACCCGAAGCGCTACGATCTGGGCCGGGTCGGCCGCTACAAGATCAATCAGCGGCTGCGCGACACCTACCGGCTGCTGGGGATGGAAGCGCCGGCCAGGTCGGTAACGATTCTCACGGTGGCCGACTTTATCGCGATCGTCCGCCAACTGATCGAGCTTCACGAGGGGCGTGGCTACGTCGACGATATCGACCACCTGGGCAACCGGCGGGTGCGGTCGGTCGGCGAGCTGATCGCCAACCAGTTCTCGGTGGGGCTGTCGCGGATGGCGCGCCTGGTACGCGAGCGCATGTCCATCGCCAGCGATCCGGAACAGATCAACATTGACGATCTGGTGAATGCGCGGACGGTGAGCGCCGTGATCCAATCGTTCTTCGGCTCCTCCCAGCTCAGCCAGTTCATGGACCAGACCAATCCCTTGGCGGAGCTGACCCACAAGCGGCGTCTTTCGGCGCTGGGGCCGGGCGGTCTCACGCGGGAGCGAGCCGGCTTCGAGGTTCGCGACGTCCACTACTCGCACTACGGCCGGATGTGCCCGATCGAGACGCCGGAGGGTCCGAACATCGGCCTGAGCACCAGCATGTCGACCTACGCTCGGATCAACGATCTCGGCTTCATCGAGACACCCTACCGAAAGGTCGAGGGCGGCCGGGTCACGGGGGAGATGGTCTGGCTGACGGCTAACGAGGAGGAAGAGTTCGCGGTGGCGCAGGCGAACGCCCAGACCAACCCGGACGGGACGTTCGTCAACCCGCTGGTGCTGTGCCGACAGGCGGATGACTACCCGCTGCTCCCACCCGAGCAGATCGACTACATGGACGTCTCGCCGGATCAGCTGGTCGCCGTATCGCCGGCGCTGATCCCCTTCCTGGAGCATGACGACGCCAACCGCGCGCTGATGGGTTCGAACATGCAGCGCCAGGCGGTGCCGCTGCTCTTCCCCCACCGACCCACCGTCGGTACGGGTCTGGAGGCGAAGGTCGCCCGGGATTCGGGCGCCGTGGTCGTGGCCCGGCGTGGCGGCGTGGTCACGCAGGTGCGCGCCGACGAGATCATGATTGATACCGGGCTGGTGAAGCCGGGCGGCGCCGAGCCGCTGGCGAAGCTGAGCCAGTTCGATCGCTACCGACTCAAGAAGTTCTGGCGGACCAACCAGGACACGGCCATCAACCAGCGTCCGCTGGTGACGGTGGGCCAGGAGGTGGAGGCGGGCGACATCATCGCCGACGGTGCCTCCACGGATCGGGGCGAGCTCGCCCTGGGCCGCAGCGTGACAGTCGCGTTCATGCCGTGGTACGGCCACAACTTCGAGGACGCGATCGTAATCAGCGAGCGCCTGGTCAAGGACGACGTCTTCACGTCGATCCATATCCAGGAGCTGGAGCTGCACGTTCGTGACACGAAACGCGGCATGGAGGAGATCACGCGGGAGATCCCCAACGTCTCGGAAGAGGCGCTCAAGGACCTGGACGAGCGCGGGATCATTCGCGTCGGCGCCGCGGTCAAGCCGAACGACATCCTGGTCGGCAAGATCACGCCGAAAGGCGAAACGGAGCTGTCGCCCGAAGAGAAGCTGCTCACGGCGATCTTCGGCGAGAAAGCCAAGGACGTGAAGGATAGCTCGCTGAGGGTTCCGCCGGGAATGGCGGGCACCGTGATCGACGTGAAGATCTTCTCCCGGCGGATCGACGACGCGCTGCTCGAGAAGGAGCACGGCGAAAAGATCGGGCTGTTGCGCGAGCAGGAGCGGGATGAGATCGGCCGCATCACCGATGTGCGCGACGAGGAGCTGCGAGAGCTGCTGAGCGGACAGACGGTGCAGCTTTTCCTCAAGCGCGGCACGATCGAACCGTATTTCAAGGAAGGCAAGAAGCTCGCGGGTGATCTGGTGGACGAGCTGGATTTTTCGAAGCTCGACCTCACGGCGCTGAAGGTGAAGAAGGCGGATGTCAACGATAAGCTGCGCCGGGTCATCGACGAGTCCAGGCAGCGCATCGAGCGTGTGCGCGAGAAGACGGAAGAGTCGATCGACAAAGTGCTGCAGCCGGACGAGCTGTCGCCGGGCGTGGTACAGCTGGTCAAGGTCTACATCGCCGAGCGACGGAAGGTGTCGGTCGGCGACAAGGTGGCCGGGCGGCACGGCAACAAGGGCGTGATCGCGCGCATCGTGCCTGAGGAGGACATGCCGCTTCTGCCCGACGGTCTGCCCGTGGACCTGGTTCTGAACCCTCTGGGCGTCCCCAGCCGGATGAATGTCGGCCAGATCCTCGAGACCCATCTGGGCTGGTGCGGTCAGATTCTCGGCTTCGAGGCCAAGACTCCGGTGTTCCACGGCGCGACCGAGGACGAGATCGGGGCGTTGCTGAAGCTGGCGGGCACCCACTGGGCGCACGACTGCCTCAACATCAGATCGCTGAGGCCTCCCAAGCTCACGGCGGATGACGTGCGTGATCTGGTGCAGGAGCTGCGACGGGGGACGAGGCGCGAGCATCAGCGTCACGGCAACGGCACGCGACCCTCGGGCTCGCCGCTGGGGCTGGGACGCGCGCTGGGGGCGCACTCAGTAGACGCCGACTCTGCGAGGCTGCGCCGGGTGGTGGACGAGTTCCGAAGCTATGTGGTGGCGGCGGCCAAGGAGCTGGCCGGCCGCCGAGGCGAGGCGAATCTGGCCAAGGCGGGCTTCGAGGCGGCGGCGCGGCTGGAGCGCGGGAAGGCGGCCGCTGAAGACCTGGATCTGGCGATCGAGGAATTGGTCCGCCGAGCGGGGCTGACGCCGGCGGGCAAGATGCGTCTGCGGGATGGTCGGACGGGCGAGTACTTCACGATGGAAGTCTCGGTGGGCAGCATCTACATGATGAAGCTGGCCCACCTGGTGGATGACAAGATCCACGCGCGCTCGATCGGGCCGTACTCTCTGGTGACCCAGCAGCCGCTGGCAGGCAAGGCGCAATTAGGCGGCCAGCGGTTCGGCGAGATGGAGGTGTGGGCGCTGGAGGCGTACGGGGCCGCGCACACCTTGCAGGAGATGCTGACGGTGAAGTCGGACGACGTCTCGGGCCGTTCGCGGGCCTACGAGGCGATCGTCAAGGGCGAGAACCTGCCCGATCCGGGGATCCCGGAGAGCTTCAACGTTCTGGTGAAAGAGCTGCAGGCGCTGGGGCTCAGCGTAGAGCTCGGGCAGCGCGACGAGGGGATCTGAAGGAGCAACGCACTCCAGTACTAGAGGATAGACATGATCGATTTCCCAAGGCACCGAGAGACTCGTCCTCAGGAGTTCGATTACATCCAGCTGAAGATCGCTTCTCCGGAGCAGATCCGTTCGTTGAGCTACGGCGAGGTGACGAAGCCTGAGACGATCAACTATCGCTCCTTCAAACCGGAGCGCGACGGTCTGTTCTGCGAACGGATTTTTGGGCCGGTGAAGGATTGGGAGTGCCACTGCGGCAAATTCAAGCGAATTCGCTACCGGGGGCACGTCTGCGACAAGTGCGGCGTCGAGGTGACGCTCTCCAAGGTGCGGCGCGAGCGGATGGGCCACATCGAGTTGGCCGTGCCGGTGGCCCACATCTGGTTCTTCAAGACGCTGCCTTCGCAGATGGGCTATCTGCTGGGCATGACCCTGCGCGACCTGGAAAAGATCATCTACTATGCCAACTACGTGGTGGTCGATGCGGGGAAGCAAAAGGTCAAGGTCAAGCAGCTGCTCGAGGAAGAGGAGTACTTCGAGCTGAAGGCCAAGGCGCGGGAGGAAAGCGACCAGAGCTTCCGAGCCGAGATCGGAGCGGAGGGCGTGCGCCAGTTGCTCCGACAGGTCGAGGTCGACGAGCTGGCGAAGGATTTGCGCCGCCGGGTGGCGACGGAGACCAGCCAGCACCGGAAGAAGCAGCACTTGAAGCGTCTGAAGGTCGTTGATGCCTTCCGCACCAGCGACAGCGATGCCGAGCGGCGCAATCGACCCGAGTGGATGGTGATGGACGTGATCCCGGTGCTGCCACCGGATCTGCGTCCGCTGGTGCCGCTGGACGGCGGTCGCTTCGCGACCTCCGACCTGAACGACCTCTACCGGCGCGTGATCAACCGCAACAACCGGTTGAAGAAGTTGATGGAGATGCGGGCGCCGGAGGTGATCCTGCGCAACGAGAAGCGGATGCTGCAGGAAGCCGTCGACGCGCTATTTGACAACGGGCGTCGCGGCAAGGCGATTCGCGGACGCGGCAAGCGGCCGCTGAAGGCGCTCTCCGACATGCTGAAGGGCAAGCAGGGCCGCTTCCGTCAGAACCTGCTGGGCAAGCGGGTCGACTATTCGGGCCGCTCGGTGATCGTGGTCGGGCCCGAGCTGCGACTGCACCAGTGTGGGTTGCCGAAGGTGATGGCGGTGGAGCTGTTCCGTCCCTTCATCATTCACGAGTTGGAGCGGCGCGGCGAAGCCGAGACCGTCAAGCGAGCCAAGAAGATCGTGGAGAAAGGCGACGATCCGCGGGTCTACGAGGTGCTCGAGGACATCATCAGAGACCACCCGGTGTTGCTGAACCGTGCGCCGACGCTGCACCGACTGGGGATACAGGCGTTCGAGCCGGTCCTGGTGGAGGGCAAGGCGATCCGCATTCACCCGCTGGTCTGTGCGGCCTTCAACGCCGACTTCGACGGGGACCAGATGGCGGTGCACGTGCCGCTGTCCTTCGAGGCGCAGCTGGAATGCCGCGTCTTGATGCTGTCCTCGAACAACATTCTCAAGCCATCTGACGGTAAGCCGATCGCCACGCCCAGCCAGGACATGGTGTTGGGGATCCACTACCTGACGAAGCTGCCCGCCGACTTCGAGGAGCGGATCGAGGGCGCGCCGCGCTACTCCTCGGTGAGCGAGGTGGAGCTTGCGCTGGCCAACGGCTGCTTCCTGAGGTCGGATGGCGCGTTGGACTATCATGCGCCGATCCACTTCCACCACGACGGCGAGTGGTTGCCGACGACGGTGGGGCGGTTGCTGTTCAACGACATCATCCCGGCGGAACTGCGTTTCGTTAACGAGGCGCAGGGCAAGAGCTCGCTGTCGCGCCTGGTGTTCAGCTGCTTTCGCCGCGTGGGCCTCAAGCGAACGACCGATTTCCTCGATCAGTTGAAGGATTTCGGTTTCAAGTACGCGACGATCGGCGGCACATCGATCGGCATCGAGGACCTGGAGATCCCGCCGCAGAAGGCGGAGATCATCGGCGAGGCGCGCGCCGACTCGGAGCGGTTCACCAAGGCGTACGAGCGGGGCGTGATCTCGAACGGCGAACGGTACAATCGGGTCATCGACTCGTGGACTCACGCCAACAACGACGTGGCCGAGGCGATGGTCGGCGGCCTGGCGAAGTCGCGGGGCGGCTTCAACCCGGTCTATATGATGTTCGACTCGGGGTCGCGAGGCTCGCGCGACCAGATCCGTCAGCTGGCCGGGATGCGCGGGCTGATGGCCAAGCCGCAGAAGAAGCTCACCGGTGGGATCGGTGAGATCATCGAGAGCCCCATCCTCTCCAACTTCCGCGAGGGGCTCACGGTGCTGGAGTACTTCATCTCGACCCATGGCGCTCGTAAAGGCCTGGCCGATACGGCGCTGAAGACCGCAGACGCGGGTTACCTGACGCGGCGTCTGGTGGACGTCGCGCAGGACGTGACGATCTTTGAAGAGGACTGTGGCACGGTGCTCGGTCTGGAAGTCACGGCGCTGAAGGAAGGCGAGGACATCATCGAGCCGCTGCGCGAGCGGATCGTGGGCAGCGCGGCGTTGGAGGAAGTCGTCGACCCGATCGATGGCCAGCGTCTGGTGAAGGCCGGGGAGCTGATCGATGAGGATGCCGCCGAGGCGATCGACGAGACAGGCATCCAGTCGGTACAGATCCGCTCGGTACTCACCTGCGAATCGCGCCGCGGAATCTGCCGACAGTGCTACGGTCGTAACCCGGCGACGATGGACACGGTCGACCTGGGTGAGGCGGTCGGCATCATCGCCGCCCAGTCGATCGGCGAGCCCGGGACGCAGCTGACCCTGCGCACGTTCCACATCGGCGGCACCGCGGCGCGCATCGCGGCGCAGACGCAGCGCAAGTCGAAGGTGGACGGAACGATCAAGTTCGATCGAATCAGTTTCGTCTCGGGAGACGAGGACCATCGCATCGTGACGAGCCGCGAAGGCGAGCTACAGATGCTGACGGTCGACGGCCAGGTGCGGTCGCGCTTGACGGTGCCCTACGGGGCGACGCTCCACGTGGAGGATGGCACGCGGGTCAAGACGGGCCAGCTGCTGTTCAGCTGGGATCCCTACTCCGAGCCGATCGTGGCCGACGTGGGCGGGAAGGTCCACTTCCAGGACATCGTGGAGGAGGAGACGGTCCGCGAAGAGTTGGACGAATCCACCGGTCGCCGGCAGCTGACCATCATCGAGGACCGTGAAAAGAAGCTGCACCCGCAGATCAACATCCGGCGCGATGGCAAGAAGGTGCGGGAGTTCATCGTGCCCGTCGGCGCGCAGCTCGTGGTTCGCGATGGACACGCGGTCGAGCCGGGCGACACGCTAGCCAAGATCAGCCGCGAGGTCTACAAGACGCGTGACATCACCGGCGGTCTGCCGCGGGTGGCGGAGCTGTTCGAGGCCCGGCGACCCAAGGACCCGGCCACCATCGCCGAGGTCGACGGCAGCGTCTCCTTCCGCGCCATCAAGCGCGGCAAGCGCGAGCTCGTGGTGATGTCCGAGAGCGGTGAGGAGAAGGTGTACGAGATCCCCGTGGGCAAGCATCTGCGCGTCCACGAGGGGGATCGTGTACGCGCGGGCGATCGGCTGTCCGAAGGTCCGGTCAACCCGCACGACATCCTTCGGATCAAGGGACCGCGGGCGGTTCAGGAATACCTGCTCAACGAGATCCAGGAGGTGTACCGCCTGCAGGGCGTGCGCATCAGTGACAAGCACATCGGCGTGATCGTGCGCCAGATGCTGCAGAAGGTCCGCATCGTGGATCCCGGAAACACGGAGTTCCTCGAGGGCGAGCACGTGGATCGTGTGGAGTTCCTGGATATGAACGCCAAGATGCGGCAAGGCGGCAAGAAGCCGGCACGTGCGGAGCCGCTGCTCCTCGGGATCACCAAGGCGAGCCTGACGACGGAATCGTTCATTAGCGCGGCCTCGTTCCAGGAGACTACGCGGGTGCTGACCGATGCCGCGGTTCGCGGGGCCAGGGACGAGTTGGAAGGTTTGAAGGAGAACATCATCATCGGCCACCTGGTACCGGCCGGTACCGGCGTGCACCGCTTCCACGACGTGGAGTTCTTGGTGGAGGGCGCCTCCATCGAGCGCGAGCTCAGCGAGGTGGCCAACGCCCGCGAAGAGCCCCAGGAGGAGGTCAGTCTGGCCGACCTGGTCCGAGGGGCCACGCCGCCGGCCAGCGGATCCGGCGACTGAGCTACCCGTCGGGCAACGCGGCATCTTGAGGCCCCGGGGGCCTGCCCAGCACGGCCTCCGGGGCCGATCTGCGCCGGCCGGCGCCGGGGGGGCGTGGGGCCCGGAGGGGGAGGGGTGGAAACGCCGCATGGCCGTTGACATCCGGGGTGCCACTGCTAGGTTTGGGGGCCTTGCAAAAAAGGCGGAAAACGCAGTGGTGGTGCGGTTCCCGCGGTCTTGACGCCTCGGCGCGACAGGTCTAGTTTTGCTGGTCTGCCGACGATTTTGTCTGCACATACCACCGTGAGCGTCGGGGGCGGAAACCGTCTCCGGCCTTTCTTTCGGTATGATCGGGAACGTTCACGGCGAACGGAAACCGCGTAGGAAAGGTATGCCGACGATCAATCAACTGGTGCGCTTGGGCCGAAAGAAGGTGGCGGCCAAGGACAAGGCCCCGGCGCTGGAGAAGAACCCGCAGAAGCGGGGGGTGTGCACGCGGGTCTATACGACCACGCCGAAGAAGCCTAACTCGGCGTTGCGCAAAGTCGCACGCGTACGTCTCACCAACGGGTACGAGGTGACGGCCTACATACCCGGTGAGGGCCACAACCTCCAGGAGCACTCGATCGTGCTGATCCGCGGCGGACGCGTGAAGGATCTGCCCGGGGTCCGCTACCACATCATCCGCGGGAAACTGGACGCGGCGGGCGTGGCGGACCGCAAGCGCAGCCGAAGCAAGTACGGGGCGAAGAAGCCCAAGGCCTAGCGGGGCGCGAGCCAGGATGACGCGCTGAGAAGCCATGGCGAGACGACAGAGGGCAGTTCAGAGAAGGGTGGCGGCCGATCCGAAGTTCGCAAGCGATTCGGTCGCGAAGTTCATTAACACGCTGATGCGTGACGGTAAGAAGTCGGTGGCCGAGAGCATCTTCTACGGCGCGATGCAGGTGATCGAGGAGCGGACCGGGCAGCCGGCGATGAACGTCTACCGCCAGGCGTTGAGCAACACGAAGCCGGTGCTGGAGGTCAAGAGCCGGCGCGTGGGAGGCGCCACCTACCAGGTGCCGGTGGAGGTGAGGCCGAGGCGCCGGGAGGCGCTGGCGCGCCGGTGGTTGGTGGCGGCGGCGCGAGCGCGGGGTGAGAAGACGATGGCCGACCGGCTGGCCGGAGAACTGATGTCGGCGGCGAAGGGTGAGGGAGCTGCGGTGCGTAAGCGGCAGGAGGTGCACCGCATGGCGGAGGCCAACAAAGCGTTCGCCCACTACCGCTGGTAGGTGTGTCGCCGGCGGCGGATGAGAACGAGATAAGAACTAGAAGATCCAGAGTCATACAGTAGCGATATGCCAAGGCAGGTACCGTTACACAGGCTGCGGAATATCGGCATCATGGCTCACATCGATGCCGGTAAGACCACGACCACCGAGCGCATCCTCTTCTATACGGGCAGGTTGCATCGGATGGGCGAGGTGCATCATGGCGACGTGGTGATGGACTGGATGGAGCAGGAGAAGGAGCGGGGGATCACTATCACGTCCGCCGCGACGACCTGCTTCTGGAAGCGGAACGGCGACGACCACCGCATCAACATCATCGACACCCCGGGCCACGTGGACTTCACGGCGGAGGTCGAGCGGAGCCTTAGGGTGCTCGACGGGAGTATCGCGTTGTTCTGCGCCGTCGGGGGGGTAGAGCCCCAGTCTGAGACGGTGTGGCGACAGGCGGATCGCTATCGCGTGCCTCGTATCGCCTTCGTGAACAAGATGGATCGAGTGGGTGCGGACTTCGAGAACGTGGTTTCGATGATCCGCGATCGACTCGGCGCCAACGCGCACCCGGTGCAGTATCCGCTGGGCGAGGGCGAGCTGTTTACGGGAGTGATCGACCTGGTCCGGCAGATCGCGGTCGTTTACGACGAAGCATCGCTCGGCGCTCAATGGACCGAAGCTCCGGTGCCCGAGAGTCTCCGCGACAAGGTGGCGGAACTGCGCCACCATCTGGTGGAGGCGGCGGTGGAGCACGATGAGGAACTGCTCGAGAAGTACCTCGAGGACGAGGCCAAGCTCACGGAGGAAGAGGTGCGGCGCGCCATTCGTGGCGCGGCGATCCGCAATCAGATCACGCCCGTGCTCTGTGGCGCCGCTTTTCGCAACAAAGGCGTCCAGCAACTGCTCGATGCCGTCATCGATTACCTTCCCTCCCCGTTGGACGTCCCCTCCATCACCGGCCACCTGCCCCACCACGACGAGCAGAGCGTTAGGCGTGAGACCAGCGACGACGCGCCGTTCAGCGCGCTCGCCTTCAAGATCGCGACCGACCCCTTCGTGGGTCGCCTCACCTACCTGCGGATCTACAGCGGCTCGCTTCAGGCCGGCAGCCACGTCTACAACGCCTCGATCGGTAAAAAGGAGCGGATCGGCCGACTGCTGCAGATGCACGCCAACCGGCGCGAGGAGCGGGATGAAGTTTACGCCGGCGACATCTGTGCGGCGATCGGCCTGAAGTTCACCAAGACCGGTGAGACGCTCTGCGACACGGATCACCCGATCATCCTCGAGGCGATGAAGTTCCTCGAACCGGTGATCTCGGTGGCGATCGAACCGCGGACCAAGGTGGACGAAGACAAGTTGGCGCGGGCGCTCGCCAAGCTCGCCGAGGAAGATCCGACCTTCAAGGTGCACACGGACCCGGAGACCGGCCAGACGATCATCTCCGGTATGGGCGAGCTGCATCTCGAGATCATCGTGGATCGGTTGCGGCGCGAGTTCAACGTGGATGCCAACGTGGGCCGGCCGCAGGTGGCGTATCGCGAGACGGTCCGTACGGCGGCGCACGAGGTGGAGGGCAAATACATTCGCCAGACCGGTGGTCGCGGTCAGTATGGACACGTGGTCATCGATCTCGACCCCGGTGAAGTCGGCAGCGGTTTGATGTTCGAGGATCGGATCGTCGGCGGCGCCATTCCAAAGGAGTTCATCCGTTCGGTGGAGCAGGGTGTTCGCGAGGCGATGGATGCCGGCGTGCTGGCGGGCTATCCGATGGTCGACCTCAAGGTCGCGCTGATCGACGGCTCTTACCACGAGGTCGACTCCTCCGAGATGGCGTTCAAGATCGCGGGCTCGATGGCGCTGCGGGAGGCGGTGCGCCGTGGCAACCCGGTACTGCTCGAGCCGATCATGGATGTCGAGATCGTGACGCCGGAGGAGTACATCGGAAACGTGGTGGGCGACCTGTCGAGCCGCCGCGGCAAGGTGGGCGGGATCACGCAGCGGGGCGATGCCCGCGTGGTCGGCGCGAGCGTGCCGCT
>CAYGCC010000186.1:0-1720 GCA_964348165.1 uncultured Gemmatimonadota bacterium | reverse complement strand
TTTTCCCGCGGCGTGAACGAACCTGTCACCACGATACCCTCGAGCTCGAGTGGATCCACCGCCAGCGTGAAGTCCGCGGTCGCGGCCGCACCAGCCGAGACCGTCACGCTCGCTCTCTGTGTGCGGTACCCGATCATTATGACCTGCACCGTGTGGCTGCCGACCGGCACGTCGCTCAGCGTGTACCGACCGCGCGCATCTGTGAGTGTCCCCTTGCCCAGTGCCTCGATCACGACCTGCACTCCAGCGATCGCCGCGCCCGCTTCGTCCAGCACCTGGCCGGAGACGGTCCCGGTCTGGGCCTGCTGAGCCTGTGCGGGCGTGATCGACGCGACTGTTAGGAACGTAGCGAGTGGCAGGAGGCAGAGGGCATGACGGGTCCACTTCTGACAACGCAGGGTCGTCATAGGCTACCCTCCCTTCAACAGCGGTCCAAGAACAGGACCTGGCTATTTAGGCAGCCCGTGCCGGTCCCAGAGCATGGCTCAGCCCCACCGGCCCGGCACGGCCGGGGCGCAGTGGCTAGAGAATCCCCCGGTTGCTTTGTTTCCCTTAGCTTGGGGCGGCAGATTTCTGTTGTCAAGAGCGGGAGGAGTACGACGACGGCCTGTTGACGCGCCTGGCCAACTTTAACTTCATGCTGCTCGCCGCCCAGGGCACCGCAGATCGAGCGCATCACGGCAGGCGAAAGTGCCGCCGACCCAGGACCGCGACTCTTGTTCGACAGCTTGCCTAGCTGAGGCGTCGGCCGTCGGCGGCGTCGAAGAAATGCAACCGGTCGCGAAGGAAGCGCAGGCCGATCGTCTCGTCCTCCTCGATCGCCACGTCCCCGGGAAAGACCGCGCGCAGCACCAGATCCTTCGCCCCCGCGAGGCGCAGGTGCACCAGCTCCTCGCTGCCCAGCAGCTCGACAACGTCGACCCGCGCCGTCGCGTCGGCGTCCGGGGGCTCGGCGACCCGGATGTCCTGCGGCCTGACGCCCAGCTGCAGCTCGGCGGTCGTCTCCGGCACGTTCGGGCCCGCTGCGATCTGGAAGGACAACCCGGGCCCGACGAATCGGCGGCTACCGTCGTCGCCCTTAAGGCGCCCCGCGAAGAAGTTCATCGTCGGTGAGCCGATGAAGCCGGCGACGAAGGCGTTGGCCGGCCGGTTGTAGACCTGCTCCGGCGTCGCTACCTGCTCGAGAACCCCATCGTGCAAGATGGCCACGCGGTCGCCCAGAGTCATCGCCTCTTCCTGGTCGTGGGTGACGTAGACCATCGTGGCCCCCAGCCGCTTGTGCAAGCGCGCGAGCTCGGCCCGGGTCTGCACGCGCAGCTTGGCATCGAGGTTCGAGAGCGGCTCATCGAAGAGGAATGCCCTGGGCTCTCGCACGATGGCCCGGCCCAGCGCCACCCGCTGGCGCTGTCCGCCCGAGAGCTGCCCCGGCTTGCGGTCGAGGAAGTCCTCAAGGCCCAGCGTCGTGGCCGCCCGCTCGACGCGCTCGGCGATCTGCGCCCTGTCAGCGCCGCGCATGCGCAGACCGAAGGCGAGGTTGTCGCGCACGCTCTTATGGGGATAGAGGGCGTAGCTCTGGAAGACCATGGCGATGTCACGTTCTTGGGGCGGCACTGCGGTGACGTCCTCGTCGCCGATGTAGACGCGCCCGGCCGTCGGCGTTTCCAGTCCCGCCACCATGCGCAGCGTCGTGCTCTTGCCGCACCCGGACGGCCCCACGAGA
>CAYGCC010000185.1:0-1620 GCA_964348165.1 uncultured Gemmatimonadota bacterium | reverse complement strand
CGGAGACGAGAGCCTCCGGCGCTCGCTCGGCGAAGAGGCGTGTGACTCGGTCCGTGAGGGTTCCATCCGATCGCTGCATCGCCAGTAAGCTAGTATAGTGCAGGCAGCCCGAGCCAGGGCTTGCGGATCCGGCCTGCTCAGGGGCTCCAAGACCGGGGCTCAATTACCTTGCGGGCGACAGGGCCTTGATCGCCCGGAGCGCGCGCTCGACCCGGGGCTGTAGCTCGGGGTCAGTGCCCTTCCACAATTCAATCAACGCGGACTAATGGCGTTTTTCGTTTGAATCGTTGTCACCTTCCCTCATGAAGCGCGTCGATCTGTCGCCAGTCTCATCAGGTGACATGAGCGATTCCACTAGGCGTCGGATCTCGCTGCCGGATCACTCTCGCCTTTGCTCGGTTCCAGCACGATCACTCGACAGGTTCAATCTGCGCAGGATATCCGGGTATCGCGGATCCGCGCGCAGCGCATCCCAGCGGGGCTCTCCCTTCAGAACCATCAGCTCGGGGTCGCGACTCTGAATCGCCCTGTCCAACCACCTGAAGGCTTCGTCCCGGTCGCCAAGTGCGAGATAGGCGCTCGCGATGATTGAAGGCGGTGCCACGTACTCCTGCTCGGCCAGGGGTACGATAGCACTTCGATCGCACAGCGCGCGGCGTCGACCCGGGGCTGCAGTTCGGGATCGGCGTCCTTCCAGAACGTGATGAACCGGGCGTACTGGTGAGCGGCCTTCTGCCGGTCACCCAGCTGCTCGTAGATCTCGGCCCTGCGGTAATGGACGGCGGGGAAATAGCTCCGAGTTCCTTCCCCTCCTAGATGCGGGAGCCAGTGAAGCGCCTCCTCGTGTCGGCCGAGCGCGACGAGCACATCTGCAGTCAGCCAGCACTCGTAGAGCTGGTTCATATAGGACCGCCCGGACATCATGGCCCACCACCCTTCCGCATCGGTCTTTTCCAGCAGCCTCAGCGCCTCGCTGAACCGACCGGCCCTCGCGGCCAGCCGGGCGCGCACGCTGAGGGCCAGATCCCGGGCGAGCGCGCCATCGCGCCGCGTCTCCTCCTGCAGGGCAAGCGTCGGTGCTCGTGTCTCCAGTTCCGCAGCGTATCGCGCCGCCGTGTTGAGATTCTCGAGGCGCTCGTGCAGGAGGCCGAGAAGATAGAGGCGCCACACGACATACCTGGTACCCTCCGGATTCCATTGGGCGACCCGGTCTCGCAGACCCTCCAGCTCGGAGGTCGTCACAGGAAGCAGAGTGTTCACTGAGAGATAGGCCCTGGACACCAACGACGGCTCGGGATCGAGGGATTCGGCGTGATTAAGCTCCTCACGAGCCGCCGATAGCCGGCCTCTGGCGAGTTCCTCGTGCGCGATCGCCACGCGGCCGAACGCCTGCCACTCGCGTGACCGGGACGGCGGTGGGCGGAACTCCCGCGGAAGAGACGGCGATGGACCTGGTGATCGAGGACGACAGTCGCGTAGGCTGCGTGTTCTTCACCATGAACGAGGACAACATCAGGAAGAAGATATCGATCACCTGGGTCAGCTTCGGCTCCGACGGCGCCGCGCTGGCCCCCCAGGGCGGCTTCCTCAACTCGCAGCCTCACCCCCGGGGCTACGGCA
>CAYGCC010000184.1:0-2513 GCA_964348165.1 uncultured Gemmatimonadota bacterium | reverse complement strand
GTATTCGCCCTCACCCATTCGGCCGTCTGCACGAACGCACGCCACGGTGGCGGATAGCACGCCAGGCGGTCACCCTGCCGATAGAACTTTTGGCAGCCCTGGTTGAAGCCGACCGAGCGGACGTGGTCGGGGACCGTTAGCAAGACCAGCAGGGCGCCGGCGGCAGGCAGAACCCAGGCCGGGCGCTTGACCCGAAGAAATTCGAAGCACCACACCAGCCCGGAGGCGGCGTGCAGAAAGAGTATCGGAACAAGGGGTAAGAGGAATCGACGGTCGGTCCAGACCTGTGGCCAGATGAAGAGCAACCCCAGGTATAAAGCCGTGAAGAGTTCGACCACCCGCATCCGTCGGATCCCCCGAAGAAAGGCGATCAGCACGAGGGCGACAGTCAAGAGTCCGGCGAGGAGCGCTGGGAGGCTTACGGCTCCGGCGGGTGCCGCTCCGGCTAGCGTTTCGGGAAGCACCTCGATCGTATAGAGCCGCACGTTGTTGACCAGCCGAGCGATCAGATCAGCGGGTCCTGCGTATCCCAACTCGGGCTGATATGGATTGACGAGCAAGAAGTTGTTGGAGTAGACCTCAGCGCTCTCCGTCGCTGCCACCTTTCCCCACACCCACCAGCCACTCAGAACCAGTCCCGCTCCCCCTCCGACAAACGCCAGCTCGCTCCAGCGGCGACGCCAACCGATTGCCAGCAGTACCGCAACGACCATCGGCAGACCGGCGGCTCTCGTCAGATAAGCGAGCAAAACGGCAAGCACGGTGGCCGCCAGCCAGCGTCGCGACCCGATCATGCGTTCGGAACCCCAGAGCGCCACCAGCGTCAGCAGCACGAAGGGCGCCTCCGAGAGCACCCAGTGGGAGTAGTAAAGGAGCACCGGGTTGAAAGCGAACGGCGCGGTCACCGCCAGGCTGCCGCTCCAGCCCAGCCGGCCGCGAGCCAGCAGACAGATGAAGACCAGAGATGCCGACGTCAGAAGCAGGGAGATAACCTTGAAGGTTATCAGGCCGCCGCCGAACGCCCTCGCAGCTGTCAGTACGGTTGGATAAAACGGCGGGTATTGGGCATGCCTCGGCGAACCCGGCAGATGGAGGTTCCGATAGCCCTGACCGGATTCGAGCGACTCGGCGAGGATCATGTAGGCGGCGTTGTCGCCACCGATGAATGGCTTCGGGTCAAAGAGCAGCACACCAAGCAGGATATGTGCCGCTACCAGACCGGCCAACACGCCCCACCCCACCCAGCGCCGGTCCAGGCTTCGTCCTCCCCGTTCCTCCGCCACCGCGATCCCCGCCTCCTACCTCACCGTGCCGACGGCGACCTAGGAGGTGCCCGCAGGCTCGTCGCTGACGGCGCGCTCTCCTGGCTCGACCTGCGCCGCGCCGGCGGGCTGCGACCCACCCTCGAGCCGGAGTCGTTCGATCGAATCCTTGAGTTGGTCCACTTCCTCACGCATTTGAGCGACCAACTCGGCGACGAACCCGAATCCGAATAGCGAGACGCCCATCACCCCGAGAAGGACCACGAGGTTGAGCAGGGGGCGGAAGCCGTGCCCCATGATCCGCATGACTACGGCGACGAGGCCTACGGCGGCACCCAAGGCCAGCAGAGCCAAGCCGGTGAACCCGAAGAGCAACATCGGCTTGCGGCTGAAGAGGAGGAGGAACCAGACGGACAGCAGGTCGAGTAAGCCGACGAGGACCCGGCCGCTGCCACCGTATTTCGAGGTTCCGCGTCTGCGCGGATGCAGCGTGATGTCGATCTCGCCCACACGATAGCCGCGCGCGTGGGCGAGCACGACGAAGAAGCGGTGCCAGTCGTGGCGCAGCTGGATGTCGTCCAACACGCTCTTGCGGAAGATTTTCATCGAGTTGAGGTCCCGCACGGGAACCCCGAACGCTCTGCGCGACATCCAGTTGTACAGGCCGGAGACCAGGCGTTTGTGATACTTGCCGACCTTGCGCCCGCAGACGATATCGTAGCCCTGCTCTACCTCGGCCAGAAAGCGCGGGATCTCCTCCGGGTCGTGCTGGAGGTCAGCATCGAAAAGCACGAGCCAGTCCGTACGCGCCAGGCGTGCGCCGGTGAGCAACGCTTCGGTCTTTCCCAGGTTCTGTCTGTGATGTGCAAGCTTGAAGCGACCGAGGTTGGCACCTTCGCGTCGAGCCACGCTCAGAGTATCATCCGTAGACCCATCATCCACAAAGATGATCTCGCCGTCGAGACCGTGCTTCCGGAACGTCGACGCGAGTTCTGAGAACAGGTGAGGGATGTTCTCGCTCTCATTCAAAGCCGGAACGATCACAGAAAAGTTGCGCCGCAAGACGGTGTCGACGTTCACCGTCACAGCCGGCCGATCGCGGGTGCCAGCCGCCTGGCTCATACGCGCTTGCGCATGCGGGCGGAGAGGATTCCCAGCTGGTCGCGGTACTTCGCCACGGTCCGCCGGGCGATGTTGATGCCCTCACGCTTCAAGATGTCGACGATCGCCTGGTCGGTGAGGGGTTTTCTC
>CAYGCC010000183.1:0-9642 GCA_964348165.1 uncultured Gemmatimonadota bacterium | reverse complement strand
ACAGTAGGGCGTTGGGCCCCCAGTGGGCTGGGAAGGCGACCAGCGGCCCTTTCTTGTTCGCGCAACGTTCCACGGCCTCCCCGCCGCCTCCGTACTCCGGGGCGAGCACACGGTGACCCAGCTCCGGGTCGTGATAGCAGTAGGGCCAGCCGAAGTCGTCGCCGCGCTCGATGCGGACGAACTCCGCGGACGGCTTCTCGGCGTTGTCTTCCGTGGTAAAGAGCTCCGACCAGTTCTGGCCGAGCTGGTCACGCCCATGCTGTGCGCCGTACAGCACCCCGCTCGCCGGATGGAGGGTGAGCGCAACCACGTTGCGCAGCCCGGTGGCGAAGCGCTCTCCATCGGCCTGGGTCTGGCCCGTTCGGTTCGCGTCGAAGCGCCAGATGCCGGCGCGACGCTCCAGCTCCGGACACGGATCCTGGCCGGGCGAGCCCGCGGTACGGTCCTCTTGCTGGCAGCTGTTGGAAGGCGCTCCGATGTTGACGAACAACGATCCGTCGGCGCTGATCGCCAGCGACTTCGCCCGGTGGCTGCGATCCGCCGGCAGCCCCGAGACGATCGTCTCGGGTGGCCCCGAGGGCTCGAGGCTCCCGGCCGGGAGCGGATAGCGCAGCACGCGGTCGTCGGCGCCGAAGTAGAGGTGGCCCTGGTGGAGGGCGATTCCCGTGCCGCCCAGCTCGCCGAACTTGCGCTGGACATCGGCCCGGCCATCGCCGTCCGTGTCGCGAAGCGCGACGACGCCACCGCTGGCTTCGTTTCCGCGAGATGCTCTCAGAGCGACGAAGACGTCGCCGTTCGGCGCCACAGCGATATGCCGCGCACGCCCGACAGCGTCGGCGAACACCAGGGCACAGAAGCCGTCTGGCAGCGTGATCCCCGCGTTGTCCGCATCGCAGCGGATCGTGCCAGGCGACTGCGCGGCCCCGGTGCGGGGCGCCAGAGTCGCAACCGATAGCGCGAGCGCCACGGCCAGGTAACGCAGAGTGTTCCGAGCCGCGACGGCATCGTAAGACTGCCGCATGATCGTCTCCCCTTGGTCGAGCGAAGAAGTCTGGTGTGCGGGGTTGCGATTTGCACCACCGCCCAGCCGTCGCGCGCGAAACTCATCGTCCGGCCCGTCTTCGTCAAGGGCGCCGGCGATGCGCGACGGAAGAGTTCATCGAGCGAGCCGGGCGGCGGCCCGACTCACTTGTGTACCGGATAGTCCGGCCGTCGCGTCTCGAGCGGTGGATTGTCGACGATCACCTGCAAGACCGTCTTGATCGCCGTCTCCAACTGGGGGTCGCGGCCCGCACGCCACTCGGCCGGCAGCCAGTCCACCTCGATGTCCGGAGCGATCCCTTGGTTCTCGATCCCCCAGAAGCCGGCAGGATCGAAGGCCGCGCGGTTCGGGATGCTGATTCGCCCTCCGTCGATCAACTCCGGCATGAACCCGTAGGGTCCGATCCCGGCGCCCGTGGTGCGCGTGCCGACGAGCTTGCCCAGGTTCGCCAGCTTGAACATGAAGGCGAAAGTTTCGGCAGCGGACGCGTTCACGTCGTTGACCATCAGAACCTTGGCCCGCGGCGGCGCGTTCGCCGGAACGCCGAGGTCGCCACCATCGCGAAACATGTAGTAGTAAAGAGGTCGGCGGGCGAGCATCTCGATGAGGAAGTCCGATGTGATGCCCCCACCACCGAACCGCTGATCGATGATCAGGCCGCGCTTTCCCAGAGCCGGCAGGAGCTGTTGGAAAACCGTCTCGAGACCCCGGGAGCCGAAGTTGGGAACGTAGACGTAACCGAGAATGCCCTGCGACTCCTCTTGCACGACCTGCCGGTTGCGCTCGGCCCAGTTCAGCCGGCGCAGCGTGTTCTCGCCCGGCAGAGGAACGACCGTAAAGGTGCGCGCATTTTCGCCGGTCGGCTTCGCGGCCACCCTGATTTGTGTGGGTCGACGGGCTTTCCCGGCGAAGTACGAGTAGAGATTCCTGCGGGCGAATATCTCCTCGCCGTCCACCGCCAACAGGTAATCGCCCTCGCGGACGCCGACCCCCGGCTGGTCGAGGGGCGCCTGCAGAAGTGGGTTGCCGCTGTTGAAGGAACCGGATCGGTAGATGCGGGTGATGCGATAGCGGCCCTCGCTGACGGCGTAGTCGGCACCTAACAGCCCGAAACCGCTGCTGTTGCCCGGCGGACGCTCCAGGTCGCCGCCTCCGACGCCCAGGTGACTCACCGAGACGTGGCCGAGCGCCATGGGGATGAGCCGGTTGAGGTCACGGCGGCTCGTGATGCTCGGCAGGTAGGACGCGTAGTCCTGTTCGAGGGCGGTGAGGTTTTGTCCGTGATGATTCGGATCGTAAAAGTAGTCGCGCATGAGACGCCAGGCCTCGTGGTACATCTGACGCCACTCGGCCCTTGGATCGACCTCGATGGTCAGCGCGCCCAGATCCAGCCGCCGAGCCTCGGCTACCTCCGATGCGTCGGCAGGCACGACCGCCCAATCTTGGCCACGCCGGTAAAGGATTCGACGGCCGTCAGCGGTGACGTCGAACTCATCGACGTGCTCGACGAGCTTCTCAAGCTCTGACGGCTTTGAGAGGTCGAAGCGGTAAAGCGACCCGGTCGGCTCGGCGCCCGGCCGTGGGGAGTCGGGCCACTCGGCGACGTGCACGAGCAGCACGCCCGGCTCGCCCGGTGCCAGCCCGGCGTAGTCCTTGGCCGCAAGCGGAAGCGGGACGATGCGGCCTCCGATCCCCAGCTCGTCAACCACGGTGCGCGGCCCCACCTGAGATCCAGAGCGCCTGGCCGGCGGCCGGCCTTCTACGGGCCGCCCCGGTCGGTCGGGCCCGGAATCGGAGGGGGGCGCTACGGTGTCGGCGCCGATGTTCGGCGCGCCGGTCACCGGCCAAACGGGCGCCGGCACGCCCCGCCGCAAGACGACCAGCTGCAGACGCCGCGAGACCAACGGGCGCAAGATCTCACCCGAGAGCACGCTCCAACCGAACTCGCCCAGACCGGCGGTCGCGCTCGACACGAAGTACAGGTAGCGGCCGCTACGGTCGAACACGGGGTGCTCGGCGTGGACGTTGCCGTCAGTCACCTGAACCCGGCGACCGCGCTCGCTGTCGTACAGCCAGACCGCGCGCAGACGATTCGGCTCGTAGCGAGCGTAGGCGAGCCAGACTCCGTCGGGTGACCAGGCGGGGTAGTAGCGATCCTGATCGGAGTACTCGGAGCTGGTGATACGGCGGGCGCCGCCGGTCTCCACATCGGCGATCCAGAGGGCGAGCTGTTTGTCGGAGAAAGCGATCTTGCGGGAGTCGGGTGACCAGGTCAGCTCTCGGTAGAAGCTCGGCCGTAGCTCGACGGGGATGACCCTCACTTCGCCCGCGCTCTGGAGCGACCTCACGTGCAGCTGGTATTCGCCTGTTTGGTCGGAGAAGTACGCCACCCAACGGCCGTCTGGGGAGATGGCCGGGTAGCGTTCGGCGACCCCTGAAGTGCGGGTCAAGTTCTCCAGGGCGCCCGTCTCTACGTCCATCGTCACCACATCGCCCCGGGCTGCGAAGACGACGCGGTCTCCGTTGGCGGATATCGCCGCCGACTGGACGAAGCGCGCCCCGGCGACCGTGCGCGGCTGAAAGGCCGATGAGTCCGGCTGCACCTCGATGGGGACGGTGCGGACCTCCCGAGTGGCCAGGTCAAGAGTTCGGACGCGGCCGTCCTGCACAAAAACGATGGCGCCCTTGGCCGAGGCCGCGGACTCGACTCCGTACCCCCCCTGGTATTCGGTGAGCTGCTCGATGTTGCGGCTCACCGAATCGTACACGTGCAGGTTGAAGCTGCCGGAGCGGTCGGACACGAAGTAGATACTATTGCCCAACCACATCGGATCGCGGTCGTTGCCCTCCGCCGCGGGCAGCGGTTGGATGCGGCTGTCCGACAGGCGGGCGATCGAGATGCGCGACGCCATACCTCCCCGGTAATGGCGCCAGTAGCTGCCAAACAGCTCGAAGGGCGGAGCGATCGGGACATAGGCGATGCGTTCACCCTGGGGCCCGTACGATCCGTCCATACCGCGCGGCAGAGGGAGAGGGGTGGGGAAGACGCCCCGAAGGGGAATCGTATAGAGGCGGAAGTTGAACTCTTCGTCGCGGTGCGACATGAAGAGGACCTGGGTCCCGTCCGACGTCCAACCGCGGGCGATGTCGGCCTCGGGATTGTAGGTCAGCTGCCTGGGCTCTCCCCCCTGGGCTCCGACCACGTAGACATCCCAATCGTCAGCACCGCGACGCGAGAAGGCGAGGTTCAGCCCGTCGGGCGCGAAAACCGGGAAATCGTCTTCCTCCGGTCCGCGGGTCAGCTGCTCGGCCACGCCGCCCGGCCGGTCGACGCGCCACAGGTCTCCGGCGTAGGAGAAAACGATGGATCGATCGCTCACGGCGACGTTTCGGATGAGCAGGCGCCCCGGTTCGTTCTGGCTCGCCGGTTCAGAATCGGGGGCGAGGACGAAGGAAGCGACGAGCAACGCGAGCCGAAGCGTCATGGGCGATCTCCTCGATGTCGGTACACAGCCTCTATGGCCGAAGAAGTCTTAGCCACTTCGGTGCGTTTCGCCAGAGGCCGAGTTTGTTGGATTCGCTCGGTGTGGTGGCGGGGTGATCGGGGGGTACCGTGGCAGCGATTCAGCTTTCCGGCGGGCTCTTCAGCCGGGCGCTCGAGCCCGACCCCGGACGCTCGAGCGAGGTGAGCACTCGCTCGTTGAAGTCCAGCCGTTCTTCGAGACCCTCGATGCGGTCCGTGAGACGACCGACCACCTCGGTGAGCCGGTTCAGCTCGTCATCCTTCAACTCTACACGCTTGTCGCGCGACGTGGCCTCGATCAAGGCGCCCAGGCGCTTTGCCAGGGGCCGCAGGATCAAGACGGCGGCCGCCAACAACGTGATGGTGACGCCGAGAATGAGCGGAGCGATAAACTCCCAATCCATAGGCGCGATGCCGGCTCCTCGGTCCGCTGTCAGAGGGAAGAGATGTCGTCAGTCGCCGTTCGCCGGGCCTTGGCGCGATCGGCTCTGCGCCGGTCGAGCCTCGCCCTCGGTTAGCTGGGCCCGGGCCTGCTGGCGCTCGAGAATACGCTCGGTGAAATCAACCCGCTCTTCCAGGCGGTCTATTCGATCCACCAATCGTTCCATCAACTGCATCAGACGCTCGGTTTGGGGGTCGGGCGCCACCGCCTTCTCAGCGTGTGACCGCTCGATCACCTTTCCTATCCGAGTGGTCAGCGGCCGGAAAATGGCGACTGCCGCCATCGATATGAAAAGAACGATAGGTATCAACTCGCCCGGCATAGGCTTTCCTGCTGAAGTTGCCCACGATCGTGCCGATCGACGCGCGCTCACCCAGCCGGCGTCGGCCCTTAACTTGCGCCCTTGCGTGCTTCTACGCCAGGCGGCCTCGAGAGGTTTCAGGGCAGACGACGCGGCCTCACGCCAAGATCGGCGGCACCGCTCTGGCATCTCCCCGGCGACGCCTTAACATTCGTCCGCGATTTCCGCACCGGCTTATCAAGGCGCGGCCAGGGGCTTCGGTTCGTATGAGCGCTTCCTTTGTGCTGGTCATGTTCGTTCTGCCGGCCGCGATCATCGCGACCGCGGTGGTCCTCGCCCTCGTGACGCGGGAGCGGCTGCGCTGATGCAGGAAGAAGCGGCCGTTCAGATCTCCGCCGACCCCTTCGCCGTCGCCGCCTTCGTCGCCTACCTGGGTGTGATCGTCGGGATCGGTGTCCTCTCGGCCCGTTTCTCCTCGGCCGGGGTGAGCGAATTCTTCGTCGGCGGCCGTAAGATGCACCGCTTTGTTGTCGCCCTCTCCGCGGTCGTGTCGGGGCGAAGCGCCTGGCTGCTGCTCGGCGTGACGGGTATGGCCTACACGCTGGGAGCCGGCGCCGTCTGGGCGGTGGCGGGGTACATCAGCGTCGAGCTGTTCTTGTTTCTCTTCTACGCGCGCCGCCTTCGCCATTTCAGCGAAGTCTACGACTGTGTGACGGTCCCCGACTTTTTCGCGGCGCGTTTCGGAGACCGCGACGGACGTCTCCGCACCATCATGACGGTCATCATTCTGGTCTTCATGGTTGGCTACGTTTCCTCGCAATTCGTGGGTGGCGGCAAAGCTTTCGCGGCCAGCTTCGGCTTGAGTCCGACCGCCGGAGTTCTGCTGACCGCGCTCATTGTGCTTGTTTACACCACCCTGGGCGGATTCCTCGCCGTCAGCCTGAGCGACACTTTGCAGGCCTGCATCATGATCGTGGCGCTCGTCGTCGTACCGCTGGTCGCGATCGTCGACCGGGGCGGCTTGCTCGCCGTGTTCGCCGAGTTGAGAAGCTTTGACCCGACCCTCGTCGATCCGGCCGCCCTGTCGTTGGGCGTGATCATCGGGTTTCTGGGGATCGGGCTCGGCTCGCCGGGTAACCCCCACATCATCGTGCGCTATATGTCGATCGCCGATGCCGATCAGCTCCGCACTTCGGCCGTGTTGGGAACCGTTTGGAACGTCGTCATGGCCTGGGGCGCGCTGTTCATCGGTCTCGCCGGTCGCGTCTACTTTCCCGACGTCGCGATGCTCCCGGATGCCGACGCCGAGCAGCTCTACCCATTATTGGCGGCGCAGCATCTCCACCCCGTCGCCTTCGGCATCGTGGTGGCCTCGATCTTCGCCGCCATCATCTCCACCGCGGACTCTCAACTCCTCGTGGCCGCGTCGAGCGTCGTCCGCGACCTGTACGAAAAGATCCTTCACCGGGACCGCTCGGTTCCACGAGCGCGGCTGGTCCTCTATAGCCGGATCATGGTGGTGCTGCTGGTCGGGGCCGCTCTGATCGTCGGGCTCGTGGCCGAGGCGCTCGTCTTCTGGCTGGTCTTGTTCGCCTGGGCCGGGCTGGGGGCCTCCTTCGGCCCGACATCGATCCTGGCCCTGTACTGGCGCGGAACCACGCGCGCGGGCATCATCGCCGGGCTCATCACCGGCACGACGATCACCATCGTCTGGGAACTGACTCCCGTGCTCAGCTCCTCGCTCTACGAGCTCATCCCCGCCTTCCTCGCTGCCGCCCTGGCTACCGTGCTCGTGAGTCGCCTCACCCGACCGCCCGAAGCTGTCGCCGAGATGTTCGATGCCATGAAGAGTCGGGGCAAAGCGACCCGCTGAGCGCGGATCGGAAGGCGCTGGCGCAGCGCGACGCGTTACGCGCCGGCGTTGCCGCCGACGCCGTGGGCCGCGATAATCAGGCCTTATGCTCAGGGTGGTTTTCTTGGGGACCGCGTCGGCGCGGCCGACCGTGTCGAGGAACACGAGCGCGATCGCCGTCCAGCGGGAGGGGGATCTCTTCCTTTTCGACTGCGGGGAGGGCACTCAGCGTCAGATGATGCGGTACGGAGTCGGCTTCAGCGTGAAAGAGATCTACATCACCCACATGCACGCCGACCACTATCTCGGGACCATCGGACTCCTCCGTACCATGAGCTTACAGGGACGCGAGGTCCCGCTGCGCATCTACACCCCGCCGGGCGGCGAGCTACTGCTGGAGCAGGCGGTGGGTTTCGAGCTCGCGGAACTGGGATTCCCGGCGGAGATCGGCCCGCTGGCTCCGTCGGCCGCCGTGCGTCACGGAGGCTACGAGATCGTCGCCTATGAAGCGAATCACCCCGGAGGCGCGAACGGCTACGTCCTGCGGGAGGACGAGCGGCCGGGCCAATTCTTCCCCGAACGTGCGCGTGAGCTTGGGGTGCCCGAGGGTCCGTTATATGGCCGTCTGCAGCGGGGAGAGGTGATTCGCACGCCGGCGGGTCGTGAAGTCGCTCCAGGCGAGGTGATGGGCCCGCCGCGGCCGGGTCGCACGCTCGTCTACACCGGGGACACGCGGCCCAGCGCGGCCACGGCGGAGGCCGCGAACGGGTGTGACCTGCTCATTCATGAGGCGACCTTCTCGGAAGAGGAGGCCGATCGCGCGGAGCGCACGGGTCACTCGACGGCGCGTCAGGCAGCTGAGGTTGCCCGTCGCGCCGCTGCCCGCCGTTTGATCCTGACCCACCTCAGCGCACGCTATTCCGAGCGGCCGCAGGTGCTGGAGCGGGAAGCGAGACGTGCCTGCGGGCAGGAGTGCGAAGTGGCGGTTGCTTACGACGGCATGACCGTGGAGCTTGCGCTCTCCGACTAGCGCGGGGTAGGCAGCTGGAGGCAAGAGGATAAGGTGGTCATCGCGATCGACGGCCCGGCGGGGGCGGGGAAGAGCACCACGGCTCGGGAGGTCGCCCGGCGGCTCGGCTATCTCCACGTGGACTCGGGGGCGCTTTATCGTGCCTTCGCGGTGGCGGCCTGCCGCCGTGGTTGGGTGAGCCCGGCGGGCGTGGTGCCGGCGGAGAGTGTGGCCGAGCTGGCGGCGCAGAAGGTCTCGGCGGCGGTTGAGGGCGGCACGTTGGCGGCGTACCTGAATCAGCGCCGGCTGGGCGAAGAGTTGCGATCGCCTTTGGTGACCGCCTGCGCCTCGAAGATCTCCGCCTTCCCGGCGATTCGCCGTCGGGTCAACGATCTGCTGCGGCGCTTGGTCGCCGAGCAGGGCGGTGACGTGGTCTGCGAAGGCCGGGATATGGGGACGGTGGTTTTCCCCGACGCCGAGCTCAAGGTCTTCATGGTGGCTTCGGCGGATGAGCGGGCTAAGCGCCGGCTGCAGCAGCGAGGCGAGTCGGTGTCGTCGCCACGCATCCGGGAAGAAGCGCGTCGACTCCAGGCACGCGACCGCGCCGACTCGGAGCGGGCGGTGTCGCCATTGCGCCGGGCCGAGGACGCCCTGGAGATCGATACCACCGACCTGAGCTTTGACGAGCAGGTCGAGCGGATCCTGGCGGCGGCCGCGGAGCGCCGGGAAACGCCTTGACACGGCTTGAACTGGTGGGGTAGATTGGCCCGTTGATTCCGGGGCGCGGCTTTAGTCCCTGTGGCGGAAGAAGTTAGGTGGGTCCGGTATCGCCGCCGGGGTTCACGCCAGCGCCCGTTTTCATTGGTAACCTCAGCTTCGTGGGACGCCGTTCCGGACCCCGGTGAGATCATTAACCTCATGTCAAAACAGAAGAGCGAGGCCGTCTCGCCCGTCGAGCCCCAGATGACCGAGCTTACCGCCGACGACAGCGGTGTAACCGCTGAGAACGCGGCGAGCGACACGGTGGCTGAGACTGAGACGGCTGCCCCTACCGCAAGCACATCCGACCCAGAACTCGTCACCGAACGGATCGAGGAGACCGGCCCCGGCCAGGGGCTGCGACGTGGGCTCTTCGATGAGGAGGAGTACTCCGCTGAGGAGTACGAAGAGATGCTCTCAATGTACGAGGACACCCTCAAGAACATCGAGGAGGGTGAAATCGTCAAGGCGACGGTCCTGCGGGTCACCGACTCGGCGGCGATCCTCGACCTGGGTTTCAAGTCCGAGGGATCGGTGCCGCTGGACGAGTTCCGCACGCCGACCGAGGTCGAGCCGGGTCAATTGAGTGACTGGATCACCTTGAGCTTCAAGGCCGCACCGGGGATGAAGGTCACCGGTATCTGCCGGGTCATGGTGACGGAGATGGATGAGCACTTTTCGCTCTACATCACACCCATCAACCTGGATCCAGAA
>CAYGCC010000182.1:0-2268 GCA_964348165.1 uncultured Gemmatimonadota bacterium | reverse complement strand
AAGGCGATCGCTCCGCCGTTGCCGTTGAGGCGCGAGTCCTCTGCATCCAGGCCGAGCCCCTTGAGCCCGGCCAGGCTCTGGGCCGCGAAGGCCTCGTTCAGCTCGATGACGTCCATCTGTTCGAGCTTCAGACCGACGCGCCCCAGCACCTTGGGCACCGCCTCCACCGGGCCGATCCCCATGATCTCGGGCGGCACCCCCGCCACCGCATAGCCCACCCAGCGAGCTAGCGGCTCGAGACCCAGCTCGGCGGCGATCTCCGGTGTGGTGAGGAGCAGGGCGGCGGCGCCGTCGGTCATCTGGCTGGCGTTCCCGGCTGTCACCGTGCCGTTCGCCTTGAAGGCCGGCTTGAGCTTGGCCAGCGCCTCGAGCGTGGTGTCGGGCCGCGGACCCTCGTCCCGGTCCAAGACCACTTCCCGGACGATCGGCTTGCCGTTGGCACCCGGCTCGCTCACCGCGGTCTTCACCGGCACCAGCTCCGCCTCGAACTTGCCTTCCTTCTGAGCCGCGACGGCCTTCATGTGGCTGTGATAGGCGAAGGCGTCCTGCGCCTCCCGGGTGATCCCGTCGCGATCGGCGAGCCGTTCGGCGGTGAGACCCATGTTGAGGTAGGTCCCCGGCGCCTCGGCGGCCATCGTGGGGTTGGGCAGGTAGCGGACGCCGCCCATCGGCACCAGCGTCATCGATTCGACGCCGCCGGCGATGACCACGTCTTTCTGGCCTAGCGCGATCTCGGCGGCGGCCAGGTTGACGGTCTCCAGACCAGAGGAGCAAAAGCGATTCACAGTCATGCCGGGAACGCTGTCGGGCAGCCCGGCCAGCAGCACCACGTTTCGGCCCACGTTCATCCCCTGCTCACCCTCGGGCATCGCGCAGCCAATCACGACGTCGTCGATTCGCGCCGGGTCGAGGCTGGGCGCCTTCTCGAGAAGCGCGCGGATCACCGCCGCCCCCAGATCATCGGGGCGCGTGTGCCGGAAGGTTCCTTTCTTCGCCCGGCCGCCCGGGGTCCGGAGCGCCAGGGCCACCACCACGTCTCGCATGACTCTCTCCTTCACTCCGTCAGTTCCGCAGGGGCTTCCCTGTCTTGAGGATCGCCTGCATGCGCTCGAGGCTCTTCCGCTCGCCGCACAGGCGTAGGAAGCTCTCGCGCTCCAGGTGGAGGAGGTGCTGCTCCGACACGGCGGTCGGGCCGGGCACGTCGCCGCCGCTCAGGATCCGCGCCAGCTCACGCCCGATCTTGTGGTCGTGCTCGGAGATGTAGCCGCCCTGCTCCATGTTGAAGAGGACCGACTCGACGAGCGCCACCCCCGCCCTACCCATCACCGGGATCTCGCGTTCCGGGAGCGGCGCCTCGAAGCCGGCGCGGGCCATCGCCAGCGCCAGGTCTTTGGCATCGGCCACCCGATGGTCACCGTTCATCGACCAGGTGTCCTGAGGCCGCAGAAACCCCAGATCCCGCGCCTCGTCGGCGGACGTCGCCACCTTCGCCATGCCGATGGTCTCGAACGTCTTTACCAAAGCCGGATAGACATCCAACGGATCGGGCAGCAAGGCCACGTTTCGCTTGTAGAGTCGCAGGCAACCGCCGCCGGCCGGGATGACGCCGGCACCGACCTCGACCAGGCCGATATAGGTCTCGGCGGCGGCGCGGATCGCGTTCCCCGCCATGGTGACCTCGCAGCCGCCGCCCAGGGTCAAACCGTGCGGGACCGTCACCACCGGAACCGCGCAGTACTCCAGCCGGTTCGTCGCCGCCTGAAACTGTCGGACGATCGCATCGATGTCGTCCCAGTTTCCTTCCTGAGCCTCCATCAACAGCAGCATCAGGTTGGCGCCGGCGCTGAAGTTTTCGCCCAGGTTGGCCACCACCAGCGCCTGCCCGGTCGCTTCGGCCTCTTTGCACGCGGTCATGATCATCGAGATCGTGTCCTGACCGATGACGTTCATCTTCGAGTGGAACTCGAGGCCAAACACGCCGTCGCCCAGGTCCAGAAGGCTGGCGCCCGGGTTGCGGCGGATCTCCTTCTCGCCCCGGCGCAGGATCTCGAAGTCGTAGACCCGCGGATCGACGGGGACCGGCGCCAGCTCACCCGCCGCGGCCGTCGGCACGCGGAGCGCGCCGTTCTCTCTGCGATAGATCGACTCTGCGCCGGCGTCGTACAGCGCGTCCACCCATGCGGGCAGCGGGTACTTCTCGGCTTTGAGACGTTCGGTGACCGCGCGGAAGCCCAGGGCGTCCCAGGTCTCGAAGGGGCCCAGCGTCCA
>CAYGCC010000181.1:0-1753 GCA_964348165.1 uncultured Gemmatimonadota bacterium | reverse complement strand
CGATGCGTCAACAATACTGGCCAAAACTGAATCCCTTTGATGACTACCTGCGGCCCGATGTATCAGCGGTAACACTCCAGTATCTGGCAACACTAAGAGCTTCACAGCAGGTGGGGGCTTACCGCTCAGTCTATGCCGCAGGGGCAATCTTGAACCGGGTGGGCCTCACGCTCCCGAGATCCTTTCGCGTTGGCGCGCCAACGTCCTAAGATGGGACCATGTCCGCGGAGACCGGGGGCCTATGCGAACGAATCGAGGATATCCTCGCGACCAAGCCACTCGACCCGCTGCGGGGCAAGGCCCTCGGACGCTCCCGGGAAGGGCGTACGGTGCGCGCCGTCCGTATCGACGGCGGCCCGCTGCGGGTCAGCCTTCTGGCCGGCTGCCACGCCGACGAGCCCGTCGGACCGCGCCTGCTGGGCCACCTGAGCGCCTACCTCTCGCAGCTGCCCGAAGACGATCCGCTGCTGCGGCGCTACGAGTGGTGGATCGTCCCTCACATCAACCCTGACGGGGCCGAGCGCAACCGCGCCTGGCAGCGCCCCGATGCCGAAGCCTACGAGCTGAGCGAATACCTGGCCGGCGCCGTGCGCGAGCTTCCCGGCGACGACATCGAGTTCGGGTTCCCCCGCAGCGAGGACGACCGTGAGTGCCGGCCTGAGAACCGCGCCGTCTACGATTGGTGGCGAACCGCCGACGGCCCGTTCGCGCTGCACGTGTCGCTGCACGGGATGGCTTTCGCCGCCGGACCCTGGTTCTTGATCGAGGCGGCCTGGAAGGACCGCTGCGCCGAGCTGAAACGACGCTGCACCGACGCGGTCCGCGACCTCGGGTACGTGCTACACGATGTGGAGCGTCAGGGCGAGAAGGGTTTCTTCCGCCTGGGTCGCGGGTTCTGCACGCGGCCCGACTCGCGCTACATGCGCGAGCATTTCGAGCGTCTCGGCGATCACGAGACCGCCGCCAAGTTCCGCCCCAGCTCGATGGAGACCATCCGCGCGCTGGGCGGCGACCCGCTCACGCTCGTCTCGGAGATGCCGCTGTTCATCACCCCGGGGGTCGGCGAGCAGCTTGGACCGCCCGATCCGGTCGCGGAGGAGTGGAAAGGGCGGATCGCTGATTGGCGGGACCAATTGGCGGAGGGGACGACGTCGGAAGAGATCGGGCTGGCCGCTCGGGCGGCGGGTCTACGCCCGATGCCGATCCGCGATCAGATGATCCTGCAATGGCGGTTCATCGTCGCCGGCTTGGCGCAGATCGAGGAACCCAACGCTCACTAGGGAAGGCTCAGCGATGCTCTCCCTCGCAGCCCTAAGACCAGGGCGTCGTCGACCGCGGGATCCATCCCGGGGTTCACGATCCATTGAAGGTTCGGCTCCAGCTGAAAGAACTCTCCCAGCTGGAACATGTAGATCCCTTCCAGCACCGTCTCGGCCCGCTCGAGCGGCGCCCCGTCCGCCTCCAGCGCGCGCAGGAAGGGCGAACCGTTGCGGGCGTGGGCCAGGCCGAATCCCAGCAAGTCGTCGGCTCGACCCGGCACCAGGCCAGTGTAAACGACTCCGCCCCCCAGGTAGGCGCTCAGACGGTTGACGTCGGCGTCGGCCGTTCCCACCCGGACAAAGGCCGAGAAGCTCCCCGCGTCGCCCGGCTCCACGTACAGCAGCCGCTCGCCGAGGGCGTAGACGCCCCAGCTCTTCTGCGCGGACTCGCCCACCTCCCACGCCTCGAAATCGCGCGTATAGGCCCAGCCGCC
>CAYGCC010000180.1:0-2209 GCA_964348165.1 uncultured Gemmatimonadota bacterium | reverse complement strand
TGCAAGCTGCGAAGCTCAGTCCCCAACTAGCTGGGATCTGACCCACGGCCTCGAGCCCGTCCTGCCGTTCTTACCCACCGGACTGGCGTTCCGGCGTAACGGCGCCGCTCCACTGGTGACCCAACCGTTGATGCCGCATGTTCTGTCGTCCACGTCCGCGCGGAGCCTACGGGCGGGAGCGGCCTGGCGTAGTTCTCGGTGGAGTGCGACTCGCCGCCGGATAACCAGACTATGCGCGAATTGACCGACGCCTCGGCGACGGACACGGCCCGCGCCATCCAGGCGCGCGAAGTTTCTTCCCTGGAGGTCGTCAGCGCTTATCTCGAGCGGATCGACGCCGTCAACCCGGCGCTCAACGCCGTCGTGCAAACGACGCACGAGGCGGCGCTGGAACGGGCGCGCGAGGCCGACGCCGCCCTGGCCCGCGGCGTGGTCTGGGGTCCACTGCACGGCGTTCCGATGACGATCAAGGACTCGTTCGAGACGGCGGGTGTGATCACAGCGGCGGGCACAACAGGGCTGAAGTCCTACGTCCCCGAGCGCGACGCGACCGTGGTGCAACGCTTGGGGGCCGCCGGCGCGATCCTCCTCGGTAAGACCAACGTTCCCGAGATCACCCTGCGCTTCACCACCGACAATTACGTGTACGGCCGAACGAACAACCCGTACGATCCGGCGCGGATGCCGGCGGGGAGCAGCGGCGGCGCGGCGGCCATCGTCGCGGCCTGCGGCGCACCGTTCGACATCGGCAGCGACACCGGCGGCAGCATCAGGATCCCGGCTCATTTCTGCGGCATCGCCGGACTCAAGCCGACGGCCGGGCGTGTGCCGCGAACCGGCCACATCCCCTTCCTCGAGCTGGGCGCCACCGAAGCGTTCACCCAGGTCGGCCCGCTGGCGCGCCGCGTCGAGGACCTGACGCTGATCCTCTCAATCATCGCCGGGCCCGACGGTCACGATCCGACCACTGTCCCGGCGCCGCTGGGAAATCCCGGTTCGGTCGATCTGAAGAGCCTGCGCGTCGCCTTCTACATCGACATCGGCGTCACGCCACCACCCACGGCCGAGACGTCCGAAGCCGTGCTGGCAGCTGCCGCCGCGCTGGCCGAGGTCGGCGCCAGCGTGCGAGAGGACCTTCCTCCGGGCGTGCGGACAGCGCCGGGTTTCTGGCGCGAGATATTCGTCGCCGACGGTGGAGCGGGCGTGCGGAGGCTGCTGGAGAAGCTGGGAACGGAGCAGATGCACCCGTTCCTCGAGTGGAGCCAGAAGGGAGACGATCTACCGACCTCGGAGTACAACGCACTGTTATCACGGTGGAACGAGCTGCGGAGCGACGGCTGGGCGTTTCTCGAGGACTACGATGCGATCATCTGTCCGGTGAACGCGACGCCGGCCACCCTTCACGGCGAGCCCACACCGTTCAAGTACACCCACCTGTACAATCTGCTGGGGTGGCCCGTCGCGGTCGTGCGCTGCGCCACTTCAAATGACCGTCTGCCCATCGGCGTGCAGATCGTCGCGCGCCCCTGGCGCGAGGACGTAGTGCTGGCGGTTGCCGGATACTTCGAACGGACTTTCGGCGGCTGGGAGCCCCCTCGCCTCTGAGTGGACCGCCCGCCTCTAGCGATGTGGGGTTAGGCGGCTTTCGATCTTGTCGAGCGTCGCCGGGCGGTTGCATCTTGGACTGAGTGCGAACCGTAACGCCATCGATCCGCTTGCAAACGGGAGGCGCCCCATGGATCAGCCGACGTTCCCCAACGAATCCTCTGAGTACAGAAAGGCCCGCAACGAATTGCTCGAGGCCGAAGCCGCGCTGCGAGCGCAGCTCGAGGAGGTCGCCGCGTTACGGCGAAAACTGCCCATCGGCGGAGCGGTGAAGGAAGACTACGTCTTCGACGAGGTGGGCGTCGGCGGCGCGATCACACAGGTCAAGCTGTCCCAGCTGTTCGCCCCCGGAAAGAACAGCCTATTCATCTACGGCTACATGTTCGGGCCGCAGGCGAAGCAGCCGTGCCCTCTTTGCACGTCAATGCTCGATGGGCTGGACGGGAACGCCCGCCACATTACGCAGCGGATCAATCTAGCGGTCGTCGCCCGCTCACCGATCAAACGGATCGTGGACGTTGCATCCGCGCGTGGTTGGAGACATCTCCGACTCTTGTCGTCGGCCAACAACACCTTCCAATCCGACTACCACGCCGAGGACGCG
>CAYGCC010000179.1:0-59334 GCA_964348165.1 uncultured Gemmatimonadota bacterium | reverse complement strand
GCTCCCCGTCGAGGCGGAGACGCGGATCTGGTACAACGAGACGCTCGAGAGCCGCAACATGATCGTCCCCGGTCTGGTGGCGGTGATCATGTCGATCATCGCTGCCATGTTGACCGCGCTGACCATCGCTCGTGAGTGGGAACGCGGCACGATGGAACAGCTCGCGGCAACGCCGGTTCATCGGCTGGAGGTCGTGCTCGGGAAGCTATTCCCCTACGTGGTGATCGGGCTGTTCGACGTGGCACTGGCCATCGCCGCCGGCATCTTCATCTTCGACGTCCCCTTTCGCGGCAATCTGCTGCTGCTGGCGGGCCTTACCCTGCTTTTCCTGCTGGGTGCGCTGAGCCTTGGCATGTTCATCTCGGCGGCGGTCAAGTCGCAGGTGTTAGCCACCCAGGTGGCGATACTCGCCACCTATCTGCCGGCGCTGCTGTTGTCGGATTTCATCTTCTCGATCGACACGATGCCGATTCCCTTGAAGGCGGTGACCTACGCGGTGCCGGCGCGTTACTACGTGACCGTGACCCGGGGGATCATACTCAAGGGCGTCGGCCCCGGCGTGCTCTGGGTGGAGGGGCTGGCGATGATCATCTTCGCGACGGCCGGCCTGACTCTGGCGATCCGCGCCTTCAAGAAAGAGCTGGGTTAGCCGTCGTGTCGGTGCTGCGCATACGCGAGATGCTGAAAAAAGAGCTGCGGCAGATATTCCGCGACCCGCGTATGAAGCGCATCGTGTTCATCTCCCCGCTGATCCAGCTGCTGGTGTTCGGCTACGCGGTCAACACCGACATTCGCAACACGGCGACGATCGTAGTGGATCGCGACGGATCCGCGCTGGCGCGTGAGATGGTCGACGCCTTTCGCTCCACCGGCTATTTCAGAATTGAGCGGAGCACAGACCGGCCAGCCGATCTGGTCCGGGCGCTCGACCACGGCGAAGCGCTCCTGGGGATCGATCTTCCGGTGGGCTTCGCACGTGATGTGGCGGCCGGACGTGGGGTCGTGCAGGTCGTCGTGGACGGTACCAACTCTAACAGCGGCACGGTGGCCCAGGGCTACGCGCAACGCATCATCCAACGCTTCGCTCTGGCGCGCGCCGCTGGTTTGGGCGACCTCACCACCGCTGGGATCGACCTGCGCGCCCGCGCCTGGTACAACCCGGAGCTGGAGAGCCGGGCCTACAACGTGCCGGCCGTGATCGGCATCTTGATCTTGCTGATGTCGTTGCTGCTCACCGCCCTGGCCGTGGTGCGGGAGCGAGAGATGGGCACGCTCGACCAGCTCAGCGTGAGCCCGCTGTCGGCGAGCGAGCTGATGCTGGGGAAGACCTTACCGGTGACCTTGATCGGGCTCATCGATCTGGCGCTGATCACGACAATCGCGATCCTCTGGTTTGGCATCCCTATGCGCGGCTCGTTCTTCGCGCTGTTGCCCGCCGCCCTGCTCTACATCGTCTCGGGACTCTCGTTCGGCCTCCTGATCTCGACGATGTCGCGAACGCAGCAGGAAGCCATCATGACGATGTTCCTGTTTCTGCTGCCGGCGATCATCCTTTCCGGGTTCTTCTATCCGATCAGTAGCATGCCCAAGGTCTTTCAGTGGCTCACACTTCTCAACCCAGTTCGCCATTTCCTCGAGATCGTGCGCGCCATATTTCTGAAAGGGACGGGGCTGGCGCAGCTCTGGCCGCAATACTTGGCACTGACGGCGATCGCGGCCGCCGTTCTCTTCCTCGCCATCGCCAGGTTCCGCCGCGCGGTTACAGCCTAAGCCGGTATGTCCAGGATCTTCACGATCGGCCACTCGACCCGGACGTGGGGGGAGTTTCTCGAGCTCTTGCGCGAGCACGAGATCGAGCGGCTGGTCGACGTGCGCCGGTTCCCCGGATCGCGGCGCCACCCCCATTTCGCCCAGGAGGCCCTCTCCGGGGCCCTCGCCGAGGCGGGGATCGGGTACAGTCACGAGCCCGACCTGGGCGGCTTTCGCAAGCCGCGACCCGAGTCGCCGAACACAGCGTGGCGATCGGCGGGCTTTCAGGCCTACGCCGATCATATGGACTCGCCCGAGTTCCGCGAAGCGTTGAGCCGGGTGATCGGGCTGGCGTCCGAGAGGACCGTGACTATCATGTGCGCTGAGGCCATGCCCTGGCGGTGCCATCGCCAGCTGATCTCGGACGCGCTGGTGGCGCGTGGCTATGAGGTGATACATGTGCTCGGCTCGGGGAAATCGGAGGGCCATTCGCTCAACGCGAACGCCCGTGTGCTGCGTGACCTCCGGCTCGTCTACCCCGAATCAGCGGCCGAGCAGCCAGATCTCTTCAGCGATGGCTAGACGGTTCACGGCCGTCGTCCCGACGTTCGTCACTGGTTAGCGAGACGCTTTGGCCTCTACGCAGGTAAGGCAAGTCTTTTCCTGGGTGGCTCCCGGCGGCCTGGTCATCCTCGCCGCGGTGGCCGCGCTTCGCCTGGCCGGCGATTCGGGTCTGCTCGGCGGGATTGGCAGCGGCTATCCCTATGTCGTCTTCGGAGCCGCGATCCTGCTCGGCTGGCGGTTTCACCGCAGTCGCGTCGTCGCGGCGATTTTGGCGATCGGCATCGTCGAACGGACGCTGCACATCGTCGGCGCGGCGGAGGTGCAAGCCATCCAGGCCGCGGCCGCCTTCCTGCTTCCGCTGGCGCTGGGGTGCCTGGCCGTGGCGCATGATCGCGGCGTGCTCGTGTTCCGCGGCCTGGTCCAGAACATCGGGGTGATCGTCCTCGCAGGGGCGACGGCGTTCCTTCTCATCCAGCACCCGACCGTCGCGGCGCTGTTTGGGCGTGAACTGATCAAGTTGGACTTTCTGGCCGCAGTTGGCATCCCACAACCCGCCCTGCTCGCCACCGCCGTGGGTCTGGCGGCGAGCGCCACGGCGGCGGTTCGGCGGCGCAAAGTGGTGGAGCGCGGTTTTCTGTGGGCGATCCTGGCGGCGTTCTTGGCCATTCGGGCTCCAGCGGCGAGCGCCGAATCGAGCTTGTTCTTCATGGCGGCCGGCGTCATCCTGGCGCTCTCGGTCATCGAGAGCTCGTACAGGATGGCCTACCACGACGACCTGACCGGCCTGCCTGCACGGCGCGCCATGCGGGACGCGCTGGCGGCATTGGGTGAGGACTACAGCATCGCCATGGTGGACATCGATCATTTCAAACGCTTCAACGACCGCCACGGCCACGACGTGGGCGATCAGGTGCTGGCTATGGTCGCTAGCCACCTGCGGCGCATCATGGGTGGAGGCCGGGCGTTTCGCTATGGCGGTGAAGAGTTCGCTGTGCTTTTTCCGGGCAAGAACCGCGACGAGGCGGAGCCACACCTCGAGCAGCTTCGTGGCGCGATCGAAAGTTACTCGTTCAAGTTGAGAGGTCGCCGCCGCCCCAAGGCCAAGCCGGAGCCAAAGGGCGCGAAGCGGTCTTCCCGAGGCAAGCGACTGGCGGTGACTGTCAGCATCGGAGTGGCGGAGCGGAGTGGTAGATACCCCACGGCAGAGAAGGTGCTCCAGGCGGCGGATCGCGCCCTATATCGTGCCAAACGGACCGGCCGCAACCGGGTCAGCCGGTAACGGCCTGGGAAGCGGGGCTCAGCGGGCGGAATCGGAGCTATCGAGTGTGAAGTTCCACGATGTCACCGTCGACCAGCACATGGTCCTCGCCCACCCGCTGACCCTGAAACCTGCCTGATTCTCCCCAAACTCGACCGAAGCGGAAGTTGGCGAGGATCTCCTTGTGGATCTTCCCGGCGAGATCGCGCACGGTACTGCCAACCGGAAGGACAAACGGCTCGCCCAGGTCGGCATCCTTTCCGGGCTGTTTGGTAAACACGCGGGAGATCTGCATCACTTCGAACAGCGCGCGCTTGAAGTCGTCGATGCCGCGCCCGCTCTCGACGGATATGCCACAGGTCGGGAACCGGTCGGCGAAGCGCTGCTCTAAGCGCTCGTGCATCTGATCTGCGCCCGGCGCATCCAGCTTGTTTCCAACCAGCAGCGTGGGGACGCAGACTTCGAAGCCCTCTCGCTCCTCGGGGACTTCGCCCACAAGCACGACGTCGCGAGCCGCCAACGCCTCGAGGATGAAGTCGGTGGCATCGGGCGCGTTCGAGTCCGAGAGGTCGGCGATCAAGACGCAGGCGTCAGCACGCCGAGTCAGCTCTGGTATCCAACCGACATCGAAGTCCTCCGACCAGGCGGGTGTATCGACGAGCTGGATCTGGATGTTCTCGAACGGCATCATCGCCGGGATCGGCGATTGCGTGGTGAACGGGTATTCCGCCACGCGCACCTCGGCGTGCGTGACCCGAGCGATGAGCGCTGACTTGCCGGCGTTCGGGGGTCCGATCACCGGTACCTGGCCGGCCCCGACCTTCTCGATCACCCACTGGGGCACTTGCCGGGCGGCGGGTGCTTTTTTGGCCTGGTCCTTGAGTTGCGCGATCCGCCGCTTGATGTCGGCCTGCAGCTTATCGGTGCCCTTATGTTTGGGCATCACGGCGAGCATCTCGCGCAGCGCTTCGATCTTCTCCTCGGCCGTGTTCGCCTGGCGGTATCGCTTTTCGGCCGTGTGGTAGATCGGTGGCAGATTCGCGGGCATATCGGCGTTGGCGTTAGCGCTTAGTGTGCCGGGCGACCCGCTGTCGAAGCCCGTGTCGCCGTGAGCGGGCCGGTTCCTGCCGGCAGCAAGCCGCCCTTCCCCTCGTCCTTACAAGATATGTTGCCCGCTGTCGCGCCGCCTCCTATGATGGGGTTGGCACGATCATCTCTGCTGGGGGGCGCTCCATGGAATCTGCGCGGCGCTTCAGCCTGGAGCTGGGGGGCAAGATTTACGATCTGAACGAAGCCGAGTTCTTCGGTGTGCTTTTCAACCTGGTCACCGCGCTGGTGTTCGAGAAGCGGGCCGACCGCGCCACCTATCTTCTGGAGGTCGGTGAGTTCGAGCTGTCAGGCTCGGGTAGCGTGCACTTCGATCCGATTTGCGTCAGCCTTTACCGACATCTCAAGGAGGAACCGTGCCAGGGCCCGGCCTATCCCGAGCTGAAGGGCAAGGCCCGGTCCTTCCGCGTCCACTCGCTCGTCGATGCGCTCGAGGCCGTGGCCTTTTTCCTCAAGGCGGGTGAAACGGTCCCTCATTTCTTTCTGGGTTCGGCCGAGCGCGATGTGCTGACCGTGCGAGATCGAGGCGCCCACACCCGGGTACTGCTGGACGATCCGAAGCTGGTGAAGAAGCTTTGCGGATCGATGCCCGAGACCTCAGCGGCTTGAAGCTGCGACCGCGCGCAGCCCCCAGCTCTCCTGCCAACGCTCCGGCAGCGCGCGGAGTATTCCGGTCCTCTGACGTGAGTTGGGGTGCCTGTCGGCCCTAAGGACAAGCGAGACGGGAAGCTAGCGCCGGGCCGCGACCACGGTGAGCCAGTTCCGCGGCCAGGCGGAGACCTTGAGCTCGTCGAAGGTCTCGCGTAGTGACGTAACTAGGACGTCGCTGGCCGTCTTGAGCGGTATGCCGGGGAGCGCGCCGGCGATGAAATCGGAAAAGCGGCTGAGGTCCGTCCAGCCTTCCTTGGTGATCGCGCTCGGCAAGATCTCTTGAGTCTTCACCTCGAACCCCGCGGCCACGAGCAGTTCGCGATACTGGTCTGGTGTCAGCTGGTTTCGCGACTCCACCCTGTCGCGCGAAGGCCGGAGGTTGTATTCGGTCTTGAGCCGGCGCAGCGCCTTCATCATCCAGCGCCGGTAGTAGGCGATCGTTTCCGGCGGCAGGGCACCCTCGAAGAAGCCGGTGTTGAAGGCGAAGACCCCGCCGGGGCGGAGCGTACGGTGAACCTCCTTCACCAGGCCGGTCTTGTCCTCGATATAGTGTATACCGTTGCAGAAGACGACGGCGTCTGCCGCGCGCTTGATCGACTGGGAAAGGTCTTCAGCCCGAGCCTGGACGAACTCGACGACCGCATCGTAGGCCCCGGCGACCTTCTGCCGAGCGTCTCGAAGCGCCGTTGCGGACATGTCGACGCCGATCACCATCGCGTCACGCGCACCGCGGATCTTCTCGAGGATCAGCTCGGTGACGGCCCCGCTGCCACAGGCGACGTCGACCACCGTCCAGCCGCGCTCCAGCTTGGCGCGATCCACCAGACATTCGTTCACCTTGCGGTAGAAGGCGTGCTCGCTGAACGCCTTGAAGGAGAACTCCTCGGCGGACATCTGCGGATCCTGAGTCGTATCTTTGGTGGCCATCAGCCTTCAATCTATTATAATCGGCCTTCCGCCGCTATAATCGGCCTTCCGCCGCGAGTCCTTGCCACCACGGGCCGCCCGGCGATACCCTTAAACGGCACTCCAGCTCCAATCCCCCTCACATCCGTTACAGCGCGCCGCCGTGCGGCCAGGTTGCATCAGGGAGGGGCAGATGGATGTGTCGGTGGTGCTGCTCTCGGCGTTGATACTGGGCGCTGTCTGGCTCGTCTGGCGGCTGGCTCGGGCCGAAAGAGAGCTCAAGCGGATGGCGGAGACCCCGCCCGCCTCGCTGCAGTTGCTGCAGCGCGAAGTCCAGGCCCTGCGGTCGGGCGTTGACGAGCGGTTGCGCGAGAATTTCCAGCAGGCTCACGAGTTGAGCCAGCGCATCGGGCGGTTGCAGGAGGCCACCCAGCAGGTCGAGAGACTCGGTGTGGGGCTCGACGAGCTGCAGAAGATCTTGCAGCCGCCCCAGCTGCGCGGAGCTTTCGCCGAACGGCTGCTCGAGGAAGCGATCGCCGACGTGCTGCCTCGGGATCGCTTCGCCCTACAGTACACTTTCCCGAGCAGGGGCGTGCGTGTCGATGCCGCCGTCTTCCTCGGCGATGGTCGGCTTCTCGCCATCGACGCCAAGTTCCCGCTCGACAACTTTCGTCGTTATCTCGATCTGCGACGATCGTCGGATCCCGGCGTGGCTGCGGCGCATCGGGCCTTCGCCCGTGACGTGCGCCGCCATGTCGATGACGTCGCGGCCAAATATCTGTCGCCGGACGATGGGTCGCTGGACGTCGCCTTCATGTATATCCCGTCGGAGTCGATCTTTCACGAGCTGGCGCTGGACGGCTTCGAACTCGACGGCGAGCCGCTGGTACGTTACGCGCTATGCAAGCGGGTGGTGCCGGTCTCACCGAACACGCTCTATGCCTATCTGACCGTGGTGCGACTGGGGATGTCGGGATTTCGGCTGCAGGAGAGCGCCCGCGAACTGCTCGACCACCTCGGTCATCTACAGTCGGATCTGACGGAACTGGGTTCCGAGCTCGCCAGGGCCGCGAGGCAGGCGCGTCATTCTCTTACGAACCTGAGCCGGGCGGAGCGAGTTCTGGACCGGGTGCAGACGCGCCTGATCGGGCTCGGCGAGGGGGAGCGGCCGGCTGTTGAATGAGCTGGTCCGGCGCCGGGACGACACGCCTTCGCCTGGAGATTCTGGAGGTGCTGTGTCGACGAGAGGCGACCGACACACTGCGGCTAGGATCGCAGCCGGCCGCGAAGGTCTTCGATGAAGGTCGCCAGCTGCTGTGGGCTGACCAGCAGGCGCTGCGCCCGCACGTGATAGACGCGCGGGATGACCGGGAGGCTTAACGGCCGCCAGAAGGATATCTCCGCCACGGGGCCTGCTTTCGTTACGACGGCGACCATGTTGCTCAGGTTGGTTCGCACGCCGAGACCTCCCAGGATACTCCACTCGGTCTCTCGGACCCGAGCCACGTCGGTCAGCGGGATCGTCTCGTCGAACAACGGCCCGAGCTTGATCCGCATGTCAGTGTCGCCGATCTCGACGAAAGCATCGCCCAGGCTGCGTCCCAGCCACATCAGGCCGCCGCCGATCGCCAGCGGAACCGCCAGCGGCCCCACGGCCCGCTTGGCGGCGGCCTTGGCGAGGCCGAGAGCACCGGCAAAAAGGCCGCCCCCCGTCGTCAGCGCCGCCAGCGTTTCCCTTCCAGCGAGAGGATAGCGCATTATCTTTTCCTGTCTTTGGCGAAGGCAGACACAGACGGCAATCTCCCGCCAGCTGCAGGCGGGCGTCGCCGCGTCGGCAATCTACGGTCTCCGGGCGAACCTCGGAATACTCCAGCGCCCGGTGCGGAGGCGAGATCGATCTGATGCTAACAGACTTCGGCGTCGGGCGATGCCGGTCCGGAGGATAGTTGGCGCTAGAGCGTGAAGTGAACGGCAGCGCCGGAGGCTGGAGCGATGGTCGGATCGGCCAAATGCTCCGCTCGCCGACCGCAAAGCGGATCTACGCCGTCCTGCTCGTGCTGCTGGTCGCTTTTCTCTGGTACAACATGGTCCGCCGGGCAGTCAACGGCCACGGTTCGCAGTACGACGATTTCGTGCGGTTCAGCCGGGATTTGGTGTACGCCAAGCTCAACGTGTACAGGGAGTATCCGGCCGACTACACGATCACCAAGTATCCGCCTTTCTTTAGCCTGCTGTTCGCGCCGCTGGTCCCGCTACCCACTATCATCGGGGCGTCGCTCTGGTTCTGGCTGAGCCTGGGGCTGGCCGTGGGCTCGGCTTATCTGTGCGCTGTCACCGTTGGCGGACCGGCAAAGGTGCGTCGGGACCGGGCTTTGGTGGTCGTCCCGCTGCTGCTGACCGCCGGGATCATCGGGAGTAATCTGGAGACGGCTCAGGTCAACACCGTCACGCTGTTCGTCGTCTGCCTTGCCCTTTACGCCTTTCGACAACGGGCCGACCTCGCCGCGGGGGGATTGTTGGGGGTGGCCACGGCGCTCAAGCTGACGCCGGGGCTATTCGTCCTTTACTTCCTGTATAAGAGGGCCTACCGCGTCGTGGTGGGCGCCGGGCTGGCAGTGATCTTCTGCTGGCTGCTGATACCGCCACTTGTCTTCGGCCCCGCCAACTTCAGCGAGATCATGGTGGGTTGGTACGACATCGTGAGTGGCTTCATCGCAGAGGGCACGCTCGCCGAGGGATTGCAAGGATTCCGGGACACCAACCAGTCTTTGGCCGCCGCCTTTCACCGCTTCTTCACCGAGGTGCCGGCGCGTTGGAGCCGCGGCGGCGTGGGCAGCCTTTACCTGAACGTCTTTTCGCTGAGTCTGGGCACGGCCGATCGAATCATCAAGGCGATGGTACTGGCGATCCTCGTGTTCCTGGCAGTGATCTGTCGGACGTCGCTCAGCGATCGGGGCCGGCCTGCGCTGTCGCTGGAGTACTCGCTGATCTGGATCGCCACCCTGTTCGTGTCGCCGATCTCCTGGATCAACCACTACGTGTTCTTGCTCTTCCCGTACACGGTGGCGGTCTACTACCTGCGCTCGAAACAAGGATCGCCTGACACGGAACGCTTGCTGTTCTGGGCCGCTTTGGCCTCGTTCGTCCTGGTGTCGTCCTCGGCCTGGAGGCTCATGCAGGCCTTCTCACTTCCGGTGCTCGGAGCCATCGTGCTGGGCTTTGGGCTGTCCGTGGCGCTGGCGCGTGAACGCCGGGACTCGGCAGAACGGTCCCGCCTTACGCCTGAGCGCGCGACCGTGTAACCGTGGAGTGACGGCCTCCCCGTCGGTCGACTTCAACTGGCCCGGGCCGTCGTTCCGTCCGCGAGACGGACATCGATCACCGGTGTCTGCACGATCTCGAAGGTCGCAGAAGCCAGGGCGACACGGCCACCAGTCCGGTCGACCTCTTCGAGTACTCGCTGCCACAGCTCGTCCTTGGTGGTCCGGCGCTTCTTGTAATCCACGACGTAGCGGAGCGTGAACTCCATCCAGTTGTCGTTGGCAATCAGCGTCACCATGGGATCGATCCGCGCATCCTCGATCCGGTAGCGGTTGACGATCTCCTTCCAACCTGCCTTGGCCGATCTGGCATACTCTCCGACGACTTCGATGACCGCCCGGGTGAGCAGCTCGCGCGCCAGCCGTGGATCGCTGCCATACCGCACCGGAACGACGATCTCGTCCCATAAGAACGGGAAGTCGCCTGAGTAATTGAACACAGGGTCCTTGAAAACAAAGCTGTTGGCGACGCGGACGATGCGACCGTTGTACTGATCGGCGTTGATCCATTGTCCGCATTCCATCAGCGTCGTTCGCAGTATACCGATGTCGATCACGTCGCCTTTGATGCCACCGAGCTGGACACGATCGCCGACGCGATAGAAGGCGGCGAAGTTGACCGCAACCCAGCCGGCCACGCTGGCGATCACCTCTTGAAGGGCAAACGCCACGCCCGCGCCGGCGACTCCGAAGGCGACGGTCAGGCGACCGAGGCGGTCGCTGAACACCGCGGCAAGCAAGAGCAACCCGGCGGCGTAGCCGATGAAGGTGACGAACTTTCGTGTACGATAGCGTGCATCCGAGTCTTTGATATGTGGCGTAATCGCCCGTTGCGCGATGCGCACGACGACGTGGATGACAAGCAAGCCGAGCACGGCGGCGAGCAGCTTGCCCACCGTGGGGTCGAACAGCCACCGGTCAACGAAGTTTTCCACGAATCCTCCAGTTATTGCGGGCCGGGCGTCGGCGACGCCCAGGCCCGAGCATCGCATTGAGCGCTGAGCCTCGCCCGATCAGCTCTTCGGCACCAGGTTTTGCAGCGGGGTGAACCGGAATCCGGGCGCGGCGTAGTCCTTCGGCAGATACTGCTGCGGGATGTTCACCTGGTGCCCATCCCTCACGGCCGAGAAGTGCGGCGACATGATCTCCACACCCGCCTCGCTAAACTTGTCCTGGATGTTCTGGTGCAGCTCCGAGTAGGTCTTCGCCATGAGCTGAGGCTTATCGGTGTAGGCGTTCAGTTCGTAGCTGACATAGAAGTCGTCGAGGCTCGTCTGCAGGACGAACGGTGCGGGATCTTCCTCGACGTTCTCCGTATCCCGCGCCGCCGCCAGTAGCAGCTCGTGCACCTGCTTCCACGGTACGTCGTAGCCGATCGTCACGCCGGTGTGCAGAATGAGGCCGGTCTGCGCCGAAGTGCTGTAGTTGATGATGTGGCTGCCCAGCACCATGGCGTTCGGCACGGTGATGTCCACGTTTTTGGTTGTTCGCACGTATGTGGCGAGCAGTGTTCGGTCCGTGACGTCGCCGACCGTATCGGAGATCTTGACGCGGTGACCTATTTCGAACGCGCGGGTGTAGGTGAGCACGACGCCGGCGACGAGGTTCGCGATGGCGCCTGTCGAACCGAGGGAAAAGAGAATGCCAAGGAACAGCGAAACGCCTTTGAACGCGTCGGAACCCGCGCCGGGTAGATAGGGGAAAATTGCGATGGCCGTAAAAGCGATGATTAGTAACCGGACGATCTTAAATGTCGGCCGTGCCCACCCTGTGTAGAAGCCGGGGAGTGATATCGTTCCCTTGCCGATCTCGGTGAAGATCAGCTTCGTGAACTTTATCACGTAGTAGGTGACGAGTAAGATGACGGCGATGAAGAACAGGTTGGGCAGATAGGCGACGAAGCCGCGTACGACCGCGCCGACGGGCGTGCTGATGAAGCGAAAGACGGTAGCGGCGTAGCCCCGGGTCCAGGGGAAGAAGCCGAGCACGAGCGGTAGGCTGATGTAAAGCACTATGACCGTGGCCGCGACCCGGACGGCCTTCGCCAGCCAGATGAGCAGATCGGTGAGTCGGGAGGAAGATGCCAGCGTGAGCTTCTGGATCCGGAGCGAGGGAATCCGCGTGTCACGCCAGGCGTCCAGTTTGGCGTAGACTCGCGGGAACACCTTGCTGAACAAGAACAGGATGACCGCAACGGCTGCCAGGGTGAGCAGCGTGTAGAGCGCGCCCAGCATTAGGCTGGTGAGGCTGTATTGCTTGTGCAGCTCCTGCAGCGTGCTTTCGATGACTCCCGCATACTCCGCGGCCAACTCCTGTCTCGAGCGACCCGCGGCCCGGGCGTCCCGCTCGGTGACGCTCATGATGACGCGATCGCCGATGACAAGGTCGGTTGTGCTTTCGCCCTCTTCGAGGTTCACGGGTTCTAGGCTGGAAAGGGGATCCTTGTATAACCTCTCGAGCCGTTCGGCGATCGCCCTGGCGCGATCCTCAGGCGTGAAGGAAAGGATTCTCTCCTGAACAAAGAAAAGCGTGCGACCGCGCAGGGTGACCGCGGCCCGGTCGGGCTCGACCTGGGGCGTTTGCTGCGCCGCCGGCTGTTGCTGGCCTGCCGGCGCCTGCTGCGTTTGTGCGGTGTCGACCTGCGCTCGGCCGTTCGCTGTCGGCACCGCCAGCGCCAGAGCCAGCACTCCCGCTTGTACCGCGATCCGAGGATAGCGGCGTGTCCTCATCATTTCCTCCGTGCTTGAGTGGATCCCGCCGCAACGGCTGGCCAGGAACTAGGCCGCCGTACGCGCGGTTGTTCTTGGAGCATTAGTGGACTTGAGGTCGCGTAAAGATAAGCGCTTCCGCGCAAACGGTCTAGCTACGGGCGGCGAAGGTAGGTCTCGAAGAACCCGGGTCCTCGAGCCGAGACGGCCCGGGAACCCAGGTGACCCGCCACCGTCATCGTTCCTTGCACCTGAGTGAAATAGACGCCCGCGTCGGCACCGAGCGACAGACGCGAGAGACCGATGTGTCGCAGGTCGATGACCGCGGTCAACGAGTCTTCCCCACGACGCGCCGTCCAGGTCAGCTTCTCCGGTAACGGGACGAACTCGCCGTTGAAGGCGACCGCCCGAGAGCCAGAGTAATCGAGCGTCTCGGGCTCGAGGACGGCGGCGACGCCCGACGAGTCGACCGCGTAAACGAGGAAGCGAGCGCCGCGACGGCGCGCCTCCTCGACCGCCGAGCCGTGAACGCCCCCGTACAGCAGGTCCAAGTCGCCCGCGTGAGCCACGCCCCAATCCCAGAGCACACCGCCCCACGTTCCCCAGTTGTGATCGTGGTAAGCGAGCGTCTCTTCGACGTCCCAGCAGCGCGCGTCCCAGCAGAGCGTCCCCCGCGCCCGCGCGCGGAGCGCCGGAACCACGTATCCGCTTACAAACGAGCCGGACGACGCCAGCTCGGCGGGCGGGAAATAGCGATGGCGCTCCGGTTCGATCTCCAGGTCAATTTGCAGCCGCGAGCCCCCCTGGAAGCTCGGGAGAACAGCCCGCACTCGATAACGAGCGGGTCCGTCGAGCAGCTCCACGGTGTGAGCGCCCAAGCGCAAATCAGGAGATGTCGTGGAGAACTCGATCTCGCCCGCACGAACGGTGTCGGAAAAAGAGCGGTGGTGTCCGTCAGGCGTCCGGAGCCGTGCCAGCACGAGGCCCCCCCAGCGCTCGCTCGAGAGATCGCCGCCGAGGATGTAGGAGAGATAAAGCCAGCGCTCCTCACCGGGCCAGAGCAAGTTGAAGTAATGCCATTCGGCCCAGGTGGTATCGCCGCGGACGCTGATGGGCGGCAGGTGAAAGCGGTCGATGTCCGAGTAGAGCTCGAACGGCGTGGGGCTAAGCCAGAGGCGGTCGGCCTCACTATCGTGCCAATCACCGCTCGTGACCTCGGGCGCCGCGCCTAACGTTCGGGCCGTCGAAGGAATCTGACCGCTGGCCCGAACGGCGACGGCGGCGTCCGATCCGGCGCGCCGAACATAGACGGCGCGATCGTCGATCCAGGGCGCGATGGCGTCGACCGCGTGGGCGAGCCGGGGGCCGTCCAGTATCGAGCGGGCGACGAAGCGGGCCTGCTCGAGACCAAAAAAGACGGCGCCGCCCGTCCTCAGCGTCTCCAGATCGACTCCGGCGGGCAGCACGGAGACGTCTCCACCACCCACCCACTTCTCGTCCCGTGACTGCGCCACCATCACCTCACCGATCGAGAGCAGGGCGAGCATGACGGCGACGCCTGAGGCGTAGGCGCCGACGAAGACGATCGAGCGGATCGGGTGCAACGCGATGTGGCGGAGAACCAGGCGGCCGATCATCGGGGATCCGAGTTGCTGAGCCGGCCATCGCGCATCTCTCGAACCACCGTCGCCGCTTCGGCCAGTGCCGAATCGTGAGTCACGATCACCAGGGTCGTGCCATCCCGGTTGAGCCGCTTGAACAGCTCGGCGATCTCCGCCCCCGTGTCTCGGTCCAGCTCACCGGTGGGCTCGTCCGCCAGGATGATGGCGGGTTCGTTGGCGAGGGCCCGGGCGATGGCGACCCTCTGCATCTCGCCGCCCGACAACTGTCCCGGTCGGTGGTCGATTCGGTGGCCCAGCCCCACGTATTCGAGCAGCTCACGCGCCCGGGTGCGCCGGCGCATCCGAGCAAGGCCGGCCTCGGCCATCGGCAACTCCACGTTCTCCGTTGCCGTGAGCGCCGGTATCAGATGAAAGCGCTGAAAGACGAAGCCGACCCGTTCCAGGCGGAGCCGGGTTAGCCGCCGGTCGCTGAGCTGGCCGGTATCGTGGCCGAGAAGCTGCACGCTGCCCGATGTGGGGACGTCGATCCCACCCAGCAGGTTGAGCAGCGTCGACTTTCCCGACCCGCTGGGGCCGACCACTACAACATAGTCAGCGGCGTGAATCGCCAGGTCGATGCCGCGGACGGCGTGCACCCGCGTATCGCCTCGCTGGTAAGCGCGGTGCAGGTCGCGTGCTTCGGCGACGATCTCCTTCATTCGATCTCCTGCCTGAGGACCAACGCGATGTTCACGCTCGCCGCCCGCCAGGCCGGATAGAGGCCGGCGAGCAGACCTGTCGTCAGCAGCAAAGTCGCTGAGAGGCCGGCGTCGAACGGCTCCAGGATGAAGAACGACACATTGAGCGGCAGCCCGGGAAAGCGCGTCAGAATGCCGTCCAGATAGCGAGCGACGATCAATCCCACCCCGAAACCGGCGGCGGTTCCCGAAGCCGAGATGATCAATCCCTGCCAGGCCACCTGAGCTAGCATCCGGCCACGCGTGATGCCCAGCGCGCGCAAGGCGGCGATCTCGCCCCAGCGCTCGTTCACCGAGAGGGTCAACAGCGTGGCGACCAGTAAGAAGGCCACGCCCAGGCTAACGGTGCCGAGCACCAACGAAAGCTGTTGAAAGTAGGTCAGCCGGTCGCCCGCTGCCTCGATCATCTCGGGGATCGCGTACACATCGACAAAGCCCAGACGGCCGCGGTAGTCCCGCGCCACAGCGTAGGCGTCCGCGTCGCGGGCCACGCGCAGGGCGATCATCGCGGCGGGGTGCGAGGCGGTGCCGGCGAGATTCCACAGATCTTCGATGGTCATGCCGATGGTGGCGGAGCCCTCGGCGGCGAACATGAACTCCGCCACCCCCACCACGCGCACGCTGCGCTGGCGCCGCATCGCTCCTAGAGCGGCGTCGGGCTCGAGACCGATCTCGAGAGAGCCGCCGGGCGTCAATTCGAGATCCCCAGCCAGACGCGCATCGACGATCACCTCACCACCTCGTTCCACCGATCGGCCCTCGAGCAGGCGCAGAGCGGGCGTCGTCCCCGCCGGCACCCCATAGCAGAAGGTGGCCTCGGGGCTCATCGCCCCGCCGGCCGGGCGCGCGACGTACACGGTGCGGGCCCAGATCGGTGTCACCTCGTCGATCCGGGGATCGGCGCGCAGTAGCTCGGCCAGCGAATCGGAGCTGAGGATCGCCGCCTCGGTCTCGAACGGCAGCAAGCCTTTTGGAAGCACCCGGACCTGGTAACCCGTGGCTTCGAGCAGATCGGTCAGGCTGCGCTGCAGGCCCGCCGCCAGCATCACCATGTCGATGAGGACGGCCGCGGCCACGGTGACGGCGGCGATGAACAGGGCGAGCCGGCCGTGACGGCGAACGAGCGTGCGCCAGCCGATGACGAGGGCGTTAATCATATCCCGCGCAGACGGGCCGAGCGCGTCCGGACCATCCCGAGCCCTGCGAGGATGCCGACGGCGACGCCTGTGGCAAGTCCGATGACGCTGACGAGCAGCGTCAGGTCGGAAGTCACTTTCGCGAAGGCGAGCGAGGTGTCGTACAGCCCGCGGAAGTAGGCGTTGATGACGGCGGAGCCGACCCAGCCGAGAGCGAGGCCGAGCGCCGTGCCCGCGGCGGCCATAGCCAGCGTCTCGGCGAACATCCAGAGGAACAGGGTGCGGCGCGAAATGCCGACGTCACGCATCGACGCACCCTCGAGGCGCCGCTCCTCGATCTTGAGGACCACCAGGCAGAGCAGAAAGACGGCACTGCCGGTGATGGTGATCCCGGCGAGGGCGCGGTGGAATCGGGAGACGACACGAAAGGTCTCGGACGTCGCGTTGGCGACCGTCTCGCTCGGCAAAGCATCCGCCCCGAACGCCAGGCGATCGATCAGGGCGATGACCGCGTCCTGATCGCTGCCCGGGCGCAGCTTGACGCTAAAGCGGTCCACCCGGTCGCCCGACCCCAATAACCCCTGCAGATCCGGGAGATGAAAGATCGCGCGGTAGTCCCGCACGGTCACCGTGGCAGGGTCGGCCGGGCGCCGATAGGTGCCCGCGACCAGGAAGCCCCGCTCGCCGGTATCCAGACCCGAGACCCAGACCGTATCCCCGATCTCCACCCGCAGATCGCGGGCGGTGCGATTCTCGAGCAGCAGCTCGGGCAGCGAAGTCGTCTGTGCGGCGCGCGCCTGGCCAGCGGCCGCGAGCAACAGACAGAGCGCAATGACGTTGGGCACGCCCAAGGCTATCCGTCCGTCTCGCGGGTGTAAAGGGACCGATCGGCCCCGGAATGCGATGACGCCGAGCGCGGGCCCAGGCCCAAAAAAGAAGAGGGCCGCCGTTCGGCGACCCCCACTAGATAAACGGGTGGTTGTCTCAGCTCTTGATCTCGATACTGACCTCGGCGTTGAGCGCTCGTTCGATCCGTGCTCCCGTTTCGTCCAGGTGCGCTTCGCTGAAATCATCGAGACCGCTTTGCCCCAAAGCGCTCTCGACACGCCCGAGGATTCGCTTGAGGTGGAGGCGCGCCAGCGACCGGGCGTCCTCCGGTATCGTGGGTGAAGGCGAGAGCATGAGGTTGATCAGCTGGTCTGCGTAGGCGCGCTGCAGGTTGCGCCGGAACGAGTTCACGGGCCGCACGCGCTGGCCGGCAAGCTCGGACCAGGCCGCCGCGGTCAGGTCGCTGAACAGCTCGGCCGCCGTGTAAACGTCGCCGGTCGTGCGCAGCTCGTTGTCGATCATCCGCTCGATGCGGATCGGATTGAGCAGCTGCGCCAGCAATATGCTCTGTACCTGTTCGACCAGGCTGTGAACCGGGAAGTCCACGGGCGTGACCCCCCAGCCCACGCCCCAGTGCGTGTAACGGTTGGCGGCGAGCTGGTTGAGCATCTGCGGATCGAAGGCGAAGGCATCTTCGTCGAAGGCTTGGTCGATCAGCAACCGCACCGCGTCGCGCTGCTGAACCCAGCCGACCGCGCCCTTGCCATCCGCACGGCAGATGGCAGGTACGCCGTCGTCCGCTTTAGGGGCTGCTACTGCCCAGGCGGGCGGCCGGGCTGCGTGGCTTTCCGTTACCGGTATCGCGGTGATGGCTTGAAACCGTTCCCGGAGGTGGAAGGTGTTCGGGCGGGCGCGTCGGGGTCCGCCGAGACTAAGGGGAACCTGCAGCCGTAGGCGTGAGGCCAATCTCGTTCAGGAAGGTGCTTCCACCGGAGTCGCGGCCGTGCCGGCGAACGGTGCGCGTGAGGATCAAGCGGTCCTTCGCCCTCGTCATCCCCACGTAAAGCAGACGCCGCGCCTCCTGGATCTCATCCTGGCGGTTGTCGACCACGGCGTAGTAGCCGGGGATCTGATGATCCTCGACGCCGACCAGGTAGACGCGCGAGAACTCGAGCCCTTTGGTCGAGTGCAGGGTGAGCAGGTTGACGCGGTGCGGATCGGCCTCGACGCCTTCCGAGGTGGAAAGCGCGACGCGCTCGAGAAGTCGGCGAACGGACTCCGCCAGGTCGTCCGCCTGGCTGGCCTCGACCAGGGTATGGAGGCGGGCCACCGCGGCAGGATAGCGCTCGGAGGGGCGACGCTCGGTCCGGATCCTCTCCATGAGCTGGCGGCCGCCCAACCGCGCGATCAACTCCTCTGGATGCGGCGCCGGGCCGGAGATTCGATCTCGTTCCGTCGCATAGAATTCCAGACAGTCGCTGTAGCGTCCCAGCGCGAAGGACACGGCGAGTTCCAGCAGCAACTGGTCCTCGGGCTGTAGACGCCTCGGTGGCTCCAGCGCCAGGCCGATGGCCAGGTGATCGAGAAGGTTAACCAGCGCCGCCTTACGGGCCCGGGCGCGCTTGTGATCGCCCAGGGCCTGGAACACATGCGCCAGGGTCACCGCGTCATCCAGGGCATGGTGGGCGACGCCCGCGGCGATTCCGAAGCGTACGGCCAGGTCTTCCAGGCGGGCGCTCTCGTGGAAGAGCGAGCGGGCCAGAGGCAGGGTGTCGAAGAAGACCAGGTCGTCGACGCTGGCGAAGCTCTCGACGTTACGCCGCAGCACGGGCACGTCGAACTCGTGGCCGTTGTGGGCGACCAGGACATGGCCCCGCGCGAATTCAACGAATCGCGGCCACACCTCTTCGAGGCTCGGTGCCCCCTGCAGATCTTGCTGGGTGTAACCGTGCTTCTCGGTCGCCTTGAGTGAGATCGGCTTCTGACAGCGCACGAAGGAACGGAAGGTGTCCACGACTTCGCCGCCGATGACTTTGGCGGCGCCCAGCTCGATGATCTCGCAGCCGGCCGGGTCGAGGTCGGTGGTTTCCACGTCGAAGGTCACGTAATCCCGGAGCACGTCGCGGAAGCCGCGGGCGTGGATGAGTTGGAGCGCCTTGAACAGGGTGGTGGCCAGGGGCCGTCCTCGCAGCGTATCGCTTCCCAGCACCAGGTCCTCGGGGCGAGGCTTCACAGCGGGCGTCAGGTAATCGCAGCGCGCCGGCAGCTCTACGGCGTGGAGCATCCCGCGGGCCGCGACCTCGATGCCCCCCTGCGCGGCCAGGTACACCGATCCTCCGCCGGTTACTACCGCCGTCAGGCGTTGCGCCAGTTCGAGCGCGCCGGGAAAGACCTCAGGGTCCTCCAGCTCGTCGTACCGTTCCTCCAGGCGGTTCTCGTAGCGCCGCACCCGCTGGGAAAGCAGCTCGTCGATCAGTTCGGGCAGTGTGGCGTGCGACGCGTAGACGGCCCGCAGGTTCTCCACATGATAGACGAAGCGCCAGGCCTTCTTGCTGTCCGGGTGCCCTTTGGGGTGGTGGCGCGCGTAGGCGCGCATCGCCCCTAACAGATCACCGTCGCGGCCGGCGGCCAGCGTACGAACCTCGGCCATCAGCTCGCGCGGCAGCAGACGCTGGGCGAAGGCCTCCAGCGCCACGGGGTCTTCGGGCCGGGTCATCACTCGCAACGAGGCGACCACGTAAGCGATCACTCGATCGTCCAGGAGCGCGCGGCCCCGCGCCAGCCGGCAGGGGACGCCGGCGGCCACGAAGCGCTTTTCCAGCTCGCGTCCGACGTCGTGCTTGCGGTAGAGGACGGCGTAATCGCCCCAGTCGCAGCCATTGGCCTCACGGTCGGCGTCGATGCTTCTGAGCAGCCAATCGGCCTCCGCGGCCTCGTCTTCGAAGATGTAGCACTCGACGTCGAACTCGGAATCGCGCTCCGCCTCGATCTTCTTGTCGAACAGCTCGGGGTTTTCCCGCATCAGTCGCCGCGCCGCCTTAAAGATCTGCCGGCTGCAACGCAAGTTTCGGTCAAGGATGACGGAATGTTCGATCTCGAAGTCCGTTTGATAACGCCAGAGTATGCGTGGGTCCGAGCCACGCCAGGAGAAAATCGACTGCTCGTCGTCGCCCACCGCGAAGATGTTGCGGTGAGCTTGAACCAGCCGCTTGAGAATGCGGTACTGCGCGGCGTCCAGATCCTGCGCTTCGTCGACCAGCAGGTAGCGCCAGCGTGTCGCTACCGCGTCGGCGATCGCGGGATGATCATGGAACAACCGGTCGGTGAGCGCGATGATATCATCGAAGTCCACCAGGTTCTTCTGACGCAGCATCGACAGGTAGCTGTCGAGCAGCGCGTCGTCGCCCTCGGTGAGGGTGTAACCTTGCAGCCGGCTCCGGCCGAAGAGGTTGAGCAAGTGGCCGCGGCGCCGCGCCGGCTGGACCCCCAGGCGCCGCAACAGCAGCCGCTGGTACAGCTCGTCGGCCACCCCGAAGCCGCGCCGCAGGCCAGCGGCTTCCGGGTGCTCGCGGAGGATCCCCAGGCAGAGGGCGTGAAGGGTGCCGCGGGTCACACGGTCGGCGCGATCGCCCAGCCGGCGGTGCAGACGCGCCGTGACCTCTTCCGCGGCTTTGTTGGTGAAGGTAACCGCGCAGATGTGTTCGGGTGCGAAGTCCCGCGCCTCGATCAGGTGCTGGACGCGGCGAATCAGGCAGAACGTCTTGCCGGCGCCGGGACCCGCCAGGACGAGCGTCGGCCCCAGCGGCGCTTCGATGGCGGCCCGCTGCTGCGGGAACGGTCTGAGCTCTTCCGGGCTTGACGTCATGGCTGACTAAGGGTCAGACTCAATGTTATCCAACGATAAGTACTCCACCAGCGACACGAACGGGAGAGCCGATATGGCGACGATCAAAGTATACACCACACCGACTTGACCCTACTGCAAAATGGTCAAGGATTGGCTAACTGAACACGGTTGCGAGTTCGACGAGGCGGACATCAGCAAAGACGTCTTCGAGCTGAGGGAGTGGCGGAAGCTCAGCGGCGGTGTCGGTGTGCCGGTGGTCGCCCACGGCAACGACTTTATCATCGGCTTCAACCCCGAGCGGCTGGAGATGCTGCTCGACTGCTGCAAGCACACGAGCCCGGTCGAGCTTGCCGAGGGCGGGTAGCCCGGCAGCCCCGACTGGGTTACCCTCCTGCAAAGAAGCGAATCCACGGCCCACGCCCACGGTTCGCAGGTTGTCGAGGTTGGCCTCACACCACTGGGTGCGGCGCTGGCTCACGTCGGGCCATCGCTGACGCTCCACGAGCGCCAACCGCCCGAGGGGGTAATCCGTCATGAGCAGGTCACAGCTTGAGCCGAGTCTGAGCACGCTCCCCGGAGACGAGGCCCGCCAAATCATGTGGCGGTTCCGTGCCCGACCTGATTTGCAGTCGCTCGTCCAGTCGGTGAGATCGGTCGCCCGGGGACCGGTGGCGCGGCTGGTGGCGGACGGCGGGCGCCACACCCACGAGTGGACGCCGGAGAAGGCGGCGCTGCTCGAGGCCTTCGATGAGGCGGGGATCAGCTCCGTTTTGCTCGATCGGGAGTACGGCGGGGCTCTGGAGGGCCCCAAGAATCTGGCGCTGGCGCTGGCCGCTCTGGAGCTGGCCTGGGTGGATGGCGGAGCCGCCACCGCAGCCGTGGCCGGTCACCTGGGCCTGGCGCCGATCCACGAGACGGGGACTCCGGAGCAACGGGAGAGCTACATGAGGCGCTCGGCACCTCCCCAGCCGGGCGAGGACCGAAAGCCCGGCCGGGGCGCCTTCGCTCTGACCGAGCCAATCCCCCACGTGGGAGTCGACACCGGTGTGCTGGGCGGCCAGGTAACGGTGAAGGAGTGGAAGGACGGGGAAGAGCCGATCCTGCACGTCGAGAAGCGCGGCCGTTTCATCACCAACATGGCCTTTGCCAGCTTCGTGTCGGTGGCGGTGGACACGGCGGACGAGCGGATCAAAACGAGCTGCATCATCGTCCTGGAGGAGACGGACCCCGGGACCTTCGATCGCGGGACGCCCACCCGGAAGCTGGCTCATCAGCTCTCGTCGTCCAGCGACCCGATCTTCAGCCTCGACGTCCCGGCCAGCCGGATCGTCGGCGGCTATAAGGTGAAAGACGGTGTGATCGTACCCAACTACACGCACTCGCAGGTTATCGACGCGGTTTTCAAGCGAACTCGAGTGACCGTCGGTTTAATGACGGCCGCCAAGCTGCTCTCCGCTGTGGAACCGATCATCCGCTACCAGCGCGGCCGCTTCCGCGGCGGTGCCTCCGATGTTTCCGATAGTCCGCGTCGCGAACTGGGTCTGCAGCTGAAGGAGGACGCGCTTCACCGGTTAGTGGACGTCTGGGCCACCGGCGAAGCGAGCGCCTCACTGGGCTTCGCGGCGGCGCGTCTGTTCGACGAGCTCGATCCGTTGGATCACCGTCGCGCTGAGATCTTCGCCGAGTCCGAGATCCCTGGAAAGCGGCGGGCGCTTCGTGCGCGGGCGAAGTGGGCGGATGAAGCGGTCGAGTATTTACGGCTGGTGGCGAAGCCGCCGTCGGAGCGCGATCAGAACCGCTTCGAGGAGCTGGAGCGGAATGCGTTGCTCGTGTATCTGGTCAAAGATGCTTTGGCCAACGTGCTCAGCCCGGCAGTGAAGCTCTGGAACACCGGACACGGGGCCAACATGATGCGCGAGGCCGTCAGCCTGATGGGTGGCTACGGCATCACCGAGGATTGCCCCGGCTTCCTACCGCAAAAATGGATGGATGCGCAGTTCGAGGCGACGTACGAAGGGCCGGAAGCGGTACAGCGGCGTCAGCTGAGCGTTACGATGACGAATCCGATCTTTCTCGCCCAGTTCGAGGAGTGGGTCCGCGAGATGCGGCGCATCGCCGGTCGCCGTCCCGGCTCGGGCGCCTGCGCGCTGGCCTCGGCCATGGAGCTGTGGATCTGGACGCTGGGGCACTTGCTGGGGTCGAAGGACGCCGACGGGCAGCCTCTATATAAAGGACACCGCCAAGGGGTGACCTTCACCATGGCGGATGCTCTCTGCTGGCTGCTCGCCTCCCGATACCAGATCCTGGATTTGATCGAGCTGGAAACCGAGGGGGTAAACAACACGACGCTGACGGAACGGCTTCCGGGGCTGGTTCGCTTCTTCACCGACCTTTGCCACGTTCAGGCGGCCGTCGCTGCCGGCGAGGTGGCTCGCATCTGTTCGGGGCTGGTGTTCGGGTACAACCGCCATCCGTCGTGGGACGAGCAAGGAGAGCGTGTTTACAATAGGCGCGAGCTGGTGGTGCTGGAGAGCGTGATGCCGGGTATCTGCTCCTGCGCCGTCGACGCGCTCGACGAGGAAGGCGCGCTGCCGTCCAAACGTGGCCCCTGCGTGCGATTCGACGGGTACGAGCCGTTCAACCTTCGTCGCGGCAAGCTGGACGGCTGCCTCACCGGCTATCGGCTGGCGAAGGACCGGGCGGCGCAGGCGCTGACCACCGTGACGATCCCCGAGGCCCTCGATTATCCGGCTTGACGAAGCTGCGACAGAGCGATCAGCGTCGCCGCGAGGGTCGGCAACCCCTTTGCGCCCATACGGGTGCCGGGCGAGATGGTTTGCGGTCACAGCCCGGTGTCGTGCTGGAGTAAGGAGATGATCATGCAGGGCCCACCGGTATTGCCCATCGACGTCACCGCCGTCGTTTCTGTGTTCATGGGGACGCTGATCGTTCTCATCCCCGTCGCGGGTGTGACCATTCGCTTCGCCCTCAAGCCGATCGCCGAGGCGATCGCCAGGATCAGGGAATCGCAGGGTGCCAACCAGGAGATGTCGATCATGGCGCAGCGGCTCGACCTCCTGGAGCGGCAGCTGTCGGGCGTCGAGTCGGAGCTTCATCGGCTGCACGAGGTCCAGGAGTTTCAAGCTCAGCTCAAGGCGCCAGAGCATTGATCATCGTTCAGAATCGAGTGCCGGTGGCGGAAGGCCAGGAGGAAGCGTTTATCGATCGCTTCCGAACTCGCAAAGCGTTGGTGGATCGGCAGCCGGGTTTCATACGCAACATGGTGCTCCGGCCGATCAAAGGGGACACCTTCATCGTGCTGACTTTCTGGGATAGCGAGGAGAACTTTCGCGGCTGGACAAAAAGCGCGGCCTTCAAAGAGGCGCACAGCCGAGTTCCTCCCAAAGAGATGTTCAAAGGTCACGCCCAGCTCGAGATACACGAGGTGGCACTCGACACGGGCGTCTGATCACTGGCTTACTTCACCTTTGATCGCGCCGCCATCCCGATGCCGGCGCCTAGGCCGCCAGGCGTCTGAGCGCGCTCGATCGTCGTGAAGGATCGCCGAAATGCACGCCGAAATGCACGCCTAACTCGGAATGAAGTGGACGATATCCGTAATCACACACTCGATCTCGCCATCGTCGGCGCCGGCCCCTGCGGTCTGGCGGTTGGGGTGGCAGCGTCCAGGGCCGGATTGCGCAGCGTGGTCTTCGATCGGGGCTGCATCGTCAACGCCATCGTGGGCTATCCGATCGGCATGACGTTCTTCAGCACCCCGGAAAACCTGGAGGTGGGCGGCGTTCCGTTCGTCTGCGCGCGCGACAAGCCCTCACGAGCCGAGGCCCTCACGTACTACCGTCGGGTGGCTCAGCACTTTCGGCTGCCGGTGCGCCAATACGAGGAGGTCACGGGGGTCGAAGGTGCCCCAAACGACTTCAGCGTCTCGACCCGTACCGGGGTTGGAAAAGAATCGGTCTACCGAGCGAAATACGTTGTGGTGGCGACCGGTTACTTCGACACCCTTAACCTGCTGGGTGTAAACAGGGAGGATCTTTCGAAAGTGACTCACTACTTCCGGGAAGCTCACCGTTATTTCGATCAGGATTGTCTGGTCGTCGGTGGCGGTAACTCGGCCGTCGAGGCCGCGCTCGACCTCTGGCGCGCCGGCGCCCGTGTCACGCTGGTGCACTTTCTGGAGAACTTCGATCCGGGGGTGAAGCCGTGGGTGCGCCCCGACATTGAGAATCGCGTTCGTGAGGGCTCCATCGCCGCCCGCTTCCGGACGCGAGTCACGGAGATCGATTCAGGTCATGTGACGCTGCGAGGCGAGCCGGACGGCGTGCCGCGGCACGATGCGGAGACGATGGAGACGAACGTGCCGGGTTCATCGCCGGCGTGTTGGCGGCCGGCTTTGATGCCAACAAGCTCTTCATCGAGAACGGCCGCTTTCACGGAGAGAGAATAGTCGCCGCCCTCACGTAAGACGGCTCGAGTCGGCTGCGGGCGCCACCTCCCGCGGTCGCCTCAGCCCCGGAAGAGGTACTGGAACTTCGCGAAGAACTGCCGGGACGTCTGTGCGAAGTCGTCCGGGTTGTCGTAGTCCTGGAAGCCGTGAGTCGAGCCGACATAGAAGAGCGTGAACGGGTTGATTTTATAGGTCAGCAACGGCTCGATCGTGACACCCTCGGAGAAGTTGTCGTACTGCACAACCAGCCTCAGGAAAAGCTCCCGGTTGAACTGAAACGCCGTCCGCGTCCGCAGGATGAAGCCCTCGAACAGCTCGCCGCCGGCCACGTCGCTCAGCTGTGAGTATTGCAGCGCAGGCTCGATGACCAGGCGAGTCAGCGGCTTTAGGGTAACCCAGGCCTCGGCGTTCGTCCCGTCGCCCTTGACCGGTGGATCGGTGAAGCGCGCGATGCGCCGGCCGTGGGACACCCAGAATCCGGGCCGGATTGCATCGATGATGTTGGTTCTCGCGAATAGGAACAGGCGACGCAGACCTGTGAAGTCGATGTCGGCGAAGCGCTCGCGCTCCCACTGATACTCGATGTCGATGTAGGAGTCGCCCTTGAGGCTGAACTCGAGCGAGGGCGCGATGAAGTCGTTCTTGCGAACGCCGTCGAAGTTCCAGCTCCGCTGCGTGTAGATGTTCGGAAGTATGCGGTCGAGCAGATTGGTGTCCATATAGAGGAACAAACCTTGCCACATCGAGACACGCCTGAAGTCGTTTCGGAACTCGAAGCCGTTATCGGCTCGGAAAGTCGGGCTGGAGGCCCAATAGTCGAAGTCGAAGCTCCAGAAACGCGCGTCACGCTCCAGGCTCGCGTACATCCCGTGTCCCCAGAACGACTCCCCGTCGAAGGCGGCGGTGTGTTTCCCCCGATCGAACGTCAGTCCGTTTACGTCTTCAGTGAGGCTCGGGTTGTCCGGTTCCTGCGTGTGGCTCGCCAGCGCCTGGAACTCGAAGCTGTACTTCTCGAGGAAACGCAGGCGCCCGTCGATGCCGGCGGCCGTGCCGGAGCCCCCGCTATGCTGCATACGCCGGTCGGTCACGATCGCGCCGACGTACGACTGTCTGAGGAACGTCTGCCTTACACGCGCGATGTTGCTGATGCTCGTGCCCGCCTGACCCACGAAGCTCTGCTCCTCGAACGGCAGGATAAGCGGAGAGTTTTCGTCTACCGCTCCCAGGTAGGCGAAGCTGGCCCGCCCCAGCCGGCCAATGAACTTGCCGGCCACCTGCGGGTCGTTGATTTGTCGGGTGTACAAAACGTTGAAGTAGCTATCGAAGAGGTCGCTGCCTTCGAGGAAGAACGGCCGCCGCTCGGGAAAGAAGAGCGCGAAAGTCGTGTTGACGTCGATCTGGGCCACGTCTGACTCGATCTGACTGAAGTCGGGGTTCAGCGTCGCCTCGGCCGTGAGACCCGACGAGAATGGATAGCGCACGCTCAACGCCAGCTCGCCCCCGAGGCTGCTGTTACGCAGGCCTGAAGTCGGAGCATCGGGATCTCGCAACTGACCGGTCTGATTCGCGATCACCGCTGGCAGCAGCTCGAGCGCACCGCCCGGTTTCACGTCGCTGATGCCCGTGAGGGTCCCGAATTGGCACAGGAAGCAAGGGTCGTCGCGGTTCATCGCGGCCCAGGTATGCTGGGCGCGACTGGCCCGCGGGCGGGTACGCCAGAACGTCGCGCGCCAGGAATGCGTCTGGCGGTTCGGGAAGCGCAGGCTCTTGAAGGGGATGGCCATCTCGATCTGGTAACCCTGATCGGTGATCTGAGCCTCTGAATAGAAGATGATGTCAAAGCCATCGTCCTCACCGCCGTTGGTCGAGAAGCGCGAGTCGCCCTGAACACCCAGAGGGTTGGCGAACAGGAAGTACGCCCAGGAGGCGTCGCCGTACGTGTCGAGCAAGATCCCAAAGTAGTCGTCGCTCCACATCTCATCGCGGTCGCGGAGCGATGCGCGAATGGTGCTGGGGTCGTCGTAAGCGATGAACGCCAGGTAGAAGTTGTCCTGGTCGTACGTCACCCATACCTCGCTCTCCACCGGCGGCCGAGCTCTCTCGCGCGGCCAGTGCTCCGAGAAATTGGTAGCGCGGGCGGCGCCGACCCACCCGGCATCGTCCAGCTCACCGTCCAGCGCGATCGGCCCGGACGCGCGACGGATTACGAGGGTCGGTTTTTCGTTAGGCCGAAACTCCGCCTCGCCGCTCTCTTCCGTCTGGTGATCGTTTGTCTGGCCCCGGAGCCGATGCCGCTCGGCGCCAAAAAGGAGAAGTGGTTGCGACAGGGTCAGCAGGGCGAGCAACGAGGACATCTGTGCGGTCATGGCGGGCCGCCGAACAAAAGGAGCAGACGACATACGGGTTCTCATGACTCGTGAGGCTGAAATGTCTTCCTTTCAGCTCTCTTCGATCGTGATGCTCGGCATAAGGTTGCGCCCGGACCTTTGCCGCTGCCGATGACTTCTATGTTCCGTACGCGTGGCGATGGTCGCCTGGTTTCAGGCTGAGGCTGGTTGGTGCCGTTCGGCGAGCGGCGAGAGGTGGAGGACGGGGAGATTAAGTTGGCTGTAGCCCGGCGCGCTCGTCTGAGAGATGCGCCACGCTCGGGCGGGCCGCGTTAGCGGCTGGACGGCTCCGTACCCGCCAGCTTCTGAGCGACGCCGGCGCGTCGGGTCAACAGACCGCAGGCTTCTAGCAGGCTGGCCCGCAGCAACGGGTCGGCCCGATCAAGGTTGTCTGACGCCGCAAGGATCTCGTTGACAAGGTCCGGGCTGAGCGCCAGCCCCGCCGCCGGCTGAGACGTTGGAGTGTTCTGGCTTGGTTTCAACTGACGCGCGACCGCCGTAAGCGGGCAATCGGGGTCGGTGCGCGTTCCACGGCGAATCTTTCCCGCCGACAAACGCCAATCCCGCGGGGTTCGTGCCAGAAGCTCCAGGAACTGTTCCCGCTTCATCGTCGTCAGCGGCAGTTAGTGGTAGCCGGCGTTCAGTTCTACCTGCCGCTCTTCACCTTCATCCCGCAGCAGATAACGAGTTTCCACCTCGGTCCAGCGGACCCGGCGCTGACAGTGGTGACAGAGCACCCAGTCTCTTCCGAACCCGGGCCAGACACAGTCGCTGACGTTGTGGCAGTGGGGGCAGAACATCAATCGATCTTGGGCCATCGTCGCCTCTCACAAGCAGCGGACGGGGGGCGTCAACTGCGCCAGATTACTCGTGCACGGGCCGTACCAGCCGGGGGCGGAGGCGGTAACGTGTTGTTAATAGGTCAGTTAGACTGAGAAAGCGGGATAGGACCGATCGCGCGGGGCCCGGGGTATGTTACCATTAGGTAACCGGTATGGGAACGGTAACGGGGCGATGGTCTCGAGGCAGCCGCGCACCGAGAGCGACGATCATCAATTGAGCATGTCGTGACTGGGGCGGGCCTCAGCTGTGCACCAGATTACGAACGACGAACAACACGTTGGCCGGCCGCTCGGCGAGCCGCCTCATGAACCAGGGGAACCAGGAGTCTCCGTAGCTGATCAGGACACGCATCTGATAGCCGTCGCTGGCGAGGCGGGTTTGAGCCTCGCGCTGAATGCCATAGAGCATCTGGAACTCGTAAGAGTCTTTGGGCAGCCCGAGCGCTTCAGCGCGGCGGCAAACGGCGGAGACCATGCGTGGGTCGTGGGTCCCGAAAAATGCCCGCACGCCGCTGCCGCGGGCGGACTCCTGGATCAAGACGTCGGCGAGGCGAAGGAAGCTGGCATCCACACCTTTCTTCCGCCGGTAGGCCAGGTTGTGGGGCTCGTTGTACGCACCTTTGACCAGCCGAATCGCGGGCGCGAGTGGCAGGAGCGTGGCGAGGTCAGCGGCCGTCCGATAGAGGTAGGCCTGGAGACAAAGCACCACGTTGTTGTGGTCGGCTCGCAGACGTTTGTAGAGCTCAATCGTTCGGTCGACGTAAGAGCTGTCTTCCATGTCGATGGCGACCAGCCGGCCAAGCCCCGCCGCGCGGGAAACAAGGGTTTGATAGCGGCACAGGGTTTGATCGAAGTCGAGGTCGAGCCCCAGCTGAGTCGGCTTGATCGAGATGTCGGTATCGAGTGAGAGGTCCTGAACGCGGTTGAGCACGTCCAGGTAGTGCTGAGTCACGCCGTCGGCTTGTTCGCTTTGCGATATGTTCTCGCCCAGCAGGGTCAGGATCGTGCCGATCCCGTGGTGGCGGAGCGACTCGGTCGCGTCGAGCGCAGCCGTCGTGTCCTTACCCGGCATGAACCGCTCGACCGCGCTGCGCGTGAACTTACGACGCGTGAGCTGGCCGGCGAGCCATTCGCTCCGCGATCCGCGCAGCAGGATCTCCCGGGCGATCCCCATGCGATTCCTCCCGTCGTTTGCTGGGTCGCTAGTGCACCATTCGGGTTACGGTGACGACCGTGACGTTGGCCTGGAGCCGCCAACCCGGCGACTGGACCAGGTGATTCTAGCCCCGGCCGCCGCCGCCAGCCAGCGCCGTTAGGCTCATCAACCTCGCTCGACCGCGTTGCCGTCGATCACCCACGAGCGAATCCCGCCTTTGAGGTTGGCCACGCGCTCGTAGCCGTGAGCTTGAAGCAGGCTCGCCCCGATCGCAGAGCGCCAGCCGGTCTGACAGTGGAGCACGACGTCGCGATCTTTGGAAATCTCCCCCAACCGGTCGGTCAGATACCCGAGAGGCACGTTCGGGACTCCAGGCATGTGGGCGGCCTCCCACTCGGAGCGGCTGCGGACATCCACGACCGCGACGTTCCCGTTCTCCAGCATTTTGGCCAGCTCGCTCGAGGTGATCTCGCTCGTGGTCGCGAGTCGGCGGCCAGCTTCGGCCCAGGCATTGATGGCGCCAGGCCCGAAGTACCCGGCGATGCGGTCGAGGCCGATGAGCAGCAGATCACCGGCCGCCTCGTCGATCGCGTGGGGGTTCGCATCCTCATCGACAATCAAGTAGAAATCGCGATCGAAGGGTACGAGCCAACCCGCCCAGGTCGGGAACGATCGATCCAGGGGAATGTTGATCGTGCCGGGCACATGACCCTCGGCAAAGTCGCCGATATGACGTGAGTCGAGGACGAACGCACCGCTGGCGAGAAGATCAGGTAGCCGTGATTCCGGCAAGCGCTCCGGCCGCCTGAAGCCACCGATCAAGGGGGGCCCCTCTTTGTTGATCCGCTTCATCTCGGCGAAGTACTTCGGCGGTTCGGGTTGACCGGAAAGCACCGCCTCGACGAAATCGCGCTTCCCTTCGGCCGCGAAGGCCCAGTTGAACATCCGCTCGTAACCAAGGGTGGACTGGGGAACGGCACCCAGCGCCTTGCCGCAGGCCGATCCGGCACCGTGTCCGGGCCAAAGCTGCAGATAATCAGGAAGGTCCTTGAACCGCTGAATCGACTCGTAAAGTAATCGCGCCGCTTCCTCCATCGTGCCCTCGACCTGGGCGGCTCGCTCCAGCAGATCGGGTCGACCCACATCTCCGACAAAGACGAAATCGCCGGTGAACACGCCCATCGGACGGTCGGCCGCGGCGGTATCGGTGATCAGGAAGCAGATGTGCTCCGGCGTATGTCCCGGCGTGTGCAGAGCCTGCACGCGGACGTTGCCCACCATGAAGACGTTGCCGTCCCCGAGCAGGCTGGCCCCCTCTTCGGCGGCGAACAGGTACTTCCAGTCGGCGTCACCGTTGTCGGAGAGAAACAAGGTCGCCCCGCTGGAGCGGGCCAGCTCCCGGGCGCCGGAGACGAAGTCGGCGTGGATGTGCGTCTCGGTGACGTGCGTGATCCGCAAACCCTCCTGCTCCGCCGCTCTCAGGTAGGCGTCCACCCGGCGGTTGGGATCCACGACCATCGCCTCGCCCGTGGCCGAGCAACCGACCAGATACGAGGCCTGGGCCAACTTGTCGTCGTAAAAGCGCCTGAGCAGCATCGTCTCCTCCTTTGGGGCCGACAGCTCGCGCACCGACCCTCTTCAAGCGCCGAATCGAGCGCGCACGCTCGGGAAGCACCCGAAGATAACACTTGCGGGGAGAGCGAGCTTGTCACCGGCTCCCCCCTGTTTTCACCCTAAATCGCTGGGGCGGGGCCGGTGCGCCGTGCAGGGTTGACGCCTGTCGCGCGTTTGTGCTACACTTCGGTTCGACAAATGATGACAGACAAGTTCGACAGCAGCCGCAAGCGCCACCCGATCCAGGTCGTCGCCCGCCGAACCGGCCTCAGCGCCGACGTCTTGCGCGCCTGGGAGAAGCGGTATTCGGTCGTCGAGCCCGGTCGCTCGGAAGGCGGGCGGCGCCTTTACTCGGACGATGATATCGAGCGGCTGCGTCTGCTGCGCCGCGCCAGCCGCGCCGGCCGTCGCATCAGCCAGATCGCGACTCTGGGTAGCAAAGAGCTCGCGGCGCTAGTGCACGAGGATGAGCGCGAAGAGGCCGTGGTTGGACCCCAGGCACTGGGGGACGATGCCGAGGCGGCCGAGATGCACCTCAAGGCGGCGCTGGCCGCGGCGGAGCGCCTCGACGGCCGCGAACTCGAACGGGTGCTCAACCGCGCCATGGCCGTCCTCAGTGCTCAGGTTCTGATCGAGCAGGTCGCGGCTCCGTTGATGCGGACGGTCGGCGAGCGCTGGAGCGAGGGTGGCGTGCGGCCTTCGCACGAGCACCTGACGTCGGCATTGCTCCTGCGTGTCGTGGGCAAGGTGCTCGAGGCGACGGAGTCTCCCAGCGTCGCTGCCAATCTAGTGGTGGCCACACCCGCCGGTCAGAGGCACGAGTTCGGTGCGTTGTTTGTCGCAGTAATCGCGGCGGCGGAGGGGTGGCGGGTCACTTATCTCGGCCCCAACCTGCCGGCTGACGATCTGGCGGCCGCGGTCCGTGACACGGGTGCCGAGGCCGTCGCCATCAGCCTCGTCTTTCCGGAGGGGGACGCCGATCTCGAGAACGAGCTGCGCGAGCTGCGGCTCAAGCTGCCCCCGGCGGTGCCGATTCTGGCGGGGGGTGCGGCCGCGCCCACTTATCGTAGGGTTCTGGACGAGATCGAAGCGATCGAGCTTTCCGACCTGGGTGATCTACGTGCCGCTCTTTCCAAGCTGAAATGACCCCTCGCTTGGCGGCCGCAGACTCAAGGCGCTCTGACCCTATCCGACTTCCATCAGAGATCTCTTCCCTTGCCGGAATCACTGACGCTCATCAGAGCTTCCGGATAAGGGTCGAAGAACGTCTGCGGCATCAAGTAGTCCTGATCGAAGCGGACGATCCAGGCTCTGAGGATGGAGGTTACGGCGCTCACCGGCGTTCGCCCGTTTCGGTAGCGCTCAAGAGACTTCTGGAAGAAAGCCTTCTCACTGGCGTACAGCTGGTCGGAAAAGTAACCCGAGGCGTGTTGCAGCACGTTGACGACCGACGTGTAGCGAGGCGCCCGCCCCAGCGCCGCCTGGAAGTGCTGCTCATACTCGTCGATCAGGCGGGCGAAGGGGCGCTTCTCGTGATTGGCAACAATTCGCCCCAGCGTGCGCATCTCTTTCTGGTTGTAGGCCATCAGTAGAAACTTGTTCACCGAGTGAAAACGAACCAGCTCGCCTAACGATCCCGACCTCTTGAGGATGCGGAACCGGGCCAGGCTAAAGAGCTTGGTGAGGAAATGCTCGCGAATCCGATAGTTGCGTAGGCGCCCCTCGTCCTCGATCGCCAGCCCGCCGTAGCGGTCCAGCACCCGCCTGCCAAATAGACCGGCGCCACGCGTGGACGATGCCGACTTGTCGAGTCCTTGATAGTGCTTCACGTCCGAGATGCCGCAGGACGGCGATCGATTCTTGAGGATGAAGCCGTCCACCGTGTCCAGGGAACCCAGGAACCGTTCGGCGAAATCTCGCATCTCAGCGGTGACGTCCCGGTCCGTCGCCGGCTGCAGCAGCCGCGCCTCACCGGCGACCGCGACGATCCGGACGGGCTCGCGAGGCACCCCCAGGCCAATTTCCAGCTCTGGACAGACGGGGACGAACGTCACCCAGGGCTCCAGCTCGCGCACGAAGTCGTAAGGGATCACCTGGGCGTTGTAGCGAACAGGCTCTAACTCCAGGCACCGGCTCAGCACTACGACGGGCTTAACCTGCTTGTCGATCAACCACCACCTCCGTTATTCCTGAGCCCGAGATATGGGGCTCGAGACCTGACAGCGCCCGCTGTCGGCGAATCTGAGGGCGCCGGCGGGCGTATGCAAAATGTGTAAAGTTAATAATTAGACATTATATTGACAGTAAATCTTGTCCAGGCTACGTTATACGACAAGTGCGGGTGGCGCGCCGCGTTGAGCGCCACCCCGCCAGCTTAAGCGCAACCGGGATGGGCCCACAAGCATGGCCAAAGCCGCCAACAACGACCAGCAAATCGCTCCGGCCCCCGCCGGGTCGAACACCAGCTGCGGGCGCTCCGTCCAGGGAGGGCCGGCTGGGTCGGCTCGTTCAGACGGCGAGCCGGAGGGGCGTGGGCGCCAGCGCGTATTGCTGACCGGGGCGAGCGGCTACGTCGGTGGCCGCCTGATGCGGGCGCTAGGTCGGCGCGGCGTCCGCCTGCGCTGCCTGGCGCGGCGGCCCGAGTTTCTGGAACCGCGGGTGGAGGGGGACACGGAGGTCGTGGGCGGCGATGCGGCCGACTTCGCGTCGCTGCAGCGGGCGCTCGCCGGTGTAGATGTCGCCTACTACCTGATCCATTCGATGGGATCCAAGGAGGATTTCGAGGAGAAGGACCGGCGCGCTGCGGAGAACTTCGCCCGTGCGGCCAAGGCAGCCGGGGTGAAACGGATTATCTACCTGGGCGGACTGGGTCGTGAGCCCGGTCTGTCGCAACACCTGCGAAGCCGGCAAGAAGTCGGTCGAATCCTTCGTGAGTCGGGGGTGCTCACTCTGGAGTTTCGCGCTTCGATCATCATCGGCTCGGGAAGCTTGTCTTTCGAGATGATCCGTTCGCTGGTTGAGAAGCTGCCGGTGATGGTTACACCCCACTGGGTCAGGGTACCAGCGCAGCCGCTCGCCGTGGAAGACCTGATCGATTACCTGGTCGAGGCGCTCGATGTCGCGGCCGGGGGTAGCGCGGTGTTCGAGATCGGTGGCGCGGATCAGGTCTCCTACATGGATATCATGAAGGAGTACGCTCACCAGCGTGGGTTGCGACGGCTGATGATCCCCGTGCCCGTGCTCACGCCTCGACTCTCGAGCCTCTGGTTGGGGCTCGTCACGCCCGTCTACGCTCGGGTGGGCAAGGATCTCATCGACAGCGTTCGCAATCCGACGGTGGTGGAGGACGACGCGGCTTTGCGGACCTTCCAGATACGCCCCCGCGGTATCCGCGAGGCCATTCAGCGCGCGCTGGTCAATGAAGATCAGGAATTCGCGGAGACCCGCTGGTCCGATGCCCTCTCTTCCGGCGACCAGCAACGTTGGGGAGGCGAGAAATTCGGTTCCCGCATCGTCGATTCCCGGTCCGTATGGGTTCCTTACGAGCCCCGGCAGGCGTTCCGGCCAATTCGGAGGCTAGGTGGAGAAGTTGGTTGGTACTTCGCCGATTGGTTGTGGCGCCTCCGGGGCTTTATCGACCTCTGGTTCGGCGGTGTGGGTTCGCGGCGCGGCCGCCGTGACGCCGAACACCTCGCCCCCGGCGCGACGGTGGATTTCTGGCGCGTCGAGCGTTTCAGTCCGGACGAGCTACTTCGCCTTTCGGCGGAGATGAAGCTGCCGGGGCGCGCCTGGCTGCAGTTCGAGGTCACGGAGGAGGGCGACGGGAGCACGGTGCGGCAAACTGCGATCTTCGACCCTGTCGGACTTTTCGGTAACCTTTATTGGTATGGACTCTACCCCCTGCACCAGCTCGTCTTTGCCGGGATGCTGCGCGGGATCGTCAAGGCGATGGAGGCGGAGAGCGATGAAAACTCGATCGGCGCCGCCAAGGTGCGGACGGCAGTTTAGCTGGGACCGCTGACACATATATCTTATTAAGAGCCGATTAAGAGCCGACAAGAATAAGCCTCTCATAGCGGTATCCGGTCGAAGATGAGAGCGGGCCGCCCCTACAAGACGCCTCGGTTACCCTGACAGCGACTGCAGAAATAAGTGGTTCTTCGTAGCTCGCCCTGACGTACCATCTCGATCATAGCGTTGCAGCGAAAGCAGGGACGGCCGGTCCTGCGGTAGGCCCAGTAGCGCTCACCGCCGCGCCGGAGGCTGCGGTGCAAGGTGACCACTGGTCCGGAGCGGCGCGAGTTCTCGAGCATCACGGGGATCAAGCGGTCCCATAACTGCTCGACCTGACTTTGGCTTGTGAGCTTCACGGGCACCCGTGGATCGAGGCCAGCCAGGAACAGACCCTCGGATTTGAAGATGTTGCCGATCCCGGCCACGATCCGCTGATCGAGCAACGCATCGCCGATCGGGCGCTCCTTTGCACGACGTAATCGCTCCCAAGCCTCCGCACGCTCGAAGTCGGGGTGAAGGATGTCCGGGCCGAGGGCGGAGAGTCGCTTGTGCGCCTGCAGCTCTTCTGCGCTCAGCAGCTCAACGACGGGGCCGTTGAAGAACACCGCCTCGTGACGTGCGGTACGAAGCCGCAGCCGCACGTTCTTCTCCGGCTTGCGCAGTTTCATCGCCGGCGTCCCGAACTGCCATGATCCGTACATCATGGCGTGACAATGAAGCGACAACCCTTCCGACAGGTGTAGAAGCAGGTGCTTACCGTGGGTCTGGATCTCGCGAAGATGTTGGCCTGGCAAGCCGGCCGCCCGGTCGGCCCAACGTTTGGGAAGGTCCACCTGGACCAGCGGCTGCCCGACGAGGGGCCGCAGCGCTCGCGCCCAGCGGAGGATGCTATGCCCCTCCGCCATCGCCTTCGTCCTGAGTATAAAGGCCCAGCTCGTGTCGCAGCGCGCTCTCGAGCGTCGGGTAGAGGTAGCGAAATTCCGGGTGCCCCTGGAGGCGGCGTGGCTCGACCCGAGCCCCGTCGAGGAACAGTGCCTGACCCATCTCTCCGAACAGCGTCCTGAGGACGAATGCTGGAATGGGAAGAACGGTCGGACGGCGGAGAACCGCCCCGAGGGTGCGTGTGAACCCCCGGTTGGTGAGCGGCTGGGGCGACACGGCATTGACGGGACCGTCGAGTTCGTCCGCATACAGCAAATGCAGAACGGCGCCGAGCAGGTCGTCGAGGGCGATCCAACTCATGTACTGTCGCCCGCTGCCCAGCACGCCGCCGAGCCCCAGGCCGAAGGGAAGCAGCAAGCGCGGCAGAACGCCGCCGGCCGCGGTGATGACCAGGCCGACCCGCAGATTGACGACGCGAATGCCGGCCGCCCGAGCCGGTTCTGTTGCGGCCTCCCACTCTCGGCAGAGCTCCGCGAGGAAGCCGGCGCCGGGCGAACTGTCTTCGTCGACCGCCTCTTCGCCTCGGTCCCCGTAACAGCCGACCGCCGAGGCGGTGATCAGGGCGCGGGGCGGTCGATCGAGTCGAGCGAGCGATTCGGCGAGAAACCGAGTGGTCTTTACGCGGCTGTCCCAGATCTCGCGTTTCACCGATTCCGTCCAGCGCCAGGCGGAGACGCTTCGCCCGGACAGGTGGATCACAGCGTCCGTGCCTTCGAGAGCGACAGTGTCGATCAATCCGGCGTAAGGGTCCCAACCCGCTTCCCGACGGCCGTGTCGCGGGGAACGACGCACCAGCGTCGTCACCGTGTGGCCCCCCGTAGTGAGAAACGCGGCAAGGTTCCGCCCGATGAGACCGGAAGCGCCGCTGATCGCCACGTGAAGACGAGGCCTGTGCGCCTGCGCGAGGTGCCGGCTCAGATCGTCGGTGGTGCGTCGGTGGCGAAAGCGGAAGGTGCGGTGGAGATCACTCTGCACTTTGGGACCCGCGAGCCATTGACCGAGCTTGCCGCCGGGAAGACGGTAAGTGATCTGGTCTTCGAGGTACGCCTGGTCGTGACCCTCAGGGGTGACCCGATGCGCGTGTTGCCAGGTGGCGAAGGGTCCACTGACTTGCTCATCCACGAATTGGCGGCCGGGCACGAAGTCTCTGTGGACAGCCACCCAGCGAAGCTTGAACGGGCCCTTTCTCATCTGGATGACCGTACGTGCGCCGTCCTCGATGCCGCCCGTCCGCCTTAGCACGCGGATGTCTTCCCAGGGGGGTATGAGACGCTCGAGCGCGCCGGGTCGCGCATGCCAATCGAATACGTGCGTCGCGGGCGCGGCGACGAGAACACGTCGCGTGAACACTGGCATCGCGTCAATCGTCTTCGTTGGGGGCGTCCACGGGGTGTAAGATTCCACCCGCGCTCAGCGTGTCGCGAACCCAGCGGAAAACGCTGGCGTCGTGGTTTTGACGCTTCTTGCCACGACGGCGCAGATTGGCGAGCGGCAGGCGGAGGCGCGGGTTGTCGTTTAGCTGCTTCTCATGGCGTGAGAGAAAGGCCCAGTAAAGGCTCGTGATGGGGCAATCGCTCTTGGGATCAAACTCACATTCCGCACAGTAGTCGCTCATCCGATTGATGTATGCCGCGCCCGACACGTAGGGCTTCGTCGTCATCAGCTCGCCGACCGCGAAGCTGCCCATACCCAGAACGTTCGGCTCGACCACCCAGTCGTAGGCATCGGCGTACGCCACCCAGAACCAGTCCGTTAGCTCCCGCGGCGACGTGTCGATCAGGGTCGCGATGTTGGACAGCACCATGAGGCGTGTGATGTGGTGCCCATAAGCGCTCGCCCAGACGTCGGCCACGACATGATCGAGGCAGCGCAGGCCGGAGGTCTCGCCCCAGTAAGCCGGCGGCAGCGGGTCGGAACTCGTCAGCTCGGAGGGTGCGGCCCCTCCGTCGAGACAGTCCAGCTTCGCGCTTCCTGACCAGCGCTCACCCGACCAGCGCTCATACCCACCATCGCCGGGTGCCTCCGCCACCGTGACCTCGCGGCCTGGCAGCTCTCGAAAGCCGTCGGTCGCGCGGTGGACATGGCGGACGAACTCGCGCCAGCCCAGAATCTGGCGGACAAATCCCTCCTTGCTGGCGAGGGGAATGTCCAACTCGAGCGCCTCAGCGACGACCTGGGCTGGGAGCAGCCGGTGTAGGTTGAGCAGAGCCGACATCCGTGTATGAAAGAGGCTTCTCGATCGCGTCGACATCGCGTCCTCGAACGGACCGAAGTTGGCCATGCAATCCTTCTTTGCCCAATCCCACAGCTTCCGCGCATCCTTTGCCGTGGCCGGTAGCGAGGGGAGGTCGAGTTCACCCGGATGATGATCGAAGCGGTCGCGGATGAGGTCGGCGACCTCCTCTTTCACTTCGTCTACCGGGAACGTTGGTGCGGCGGGTGCTGCCGGCTCACCGTCCCAGCGCTCACGATTCTCGGCGTCGAAGCTGTACTTTCCTCCCACCGGCTTACCGTCTCGAATCAAGATGCCGGTCTCCCTGCGGACGTGACGGTAGAAGGCATCCATCCGCCAAGGGGGTCCGCGCTTCTGGCTGACTTCGAACTGCTCGGTGGTGGTGAGCCAACCCTCATGGTCGAGCAGTCTGAGAACCCCGTCGTCGACGAGCGGCTGGAGATCGAGACGCAACTCGCGCTCCGCCGGCTCCATCGCCTGCAGCGGGCCCAGCTCCGCGATGACCCGTGCCAGCGCTTCGCTATACGGCTGATCGGTCGTCTCGTATCGAACGGCCACACCCCGCTTCGCCTGCTCCAGGGCGAAGTGCCGCTGGTTGGCAAGGATCAAGGCCAGTTTCTGTTTGTGGTACGGTCGCCACTCGCCTTTCCAACTGCTCTCGATCATGACGATGCCGACATCGCCCGGCTCTGCCTCGGCCAACGGACCGATGCGGTCCGAGAGCTGGTCGTAGGGCACATAGATCCAGCGCCGGCCATTGACTTCCGACCCGTGCTCTGCGAGGCGCGAAACGAAGCTGCTCATCAGCCGTACTTCTCGATGAAGTTCTTGACGCGGAGCTTCCGGGCGGTGTTTTCCGAGCTCATGTAGCGGACTTTCCCGAAGATCGGCCGCTCCGGTCCCCAGGGCCGATCGTAGCGGCCCAGGCACCAGAAAATCCCGCTGTAAGAATTCGGATCTCGACCGTCGAGCGCGTACGTGTTGTTGAGCTCGATCATCGTTTCAAGAGCATCCGTGGGCGTGGTGCTCCACTCGAGAATCTTCTTACCCCAGAGCATCCGCAGATAATTGTGCATTCGTCCCTCTCGCAAGAGCTGATTCTGCGCCGCGTTCCACAGTCGATCATGGGTTTGCGCCTCCTCGAACTCGCTCGACGCGTACACGTGGGGCCGCGGGTCTGAAGCGTGCGCGGCCAGCGTGTCGCGCGCCCAGTCGGGCAGCGAGTCAAACGTGTCGTAATCGGAACGTTCGACGCACATGTTAAAGCCGAGCTCGCGCCAAGTTACCAGTTGATCCAGGATCGCCTCGGCGTTCTCGCTGGCGCCCCACCAGCCGCGACGCTGACCCGTGGCCTGCGATCCAAGTCTGTCCACATCCCAGTTCTCTCGATCCATCAGCTCGGCGAAGATCTGATGACTGGAAAGATGGCCGAAATGTAGGTAGGGCGAGAGACCGCTTGTGGCCTCGATTTCCGGCTGATTCCGATTGGCCGCGTAGCGAGGCAACCGCTGAGACACGAAGCGCCCGAGCGCTTCGACTCCGGCGGTGGTGCCTCCTCGGATGCCCGCGGCGCCTACGGAGTGATCGATTGGCAGCTCGTCCAGTCGAAGGCCCGATCCGTCCCGCAGACGCCGGGTGAAATCCGGCCACCGTTCCGTGATCTCAGCCGGCAGCTCTTCAAGGCGAGTTAGGCGCGCGGCGGCCAACGGTTCGGGGTATGGGAGCATGGACAGGTGAGTGCGAATGTTCTTCTGGAGGTAGCGCCGGAATGCGTAAGCGGTTCCGAACAGCCGCTTCGACGAGCGAATGGGGTACAGCCCGTTGGAATCGACTATCTCGAAGCGAATTGGGGAGCGTTGCGCCGCGGCGTGCAGCAGGCTCGGGTAGAAAAACGCCGGATAGTCATCGGTCACGACCGCGCACGCGCGCTCGGCGAGGGCGGCCAGAAGACCGTGGCCGTCGCCGGCCTTCGCTTCGACATAGCTGTAGTAATGCGCCGGGGTCCGCTCGAGTCGAGCGGCGTTGTCCGCCATGCCGTCCAGGATGAACTGGTGCAGGCGGTCGCTGGCCCAGCGATAACCGCAACGTAGCGGCTCCAAGACCACGAGCGGCTTGTTCAGCTGTGTGGCCCACTCGATGGCGCGTTGCAAGCTGAAGTTCCACGCCACCCGCCGGTTGGCGATCATCCAGTAGAGGACAAACTCGGCACGCTGGGAGACGGCCGCGTCATTCCCAATAAGGATTCGTTCCCGGGGCACGCCCGGGTTCGCTACGTGCCCGAGGTCGCGCGAGTCAGCCACGGCCGACCTCGCGCGGTTCGATGCTGCCGATCCGCTCTAGCGCGGATCTCAGGGCTGACCAGAGGGCGTGGCCACGACCATGACGGGCCCCGCATCGCTCTGGACAGTAGCCCGGATGTCGTCGAGGGTGCGACGCACCACAGTGGTGGCCAGACGCTCGTGCCCCGGCGTTAGCTGATTGCGCCACCACAGGTCGCCGATCCGGGTCATCAGCGGTGCGACGACGCGTTCGATCAGCTCGCCGGGCGCCGCCACCATCCAGTTCTGCCTCCGCTCGCCGATCCTCGCCCACGAGCCGCTCGAGCTCCTCGGTCGTCAAGTCAGCGACCTGGCCGATTCGGCGGCCCGCGTCGAGGGCCTGGCAGATCAAATGGAGCCGCTCGATGTCCGCGTCCGAGTAAAACCTCTGCCCACCCGGGCTCCGCTCAGGGTGCATCGCTCCGTACCGGTGTTGCCAGGCCCGCAAGACGTCGCGAGAGAGGCGGGTCCGCCGGGAAACGGCTCGAATCGGGTATTGTTTCTTACAATTTATCTGGCTCATCGTGGTATATGAGGAGGTTTATCCCAGGGCTCCCTGGGTCATTGCACATGTTGTTCACTATGTGTCGATGAATATAATATATAAAACCTTGACAGGATAGAAGTGTCCATGTAGATTGCTGGACGTTAAGCAAACAACGGAACGCCAAGGCGCCTTGGGCGCTGGGCTAACCAGGAAGCAGCGAGGAGTGGGGACCATGAAAACTCTGGACGTCATCGCCGCCGTGCTGCTGGTGATCGGCGGTGCCAATTGGGGGCTGATCGGGATGTTCGGCTTCGACCTGGTGGGCACGCTGTTCGGCGACATGAGCCTCTTTAGCCGTCTGGTTTACGGCCTCGTCGGGCTCGGCGCGTTGTATCAGGCCGTGACCTGGAAGGCGATTCAGCGGCGGTGGGCCCTCGCCCGGACTCGTGCCTAATCGATGACTACCCGTTGGATGTTTTTGTTTCACTCAACACTCAGGAGGAATTCCATGTTCAAGCGCACTTCTCTCGTCGCCGTAGCCGCTATTCTGACATTCGCCGGTACCGCTATGGCACAGCACAAGTATGAGTCAAAGAAGGGTCAGAACGACATCGTTGACATCGCCGCGTCGGCTGGTTCCTTCGAGACGTTGGTCGCGGCCGTGAAGGCGGCGGGTCTCGTCGAGACGCTGAAAGGCGAGGGGCCGTTCACAGTTTTCGCGCCGACCGATGAGGCTTTTGCCAAGCTGCCCGCGGGCACGGTGGAAGAACTGTTGAAGCCGGAGAATCGCTCCAAGCTGCAGGCCATGCTGACGTATCACGTCGTTCCGGGCAAAGTTTTGGCAGAAGATGTGCTCAAGCTCGAGTCGGCGAAGACGGCCCAGGGTCAGTCGGTCAAGATTTCGCTGAAAGACGGGCAGCCCATGGTTGACAATGCTCGCATTATAAAGACGGACATCATGGCGAGCAACGGTGTGATTCACGTGATCGACACTGTGATCTTGCCGAGCAAGTAAGTTGTGATCGTTCACAGGTGGCGGACTTCGGTCCGCCACTACAGTAGACGTCGACACGGGGAGAAGGGATTGCACCTTCTCCCCGTTCGTACGCCACGAGATGAGCGCGCCGGTCTCGGCGCTAGGTGGAGGATAGATCGATGAACGAGATTGAACCGCTCGAGCCTGCTCCCGGAGCCGTGTATGTGGTGATCGGCGCCACCGGTGGCATCGGCACGGCGCTGGCCCGCAGGCTCGCCGCAGGCGGGGCCCGATTGCTGGTGGCGGCCCGCAACCCGGAGAGGCTGGAGGAACTGGCCCACTCGATCGACGTGATGCCTCATGTCCTCGACGCAACCCGGTTCGAAGAAGTGGAGCGCGGCGTGCAACTGGCTGTGGAGCGGTACGGTCGCGTCGATGGGGTGGCAAACTGCGTCGGCTCAGTCCTGCTGAAGCCGGCTCACCTGACGAGCGAGGACGAGTGGCAGGCGACGCTTGACTTGAATCTCGGTTCTGCTTTTGCCACGGTTCGCGCAGGGGCGCGGGCGATGATGAAGTCGGGCGGATCCATCGTCTTGGTCTCCTCGGCCGCCGCCCGTGTCGGTTTGGTCAACCATGAGGCGATAGCTGCCGCGAAGGCGGGCATCGAGGGACTCGTTCGCGCTGCCGCCGCCTCTTACGCGCGCTACGGGGTGCGGGTGAACGGCGTCGCACCGGGCCTGGTTCGCACGCCACTGACGGAGATGATTACTTCAAACGCAACGGCCGAGCGGGCATCGATCGCCATGCACGCGATCGGCCGGTTGGGTCTGCCGCGAGACATCGCTTCGGTCATGGCCTGGCTCCTAAACCCGCGGAATGATTGGGTCACGGGACAGACCTTAGGCATCGACGGCGGTCTGTCGACCGTGCGGACACGAGTGAGCGCCTAGTCGGGGCTCGACAAACCGGAGGTCGTCGCTGTGGGGTACGATGTGATCGTCGTGGGAGCCGGGCTCGCGGGCCTGGCCTGCGCGACGCGCTTAGAAGAGGGGGGAGCCCGGGTGGCGGTCCTCGAGGCATCCGACGGCGTGGGAGGTCGGGCTCGCACGGACTCGGTGGACGGGTTCCTTCTGGACCGTGGCTTCCAGGTCTTGCTGACGGCTTATTCACAGGCGCGCCGTGTCTTGGACTTCGAGGCGCTCGACCTGCGGACGTTCCTGCCCGGTGCGCTGGTGCGGACCCAGGGGGGCTTTCACCGCATCGCCGATCCCCGGCGGCGGCCCAGCGAACTCCCGGCGACGTTGAAAGCGCCGGTGGGTTCGCTGGCGGACAAGCTTCGCATCGCGCGCCTGCGCGCCTCAGTCGAGAAGGGAGATATCGAGGGGTTGTTCCAGCGGCCCGAGCGCTCGACCTTGGCAGCGCTTCAGGCGTGGGGATTCTCGGAGGCGATGATCGAACGGTTCCTACGCCCGTTTCTGAGCGGGATCTTCCTCGAGAGCGATCTCGAAACCTCCAGCCGCTTCTTCGAGTTCGTGTTCCGGATGTTCGCCCGGGGTGACGCGGCCCTGCCAGCCGCAGGCATGGGAGCGCTGGCCCAACAGTTGGCGGGCCGGCTCAGCGACGGCGCGCTCCGGCTGGGAACACGGGTGCGGGCGATCGAGTTGGGAGCGGTGATATCGGTGGAGGGTGCTCGGGTGGAAGGGCGTGCTGTCGTCATGGCCACGGATGGGGTCACGGCGGCGCGCCTGATCCCCGAACTGAGGAAGCCCGCTTTCAACTCCACCGTCTGTCTGTATTTCGCGGCGGATGAGCCGCCGGTCGACCAGCCGGTACTCGTGCTCAACGGGGAGGGGAAGGGTTGGGTCAACAACCTCTGCGTGCCGAGTCAGGTCGCGCCCTCGTACGCCCCGCCCGGAGCGGCACTGATCTCGGCGTCGATCGTCGGAAACCCGAGAGTCGATGATGCGGCGCTGGAGCAGCAAGTGCGTGCCCAGCTCCAGGAATGGTTCGGCGCCCGCGTCGGTGGCTGGCGCCATCTGCGAACTTACCGTATCGCGGCGGCGTTGCCTGCTCAGCGCCCCCCCGCTTTCGAAGCGGAACGACGAACCGTTCGAATCAAGCCCGGGCTGTACGTCTGCGGCGACCATCGAGACAGTGCATCGATCGAGGGCAGCTTGGCCTCTGGCCTCCGTGCCGCGGAGGCTGTACTCGAGGAGCTGCGCGTCTAGCCCTAAGGACGCTCGAGCGGATGGCGCGACCTGCTCGTACGGTATGCGAGGCCACCGGGTCGGCGCGGGCGCCGGTGAGCTAGGTGGATCGCCGGCTCGATGTCGGGACAGCGGCTCGACAGTTCTTCAATGGGGTGTCGTATTGCGTTTGACCGAGAGCGCCGTCTTTCTAAACTTGTGTTTGCTGGCTGGCCCCGCTGAGCCCCGCGGCGGGGCAGGCGCTGATGGCCCGGGAGAGGAGGCCGCCCGGCGCTCGAGGGGGAGGAGCGGCGCGAGGCGACCCTGGGGTCGGCTCGGCGGCGCCGTCCGAGGAGAGGCAGCCCCATGAGCCTGATTCTCGTCCTATCCATTTTGATTCGTCTCGTCACGCTCGGCTGGGCCATCGCCCTGGCGCGCCTGCTGCGGGATTGGCGCATGGCTCTGCTCTGCGTGATGGTGGGGCTGATGGCGTTGCGCCAGATCTTGACGCTGCTGGCGGCGGATCCCACCTGGTCGATCTCGCTCATGGGCAACCCCGAGGAGCTGCCTGGGCTGCTCGTGAGCATTTTCGCTCTGCTCGCCGTGTTCGTCCTCGAGCGCATCATCTCGGAACAGCGGGAGGCTACGAGCCGCATCCGCCGGTCTGAGCGGATCATGAAGCTGGTGATGGACACGATCCCGCAACGGCTCTTCTGGAAGGACAGGTCTTACCATTACATCGGCTGCAACAAAGTATTTGCGCAGGACGCGGGTCTGCAGTCACCGGAGCAAATCATCGCTAAGCACGACTTCGAGCTGAGCTGGAAGGCGTCGGCGCACCTGTACCGCGAGGACGATATCGCGGTGGTCGAACGGGGCGTGTCGAAGATCAACTACGAGGAACCTCAGGTCAGGGCCGATGGTACCCGGCTCTGGCTACGAACGACCAAGCTGCCGCTGCGCGATGAGAGCGGTGAGGTGATCGGCGTCTTCGGCTCCTACGAAGACATCACCGAGCGCAAGGCGACAGAAGAGAAGGTGCGCGAGAGCGAGGCGCGCTACCGAACACTCGTCGAGCAGGCGTCGGACGGTATCTTCGTCACCGACGCCAAAGGTGATTACCTCGATGTCAACACGGCCGGCTGCGAACTGCTCGGGTACACCCACGAAGAGATGCTGAGCATGAACGTTCGCGATCTGATCCCGGACGAGGAACGGGCTGACGATCCGCCGCAACTCGATCAGCTGCGAACCGGTAAGACGATCATCCGCGAGCGCCTTGTGAAACGGAAGGATGGGACGCTGCTTCCCGTGGAGGTCAGCGCCAAACTGCTCCCCGACGGCCGGCTTCAGGGCATCGTGCGGGACATATCGAAACGCAAGCAAGAGGAGGAAGAGCGCCAACAGCTGACCGAGCAGCTTCGTCAATCGCAAAAGATGGAGGTCGTTGGGCAGCTAGCGGGCGGTGTGGCCCACGATTTCAACAACCTGCTCACGTCGATTCTGGGACATGGTGAGATCGTCTTGCGAGATGCGGGGCTTGCCGAATCAATGCGGCGCGACATCGAGGAGATCCAGGCGGCAGCAGAGCGCGGGGCCGCGCTCACCCGACAGCTCCTAGCCTTCAGCCGCCGTCAGGTGTTGGTGCCACGGACTTTGAATCTGAATGACGCAGTGGCAGGTCTCGAGGGCATGCTGCGTCGACTGATCGGCGAGCACATCGAACTCTCGATCCTGCCGGCCAGCGATCTGGGACTCGTCCGCGGCGACCCGGTGCAGTTGGAGCAGGTGATCCTAAATCTCTCGATCAACGCCAGAGACGCCATGCCAATCGGCGGCGAGCTGGTGATCAAGACCGAGAACGTCGAACTGGATGAAGCTTTCGCCCGCACGCACTTGGGCATCGTCCCGGGCGCCTACGTACTCTTGTCGGTTCAGGACAGCGGCTGCGGCATGGACGGTGAAACCCGCCGGCACGCTTTCGAGCCGTTTTTCACGACGAAAGAAGCGGGACGAGGCACGGGTCTCGGTCTGTCTATGGTCTACGGGATCGTCCAGCAGAGCGGTGGCCAGGTTTGGCTGGATAGCGAGGTAGGCCAGGGCACGGTCTGCAGCGTCTATTTGCCCCGCGTCGAGGCACGGGCTGAGCGCGTGAGGCGGAAGCTGCCTCAGAGCCAATCACGGCGCGGATCGGAGACCGTGTTGCTTGTGGAAGACGAGAAGATGGTCAGAGCACTCGCGAGCCAAATCCTCCAGGATCACGGCTACACAGTGCTGTCAGCGCATGATCCCAGCGAGGCTTTGAAGCTGCTGGAAAGACATGGCGATTCGATCTCACTGTTGCTGACGGACGTGGTTCTGCCGCAGATGAGCGGTCGCGACCTGGCCCAACGCGTGCGGGAGACACGGCCGGGTGTTCGAGTGTTATATATGTCGGGCTACATGCACGATACTATGTATGAACAGGGTATGCTCGAGAGCGAAGTGGCGTTCTTACAGAAGCCGTTTGGAGTCGAGTCGTTGCTCCGAATCGTGCGCGAGGTTTTGGATGAGCCGTCCGATGAACGGCTTGAGCTAGATCAATTCGAACGGACAGAGATCAAGGAAAGGCGAAATGGCTAAAGCGACGTGGAACGGTGTCGTGGTTGCGGAAAGCGACACGTACGAGGTCGTCGAGAACAACGTTTACTTCCCGCCAGAGTCGGTCAACCGTGACCTGTTGCGTGAGAGTAACCACCAGACGGTGTGCCCGTGGAAGGGAACCGCGAGCTACTACGACATCGTGGTGGAGGGCCAGACGAATCGCAACGCCGCCTGGTATTACCCCGAGCCTTCGGAGGCGGCCAAGAACATCAAGGACCACGTGGCGTTCTGGAAGGGCGTCAAGGTCGAGTCCTGATCCGATCGGCGTCACCGCGCGCTATCTGCCTCGCTGGGTCCTCGCACTGCTGTGAAGCGGGCCGTATATTCGCGGGCGAGGATCAGCTCGCAACAATCGAATACATCGCACTATGACCCGTTGGGCTTCCAGGCTCATCTACGCCAACGCGGCTGTCTTCCTGCTCACGCAACTGCAGCCGGGCCTCATGCCTGCTTTGTGGCTGGTGCCGCTGCTGATTCCAGTGCGGCCGTGGACGCCGGTCACCTACATGTTTCTTCACGGCGGGCTCTGGCACCTGGCGTTCAACATGATCGCGCTCTTCTTCTTCGGTCCGCGACTGGAAGCTCGACTCGGTAGCCGGCACTTCCTGGGCCTCTACTTCGCCAGCGGAGTCGGCGGAGCCTTGCTCTCGCTGTTCACGCCGACCGTGGCCATCGTCGGGGCGTCGGGGGCCGTGTTCGGAGTGCTGCTCGGCTTCGCTCGCATCTGGCCTCGCGATCAGATCTATATCTGGGGGGTCATCCCGATCGAGGCACGCTGGTTGGTGGCGATCATGACGGCGCTGTCGCTGTACGGGGGCTTCATCGGCCGTTCCGGTGGCGTCGCCCATTTCGCGCATCTCGGCGGCTTCGTCGGCGGTTTCCTCTACCTGAAGTGGATGGAATCACGCTCGCCCGCACGGCGGTTCAAAGAGAAGGTCAGTGCGCCCGGCCGCCGCAGCGCCGGTGGTGACGGCGCCGATCTCAAGCGCTGGCAGAAGATTCGGCGCGAGGACCTCCACCCGGTCAACCGCGACGAGCTTGACCGGGTTCTCGCCAAGATCAAGGCGAATGGAGTCGCGAGCCTGACCGCCGACGAACGGGCGTTCCTCGATCGCTTCACTCCAGACTAGCCGGACCGGCCAGCCCGGGTCCCCGCTTCGAGTTCTCGCCGCGCGTTCGAGCCGTGGGGCTCGCGAGCTTCAAGCCCTGTGCGGCTTGGCGGAGAGGAAGTGCCGGGTTGGTTCGTGGGGTCTTGGCGCGAGGCTCCGCCGACCGTATGCTATGCTACGTTGTAGTCGCGAGCCGACATCCACGAAGTCGGGAGGTTGGGAGCTTCAAGCTGATGAGCAAGACCTCGGTAAACCGGGACGATTTCGACGCGGTGATCTTCGACCTGGACGGAGTAGTGACGCGGACGGCCAGCGTCCATGCCAGCGCCTGGAAGCAGGTATTCGATGAGTTTCTGCGCCGGCGGGCTGAGCGGTCCGGCGAGCGGTTCGAGCCCTTTGAGATCGAGACCGACTATCCACAGCACGTGGACGGCAAGCCGAGATACGATGGGGTACGCGACTTTCTGGCGAGCCGCGGGATCACGCTACCCGAAGGTAAGCCGGAAGATGCGCCGGACCGGGCGACGGTGTGTGGACTGGGCAATCGCAAGAACGAACTGTACAACGATCTGCTCGAGTCCGGCGGTGTGGAGGTCTTCGAGGACACCGTCGAGCGGATTCGACATTGGCGCGAGCTTGGCTTTAAGACGGCCATCGTCTCCTCGAGCAAGAACTGCGCGGCGGTGCTCGAGGCGGCAGGGCTCACCGACCTGTTCGATGTTCGGGTGGACGGATCGGTCGCGGCGCGGCTCGGGTTGGAGGGGAAACCGGCTCCGGACATCTTCGTCAAGGCGGCGGAGCTTCTCGGCGTCGAGCCCGCGCGGACCGTCGTCTTCGAGGACGCGGTGTCGGGCGTCGAAGCGGGAAGAGCAGGCGGCTTCGGCTGGGTGGTCGGGGTCGACCGGGTGGGGGCGAAAGAGGTTTTGCTGCGGAGCGGCGCCGACACGGTGGTGAGCGACCTGCGTGAGCTGCCGACGGAAGGGTTGAGATCATGATCGAAGGGCATCGCGAGGGCACGCGACGAGCCGACGAGCTTCCCTCGGCGCTGGAGTCGGGCGACGCGATCGTCGCGGAGCTCAAGGGGCGCTGGCCGGCCTTGTTTCTGGATTACGATGGCACGTTGACGCCGATCGTGTCGCAGCCGGAGGATGCGTTGCTGTCGGAAGACATGCGGCGGGTGCTGCGCGAGCTGGCCGGTCTCTGCACAGTTGCCATCGTCAGCGGTCGCGATCGGGCGGATGTGGAACCGTTGGTGGCGCTTGACGGGTTGGTCTACGCCGGGAGCCATGGCTTCGACATCCGCGGGCCCGACGGACTGCGGATGGAACATGAGGGTGGCCGCGCCTGTCTGCCCGAACTCGAGGAGGCCGAGGCCGGACTGCGGTCGGCGCTCGGGGCGATTGGCGGGGCCCGCGTAGAGCGTAAACGATTCGCGATCGCCAACCACTATCGCAACGTCGCCGAGTCGGATGCCCCCAGGGTCGAGAAGGTGGTGCGTGAGGTGGCAGCCCAACATCCGAGTTTGAGGATATCGCACGGAAAGAAGGTATTCGAGCTGAGGCCGGACATCGACTGGGACAAGGGCCGTGCCGTGATCTGGCTGCTCGAAGCTCTCGAACTCGACGATTCGAGATTCGTGCCGTTCTACGTCGGCGATGATGTGACCGATGAAGATGCGTTTCTGACGCTGGCGGACTGCGGGGTTGGAGTTCTCGTGGGCAGCCCCTCGTACCTGACGCACGCGACCTACGGCTTGCGAGACACGGGCGAGGTGCGGCAGTTTTTGCAGCAAATGGTCACACTGCTGAAGGACGGGCGATGATGGATGGGTGGAGGCTGATCTACGAAGGGTGGAATCCAAAGGAAGAGCCTCTGCGCGAAGCGTTGTGTACGCTCGGCAACGGCTATTTCGCCACCCGCGGTGCCATGAGCATGGTGATGGCCGGGGGGGGTCATTACCCGGGAACCTATCTCGCCGGTGGCTACAACCGCCTCAAGACCGAGATCGCCGGCCGGATCGTAGAAAACGAAGACCTGGTCAACTGGCCCAACTGGACCTTCCTCACGTTTCGGCTGGAGGGCGGCGATTGGTTCGCGTTGGAATCGGTCGATGTTCTGGACTACCGGCAGGAGCTTGATATCAGGAACGGCATCCTCGAATGGGCCATCCGCTTTCGAGACCGTGAGGGGCGAAGGACCTCGCTGCGCAGTCGCCGCCTGGTGCACATGGCGGACATGCACATGGCGGCGACGGAATGGATCCTTACTCCCGAGGACTGGTCCGGGCCGGTGCAGGTGCGCTCGGCGCTGGACGGCAGAGTCGAGAACCGTGGCGTGGCGCGTTATCGCGACTTCGACGGCCGCCATCTCGAGCACTTGTCGACGGAGCCGGTAGGCGAGGATGGTATCGGCCTGCTGGTACAGACCAGCCAGTCGCGGATCGAGATGGCTCAGGCGGCGCGTACCCGGGTTTACCGAGGCGCCGAGCCACTGGAGGTCGAGCGGGCGACGAAGCAGGAGTCGGGCTACATCGAGCAGCTGCTCAGCTTCCAGTGTCGTGAGGGCGAGCCCTTCAAGATCGAGAAGGTAGCGGCGATCTACACGTCTCGGGACTGGGCGATCAGCTCTCCAGCTGATGAGGCGGGGCGCGCGAGTCAGCGGTCGGGAAAGTTCGACGAGTTGTTGCGAACCCACATCCTCGCCTGGCACCGACTCTGGCACCGCTGTGATATCGAGCTGGAAGGCGTGCCGGAAGCGCAGCTGGCGCTGAGGGTTCACATCTTCCACCTGCTGCAGACCGTTTCGCCCAACACGGTCGAGCTCGATGTCGGTGTTCCGGCCCGCGGCCTGCACGGAGAGGCGTACCGCGGCCACATCTTCTGGGATGAGCTCTACATCTTCCCGTTCCTCGAGCTGCGCGTCCCGGAGATCGCCCGCGCTCTGTTGATGTATCGATTCCGCCGGTTGCCCGAGGCGCGCCGCCTGGCGCGTGAGGCCGGCTTTCGCGGGGCACTTTACCCCTGGCAGAGTGGCAGCGACGGTCGGGAAGAGAGCCAGGTGGTTCATCTCAATCCGAAGTCGGGCCGCTGGATACCCGACGACACTCATCTACAGCGGCATGTGAACTCTGCCATCGCCTACAACGTCTGGCGCCACTACCAGAGTACCGGGCGCCGCGAGTTCATCTGCACCTACGGTTCGCGGATCATCTTAGAGATCGCCCGCTTCTGGGCCAGCATCGCTACCTACAACCCCGACCGCGACCGCTACGAGATCCGCGGCGTTGTAGGTCCCGACGAGTACCACACGGCGTTACCTGATGCCAAGCAGCCGGGGCTCGACAACAACGCCTATACCAACGTGATGGCCGCGTGGGTGCTGGAGTGTGCCGGTCACGTGGCAGAGCTGCTCGACGGCGACTGTCGGGAAGAGATCTTCGAGGATCTGCAGCTTACAGATGAAGAGATCGCCGAGTGGGATCGAATCGGCCGGCGTTTGTTCGTGCCATTCCACGATGAGTGCATAATCAGCCAGTTCGAGGGTTACGAAGATCTGGAGGAATTCGACTGGGAAGGCTACAGGGCGAAGTATGGGGATATCCACCGGCTCGATCGCATCCTGGAAGCCGAGGGCGACTCGGCCAACCGGTACAAGGTCAGCAAACAGGCGGACGTGCTCATGCTTTTGTACCTGTTTTCGGCTGAGCGACTCACCCAGCTCTTCGAGCGGCTCGACTACGAGTTCAAGCCGGAATGGATTCCCAAGAACATCGAATACTACCTGCGACGCACATCCCACGGTTCCACCCTGAGCGCGCTGATCAACTCTTGGGTGCAGGCGCGGTCGGACCGTGCGCGCAGCTGGCGTTGGTTCGAGGCCGCTCTGATGAGCGATCTCAAGGACGTGCAGGGCGGCACCACGCCGGAGGGAATACACCTCGGTGCTATGGCCGGCACCGTGGACATCATCCAGCGCTGTTACAGCGGAATCGCGTTGCGGGAGGGGGTGCTGTGGCTGCACCCTGCGCTTCCCAAGGAGCTGAAGAGCGTAAGCTCGCGCATCCAATACCGCGGCCACTGGTTCACGCTTCACATGAACCACGAGAAGCTGACCGTGTCGTTCGAAGGAGCTTGGTCGCCCTATGCACGGATCGGCGTGGACGGCCGCATTTACACCTTCAAGCGCGGCGAGACAAAGAGTTTCGATCTGGTCAGGAGGGAGAAGAGCCCGGCGGAGTCGAAGATCGATTCCGGCGAAGCCACGAAGCCGCAGCGAGGCTCCAGCCGCGGCCGGTAGCTCTCCCACCGGCCGCGACGCGCCCCCCGCGTCGCCGCGGCCCGGAACCTGAGATCGCCGGGCTCGCGTCGGCGGCGGCGTCTGCCCTTACAGCGCGGGAGCCCAGCTCTCGGATTCGAAGCTGCCCGGCACCGCGTAAGCGTTCCGCAGATACTGCGACACCACCCGCTGCGTGTTGAAGAAAGAGGCGTTCAGGGCGATCGCCGAGCGCATGACCTCGGCGTAGGCGGCGGGCCGGTCGTAGAAGAGAGGCGCTATCACCGTCTCCAGCTTCTCGTAGAGCCCGGCGATCTCAACCGACTCATCATGGGCGGCACCGTCCCTGGGCAGGACCGACCAGCCGGTCACGCCCTCGATGTGTCCCTCGATCCACCAGCCGTCCAGCACACTCAGGCTCGGCACGCCGTTGCAGGCGGCCTTCATCCCGCTGGTCCCGGACGCCTCTTGAGGACGGCGCGGCGTGTTGAGCCAAAGGTCGACCCCGGAGCACAGATCCTTCGCCAGCCCCATGTCGTAGTTCTCGATAAAGACCACGCGCACATCCTCCGCCAGCTCTTTCGCCCTGGCGACGATTCGTCGGATCAAGTCTTTGCCCGGCTCGTCGCGAGGGTGGGCCTTGCCGGCGTAGATGATCTGCAGGCCCCCGACGCGCCGGGCCAGCTCTCTCAGCCGCTCGGGATCCCGTAACAGCAGATCGGCTCGTTTGTACGGGGTCGCTCGCCGAGCGAAGCCAATGGTCATGACCTCCTCGGACAAGCGCACGCCGCTCACACGCTCAACTGTGCGGAGCAGATCCTGCTTGGCCCGAAGGTGGCTCTGCTGGATCTCTTCGACCGGGATCTGTATCGCGTAACGCAGATAGCGGTTGTCGTGCCGCCAGCCGGGCGTGTGTCGGTCGAAGAGCTCGCAGAAGGGCTGGGCGGTCCAGGTAGAGGCATGTACGCCGTTGGTGATCGCATGAATGGGATAGCCCGGAAACATGTCGAGCGACACCTCGCCGTGCCGCATCGAGACGCCATTGACGTATCGGGACAACCGAAGTCCCAGGTAGGTCATGTTCAGCGTGCCGTTGAGGAGACACTGGCCGTCTCTCAGCGCCTGGGTCCGAGCCTCGCCGAGCACCCCGGTGACGAGATCGAGCGGAAACTGATCGTGCCCCGCGGGCACGGGGGTGTGAGTCGTGAAGATGCAGCGACGGCGAACAGACTCGATGGTCTCAGCGTCGATCTGCGATCGCTGCGCACCCAGTCGCTCTTCCAAAAGCGCCAGCGTGAGTAGTGCCGAGTGCCCTTCGTTCATGTGATAGACGAGATGTTTCTCATAGCCGAGCGCCCTCAGCACGGCCACTCCGCCGATCCCCAGCAGCGTCTCCTGGCAGAGTCGGTAGCGCTCATCGCCGCCGTAAAGCTGATCGGTGAGGGTCTGGTCCCACTTGCTGTTCTCGGACAGCTGGGTGTCGAGCAGCAGAACCGGAAGCGCGTGACCGTCGATGCCACGCACGTAGAACTGCCACGGCCGCAGACTGACCTTCCTGCCCTCGACGTTCACACGGACGATGGTGTGCAGCGGTTCGAGCAGCTCTTCAGGTGACCAGAACGAGGGGCGCTCGGACTGGTTGCCCGCTGAGTCGATCCGCTGAGCGAAATAGCCTTTGCGGTGGAGCAGAGTCACGCCGACCATCGGCAGCCCCAGGTCAGCTGCGGCTCGCAGGATGTCGCCGGCCAGGACCCCCAGCCCCCCCGAGTAGGTCGGGATCGCGGCATCGAGGGCGATCTCCATCGAGAAGTAAGCGATCGCGGGCCGATCGCGATGTACTGTAAGCGCCATAACCCTTTCGCCCCGGGCTCCGGGCCATCAACAGCGGCCGGGCCACACCCCCCGCCGAACACGATCCGCATAGACTCTCCGGCGGGCCGGTTTTGTCAAGAGCGGGCTGCCCGAACGGAACCCTACACACGTCGTGCCAGCCGCGTGACGGCGCGCTGGCAGTCCCGATCTTGCCTGAGCCGAGCGGTCAGGTCGAAACCAGCAGCGCCACAGGGAAAGACCGAAGAGCTTCCCCGACGAGGAGGCTTGGGTCGCTGGCAACCGCTGGCTGCGACTCGTAGGTCAACTGAGATTGCCAAGCGCCTCGTGAAAGCCCCTCCGGTAGCGAGAGGCGCGTCTCGCGCCAGACCTCAGGCCCGATGGGCGGAAGTCCTGACGCTCCGGTCAGCCGCGTGACGCGCAAGGGGGCGACGGTGATCGCTGCCCGGTCTCCCAGGCGGCGCGCAAAGGCGAAGACATGGGCGGCGTGCGGGCCCGAGACTGGGAGGGCGATGTAGTCGCCTTGCGAGAAGAGCTCGGGAAGGTCCCGGCGCGATCGAAGCGCCCGGTGAATGACGTGAAGCTTGACGCGCCCGTCCTCGGGTGAGGCGAGCATCTCTTCAATGAAGGCTCGGCGATCGGTCGCCGACTCGTGCCTGTTGACGACCATCGCCAGCAGGGCACGCCGCTGGTCGAAGTCCACGGGTCGCCGATTATCCGGATCGACGAGGTTCGCGTTCCGGAGTTCGTCGCCTTGATAGATGTCGGGTAACCCCGGCGATGTCAGGTGGATGAGCGCTCTGGCCAGGCCGGCCCAGATTGCCGAGCGGCCGACCACCCCGGCGAAGCTTGCCAGGTCGGCGAGAAAGCGCCGCGACGCCGGCGGCGAGAGCACGGCATCCACGAAACTCGATAACGCGGCCTCGAACCGGGCGTTGGGCTCGACCCAGCTCGTTTGCAGCTTCGCCTCGCGGGCCGCCTTCAACATGTACGCCTCAATCCGCTGCTTGAACGTCGCCGGGACGTGCTGCTCAGCGAGCGCCGTTTGGTCGAGGGGCCAGACGCCGACGAGGGTCTGGTACAGCAGATACTCGGTGTTGCGATCCGGCGCGTAGCTCCCTCGCACGCGCCCGCGGTGGTGGCGATTCCAGCGGTGCCAGCGCCGCAGGTGTCTGTCCCAAGCTTCGGGGATCTCGGACAGAACGGAGAGGCGCGCCCGCACATCGGCGCTTCGTTTGGTGTCATGGGTGCTGGTACAGAGCATAGCGTTCGGCCAGCGGTTGGCACGGCGCCGGTTCGCAGCGTGGAGCGTGGCCGCGCCGTCGGCCAGCGGAGCGTCGGGATCGTTGCCCACCTCGTTGCGAGAGGCCAGTGGCACGAAGATGTAGAAGGCTGTGTCCTCGATGCTCTTGGCCGCGACAGACACACTGGTTTGCTGGAACCTCCGAACGAACTGCGTGGCGTGATCGGTCGCCAGCGCCGGGAGCGCGTCGCGTCCTGAAAGCAACAAGGCGCCGGACAGAAGCTCGAGGGCGTCGCCATCGGCGCGCCCCGCACGACGGGCCTCGGCGAGCGCCTGCATCAGGATCGCCCGGTCTTCTTTGCGATAAACCAGCCGCTCGGAATCGAGATAGGTGCGATAGACCGGCAAAGCGACCAGCGCCTCCATGATCGCTTGTGTGAGCGCGTCGGCATCCAGTGGTGTCTGGGTCGAGCAACGGGCGAATCGCTCTAACAGCCTTGAGAGGCGTCGGACCTCGGCGGCCAGAGGCCCGGCGAGCATTTTTCGCTTGGCCGAACGCGCGACCTGGGCGTAGACGATGTCGCGCCGCGTGAAACGCCGATACGTCTGAACGACGGCCCGGAAACCGTCCGCGTCCAGAAAGGCATCCTCCAGCTCCGCCAGAAAGTCGTAGCCGGTGGTCCCGGCCACGGGCCAATGCTCCGGCAGGCGTTCCTCGCGCCCAAGGATCTTCTCCACGTACAGAGGGAAAGGCGTCGGGGACCGGTCTGCCGCGACTGAGGCGATGGTGTCTCGAAGGCGCCTGAGGTAGCCGCCCGGGTCGAGCAGCCCGTCGATGTGATCGATCCTGAGTCCGTCTACTTTTCCCTCGCGAATCCAACGCAGTATGTGCTCGTGGGTGGCGCCGAAGACCGGCGCGTCCTCCATACGCAACGCGACCAGATGGCTGATCGTGAAGAAACGGCGGTAGTTGATTTCCCGCGCCGCTCTTCGCCAGTAGGCGAGCCGATAGGCCTGTGCCGCCACCAACCGGCGCAGGCGTCGCCGCCCTTCACGCTCCGACGCGAAGGCGGCGACGGCTGAGGTGAGGTGATCGCGCACCTGCGGAGCGGACTCGAAGAGTCTCCATAGCTGTGCGAGGGCTGCCTGCGCCTCGGGGCCGCGCTCCGCTCTCGCACTCGGATCGCGGGGCGGCAGCGACCGCAATCGCCCGAGCACGGCCTCAAGCTCGCGCAGCTTTTGATCTTCACGGGCCGCCCTCGCCATGTCGGTGGCGCCTGCTTCGGCGATCAACGGGATCGTGGCGGGGTCGAGGGGGAAGCTCTGGTCAAAGTACTCGATGCGGAACTGCCGGTCGCGCACTACGACCTTCAGGTCGCCGCCGGCGATCACCCGGCCAAGCCTCTCCCCGAGCACCGGCTGCAGGATGCGTCGGGGTCGCCGAGCTTCGGGCGGACCCCAGTCGATGTCGAACCAGGGGCTGAAAGCCGAGGCCGGCCCGTGCATCAGGACATCCTCCCAGAACCGGTTTTCGCTGCCGGTGGCCATGTGGTTGGGGACGATGTCGAGGATCAGCCCCATGTCGCGGCGTCGCAGTGTTTCCACCAGCGCTTCGAGGTCGGCCTCCGAGCCCAGCGCCGGGTTGAGCATCGTCGGATCGACGACGTCGTAGCCATGGTCGCTGCCGGAGCGAGCGCGCAGCAGGGGAGAGAGATAAACGTGGCTCACGCCGAGCCCAGCCAGGTAGGGAACGAGCGCGCGGACGGCCTTCAGGTCGAAATCCGGGCGCACTTGGATGCGATAGGTGGAAAGAACCGCTGTCATCTGCGGGGCGGCCACCTGAGCGGTGAGCGCGTGGTCACTCTAGCGCGACGGCACCAGGATCAGCGCGCCGAGCGGTGGAATCCTGAGTTGCAGCGACTGGGGATATCCGTGAAAGGCAACGGAATCTGTTTCGACGGCCCGCTGGGTCTCGAATTGGCTGCCCCCGAACTCCGAGTTGTCACTGGAGAGGACGATATCGTAGCGGCCGGCGCTGGGCGTGCCGATGCGGTACCCGTCGCGAGGTGCCGAGGTGAAGTTGAGGACCACGACTGCCAGCTCCTCGCCACTACGCCGTAGATAAGAGACGACCGTGTTGTCGCGGTCGTTGCAGTCGATCCAGGAAAAGCCGTGGTGCTCGTGGTCATCACGCCAGAGCGCCGGGGTTCGCCGATACAACTGTCCCAGCGCCTCCAGGAAGCGGGCGAGGCCGGCGCGAAACAGATCGTGCTGGAGATGCCAGTCGAGGCTGGCGTCGTGATGCCACTCATTATATGGGGCGAGCTCGGCGCCCATGAACAGCAGAACCTTGCCGGGTCGAGTGTACTGGTAGGTCAGCAACAGCCGGAGGTTGGCGAACTTCTGCCACTCATCTCCGGGCATCTTGCTGAGTAAGGATCCCTTGCCGTGCACGACCTCATCGTGCGAGAGCGGCATGAGGAAGCGCTCGCTGTACTCGTAAAGCATGGCGAAGGTCAGCTGATCGAGATGCCACTTTCGGTGCACAGGATCTTTCTTGAAGAACTCGAGCGTATCGTGCATCCAGCCCATGTTCCACTTGAACGCGAAGCCGAGGCCCCCTTCGAAGGTCGGACGGCTCACGCCGGGCCAGGCGGTCGACTCTTCCGCGATGGTCAGGCAACCTGGCCTTTCCGCCGCGATGGTGCCGTTGAGGGTCTTGAGAAACTCGACCGCTTCGAGGTTCTCCCTGCCGCCGTAGATGTTAGGGACCCACTCGCCCTCCTCGCGGCTGTAGTCGAGATAGAGCATTGAGGCGACGGCATCGACGCGCAGGCCATCGATGTGAAACTCGTCGATCCAATACAGCGCGTTGGCGATCAGAAAGTTCATGACCTCCTTGCGCCCGTAGTTGAAGATCAAAGTTCCCCAGTCGGGGTGCTCCCCGCGACGCGGGTCCTGGTGCTCGTAAAGCGCGGTGCCATCAAACAGCCGCAGCGCGAAGTCGTCCTTGGGAAAGTGGGCGGGAACCCAATCGAGGATGACGCCGATGTCGTTCTGGTGACAGAGATCGACCAGGTAGCGGAAATCGTCGGGCGTACCGTACCGCGACGTCGGCGCATAGTAGCCGCTGACCTGATAACCCCAGGAACCGGCAAACGGATACTCGCTGATGGGCAGAAGCTCGAGGTGAGTGAATCCGAAGCGCTTGACGTGCTCGACCAGTTTCGGCGCGATCTCTCTGTAGCTCAACGGCCGGTTGCCTTCTTCCGGGACCCGTGCCCAGGAGCCGAGGTGGACCTCGTAAACGGCCATCGGCTCTTTCTTCGGGTCTCGCTGCCCACGCTGCGCCAACCACTGGGCGTCGCCCCAGCGGTAGCTGGAAGAGAAGACCCGCGACGCCGAACCGGGAGGCAGCTCCATGTAGAAGGCAAAGGGGTCGGTTTTCACGCGGATTGCACCGCCGTGCGTCTTGATCTCGTACTTATACAGAGCACCGGGATCGAGCTCGGGGATGAAGATTTCGAAGATCCCAGAGGCTCCCATTGAACGCATAGGAAAGACGCGCCCATCCCAGCGACAAAAATCGCCGATGACGCTGACGCGATGAGCACTCGGCGCCCACACGGCGAACGCCACACCATCGATCCCGTCGATCTGCCGTCGGTGCGCGCCGAGGCAATGCCAGAGGCGGCGATGTGTACCTTCGTTGAAGAGGTGCAGGTCGACATCGCCCAGTGTGGGCAGGAACCGGTAGGGATCGTCCCGCTCCCAGCTCGCGCCGTCTGCAAAGTTAAAACGCAGACGGTAGCGGAGCGGCAGCTCCGCACGCGGGAGGAACGTGGCAAAGAGCCCGCCTTTTCCCAGCGGTTCGAGCGTGACGGTCTCTCCACTGGGCAGAATACACTCAGCCGACGCGGCGTCGGGGTGGAAAGCGCGGATCACGACGCCCTGTTGCCCGCCTTCGCCACGGCGGTGCGCTCCCAGGATGCTGTGGGGATCATGGTGGTTGCCCGCCAGCAGCCGTTCGTGTTGATCACGGTCAACGGTGAGCAGAGAACTGTGCGCCTTGTCCCGGGTCTGTCGCGGCTCACGGCTCATTTAGGATCAGCTCTTTCGATGTCTGTAGCGCAAAAGGATCAGCGATTGCGGCACAAGCTGCACACCCTCCCGCCGCAGAG
>CAYGCC010000178.1:0-2459 GCA_964348165.1 uncultured Gemmatimonadota bacterium | reverse complement strand
GGATGTACGAGGAATCGCTGCGCATGCCACTCATCGTCAGGTGGCCCGGCGTCGTGGCAGCGGGGTCCGACAACCATGACCTCGTTCAGAACCTCGACCTCGCCGAGACCTTTCTCGATATCGCCGGGGTGCCGATCCCCGACGACATGCAGGGGCGCAGCCTGCTGCCGCTGCTAGAGGGGCGAACGCCGGCCGACTGGCGCGACGCCATCTACTACCAGTACTTCGAGTATCCCGGCTGGCACATGGTCCGCCGTCACTACGGCGTGCGCACGCAGCGCTATAAGCTGATCCACTACTACGAGATCGGTGAATGGGAGCTGTTCGATTTGGAGAGCGACCCCGGCGAGCTGACGAGCGTCTACGATGATCCGGCGTACGCCGAGACCGTGGAGCGCCTCGAGTCGACGCTCCGGGCGCTGCGCGAGCGCTTCGACGTGCCGGCGGAAGATCCGGTTCCCTACGTGGACTGGCCGCCGAGCTGACCCGCACGGAGGTCGCGATGAAACATCGGGTTGCCAGCGCTCAGGTCGCGCTCTTCGCTCTGGTCGCCAGTACCAGCATCGCGCACGCCCAGGCCGACTCCGCCCCGGACGACCGAGCCGAGGCGCTGGCACGCTCGGTCACCATCTATCGCGACGCCTGGGGCGTGCCGCACATCTTCGGCCCGACGGACGAGAGCGTGGTGTTCGGCGCCGCCTACGCCCAGGCGGAGGACAACTACTGGCAGGTCGAGGACAATTTCATCCGCTCCCTGGGCCGCGCCTCGGAGCTCTATGGCGAAGAGACGCTACTCGATGACTACCTGGCGCGTGCGCTCGAGATACCCCGCCGCTCGCAGGCGGAGTACGAGCAGGCGAGCGCGCGCATGCGCACCCTTTACGACGCCTACGCGGCCGGCTTCAACTACTACCTCGCCACACACCCGGAGACGCGGCCGCGTCTGCTCGAGCGCATCGAGCCCTGGCACACGCTCGCGCTCATCCGCTTCAAGTATCACCACAACGAGTACATCGGTTACGCAGGTCTGAGACGCGAGGGCACCCGGCTGCTGCTCGAACGGGATGAGGGCGAGCGGCCGACCGGCTCGAACCAGTGGGCGATCGGGCCGGGACGCAGCGCCAGTGGGCACGCGATGCTGCTGATCAACCCGCACGTTCCTTTCTTCGGCCTCTCACAATACACGGAGGTCCACCTGCACAGCGACGAAGGACTCGTCTTCTCGGGTCTCAGTCGTTTCGGCTTCATGCTCCCGTACATGGGCAACAACGAGCACCACGGTTGGGCGTACACCGACAACTACTCGGACATCGGCGACATTTACGTCGAGCGGTTCGACGATCCCGAGCGGCCCCTTCACTACCGATACGCGGATGGATATCGCGAGGCGACGGTTTGGGAGGAAGTGATCGGCGTGCAGACCGAGGACGGGCTCGAGCGTCGGACCTTCACGATGCGGAAGACCCACCACGGACCGATCATCGCACTGGATGGCCGGGGACAACCGCTCGCCGTGCGTCTCACCAAGCTCGACGAGGGCGGCTGGTTCGAGCAGTGGTACGAGATGATCCGGGCGAGCACGCTGGACGAGTTCAAGGCGGCGCTCTCCCGGCTCGCCGTTCCCTACATGAACACCCTCTACGCCGATCGCGACGGCAACATCTACTACGTCTACAACGCAGCGGTCCCGCGTCGCTCACCGAAGTTCGACTGGTCCAGACCCGTGGACGGGAGCGATCCGGAGACCGAGTGGCACGGTTACCATGCCCTGGACGAGCTGCCGCAGGTGCTCAACCCGGCCAGCGGCTTCTTGCAGAACTGCAACTCCTCGCCGTTCACGGTAACCAGCGGACTCGAGTCGGATCGTGAAGCCTATCCCCCTTATCTGGTCGGGCGCGAGAGCGACAACCGGCGGGCGCGCAGCTCGCGGCGCCTGTTGACCCGCCGTGAGCGGTTCACGTTCGAGGAGTTCGCCCGCGCGGCCCTCGACACGCGCATCATCGCGGCGGACTCGCTGGTGCCGCAGATCATCGCAGACTGGCGAGAACTTCAGGCCTCGGACACGGCGCGGGCGGCGCGGCTCCGCGAGCCGCTGCTCACCCTCGAAAGCTGGGACCGCGTGAGCGCCATTGATTCATGGGGGACCACCCTCTTCGTCCTCTGGGCCCAGCGTTACTACGGCGCCGGCCACGGCAAGCGCCGGTCGAGGCTGGCGGCGCTAGAGGACGCGGTCGCGGCGCTGCAGACGGCCTGGGGCACCTGGCGGGTTCCGTGGGGCGAGCTGAACCGCATGCAGCGCCCGGCGGCGAGCGGGCTGGAACCGTTCAGCGATACGCTGCCCAGCCTTCCGGTGGCCGGCGCGCCCGGCTGGCTGGGGAGCGTCTTCACCTTCACCGCACGCCAGGAAGAAGGCGAACGGCGGCGCTACGGGGTGCACGGCAACTCGTTCGTCAAGGTGA
>CAYGCC010000177.1:0-25132 GCA_964348165.1 uncultured Gemmatimonadota bacterium | reverse complement strand
CCCCGAGCAGGCGATGGGGACCCGCGAGCTCGATGAGCGGACCGACGTGTACAGCCTGGGCTGTGTCACCTACGAGATGCTGGTGGGCGCGACGCCGGCGGCGTGGCCGTCGGGCCAGGATGTGCGGCTGGGGAGGATGAGCGACGCGCCGCCCGACCACCGGGCGTGCCTCGACGCTCTGCCCGGCCGGATCGAACAGGCGCTGACCCGGGCGCTGGCGCTGCGGCCAGCGGATCGCTTTGCGGCGCCCGGCGAGTTCGCGGCGGCGCTGGCCGGCGCCACCTCGACGCCGATAAAGCTGAGTGATGGCGAAGTGCGAGCAGTGGTCCGCCGGGCCGCCCAACTTCAGGTCGAGCACCCGACCGAGAACGGGGCGCTCACGATCGGCGCCGTCGAACAGATCGCCGCCGAGGTGGGGATCCCGCCGGAGCACGTGAGAGAAGCGGTCCGGGAACTGGGGCTGCGAACCCCGGCTCCGGCGCCAGCGGTCCGGGCCGGCACGCCGGCCGTATTCGATTCGAAGCGCAGTCGGCTCTTGGTGGACCGTGAGGTCGAACGCGAGGTGGCCGATGCCACCTACGAGTTGCTAGTCGAGGAGATCCAATCGACGCTCGGCACGGCCGGCCACGTTTCGACGCTGGGCAAGACGCTGACCTGGAGTCCCGCGACCCCGGGCAGTGAGGGGCGCCGCGTGGTGGTCACGATCACCCGAGCGGCAGGTCGGACGCTGATTCACATCGAAGAGCGGCTCGAGCTCACCAGCTGGCGGATGTGGGTGCCAGCTTGGGGCGCGGGCGCCGGCACGGTGATCGGATTGCTCATGATGATGGCACTGGGCGAACAGTCGCCGGGAGCGCTCATCCCGATTCTGTTGTTCGCCTGCGGCGGCGGCTATTTGTCGGTCACCGGGCTCATCCTGGCCATGGCCAACCACCGCAGGCCGCAGTTACAGGAGCTGGCCGACCGTTTGGCGTCGATCGCCGGGGGGGCGGCGCACGCGGCCTTGCCCCCGGGCGCGAGCGGCGGCACGGCACCCTAACGGACGATCCCACCCCACCCGACGCGCCGCATCACCAGCAGCACGCCGAGCGCGCAAGCGCCCGCGGCGGCCAGGCTGATGACGGCGCGGCCCAGCTCGCCGAAGATCAACAGGCCGATGCCCGGTAAGGTGAGGTAGACGATCCCGGCGGCGAGGCCGGCGGCGAGCAGCAGCAGGCCGAGGTGACGGTCGGGCTCCACATCTGCCAGGGTACGGGCGAGCGGGCGCCAGCCCGGCCCGCCCGGACGGATCTTGCGATAGAAAGCTTCCAACGTCTGCCGGTCCTCGGGCGCGGTGAGAAACGTGGCCGCGAGCCAGGCGGCGATGGTGAGCGCCGCCACCACGGCGAGCCGGTACTCGTTGCTCTCAATGAAGCGGCTGACCGCGACGAAGAAGAGCAGCGACGCGATCATCGCCACGATCTCCGACCAGGCGTTGATCCTCCACCAGTACCAGCGCAGCATGAATACGGCGCCGGTGCCCGCACCCAGCGCGGCGAGGAGCTTCCACGCCTCGTCGACGGAGGTATCGCGCATCAGCCAGGCCACCAGGCTGCCGACGGCCAGGATCAGCACTGAGGTGAGACGCGAGACGCGAGTCAGGTGCCGCTGGCCGGCGTCCTTACGCACAAAGCGGGCGTAGAAATCGTTCACCAGGTAGGAAGCGCCCCAGTTGATCTGCGTGCTGACGGTCGACATGAAGGCGGCGAAGAAGGCAACCAGCAGCAGCCCGCGCAGGCCGGCGGGGGCCAGATCGCGCATCACCATCGGGAATCCGGCGCCGGGGTCGCTGGCGCTCCGCAGGTCGGGGTACATGGCCAGCGCCGCGAACGCCACCAGCAGCCAGGGCCAGGGCCGTACACAGTAATGGGCGACTTGAAACCAGAGCGTGGCCAGCACGGAATGCCTCTCGTCCCGGGCCGAGGCCATGCGCTGCACGACGTATCCACCGCCGCCCGGCTCGGCGCCTGGATACCAAGAGGCCCACCACTGGACGAAGAGCATGATCAGAAAGACGCTGACCGGCATCCACGGGTCGACGGCGCTGAAGTCGGGCAGGAATCTGAACGCCTGCTCGCCGGCCCCGAAGTTGTCGGCGACACGTTGGCGCAGGGCGTCCACGCCGCCCAGGTGGCCGATCGCGACGATGGCCAGCGCGATCGATCCCGCCATCGCGATGATGAACTGAAACAGATCGGTGACCACCACCCCCCAAAGCCCAGCCAGCGTGGCGTAGACGCCGACGATCCCGAGCAGAACCAGGATGAGAACCCACTCGTTGCCCGCCGCCGTCTCGGCGCCGGAGAAGACCGTGAATTGCAGGACGGTGACCATCGCCCCCGTGACCCAGCCGATGATGATCGAGTTGACGAGCAGCGCGATGTACAGAGCGCGGAAGCCACGCAAGAATGCCGCGGGACGACCGCCATAACGGAGCTCGACCAGCTCGACATCGGTGATCACGCCGGCGCGGCGCCACAAGCGCGCGTAGACGAACACCGTGATCATTCCACCCAGGGCGAACGACCACCAGAACCAGTTGCCGGCCAGACCGTGACGGGCCACGAGACCGGTGACCGCCAGGGGCGTGTCGGCGGCGAAGGTCGTGGCGACCATGGAGGTGCCAGCCAGCCACCAGGGCAGGGCGCGGCCAGAGACGAAGTAGTCGCTCAAGCTTTTCCCGGCCCGACCCCTGAACAGCAAGCCGATGGCGAGGGCGAATACCAGGTAGGCGACGACGACGGTCCAGTCCAGACCGGTGAGTTCCACCTTCAACCTCTTGCGGGTTAAGTTTATAGAATCAGAGCCCTGGGACGCTGGCGCGGCGCTTCGAGAATAGTGCGACCGCAGGGCAGCCTGCCAGAGGCGGCCGGCTCGTGTCGGCTGGAGCCGATACCGAAAGGTGCACGCGGCATTGCACGCGCGCGGCCGCGTTTTGATAATGGGGGAGGGAAGACAACGCGACGAACGGTCCTCACGGCGAGCGGAGGTTCAAGATGCAGACTTATGTGCTGATGACCAAGCTGTCACCGGAGATTTCGCGCAAGGTCAAAGACCGGGCGAAGCTGGGGCGCGCCTGGCTCGAGCAGGTCAAAGAGAAATGCCCCGACGTCAAGTTTGTCGCCCACTACGCGCTACTGGGCCGATACGATTTCCTCGACATCTACGAGGCGCCGGACGAGGAGACCGCCGCGAAGGTATCGCTCATCAGTCTGTCGAACGGGGCCTTTCAGGCCGAGAGCTGGTTAGCGATACCCTACCGGCGCTTCGTGGAACTGACCGACGAGATCTGAAGCGGCCGTCGTAACGGGGCGTTCTCGGTTGCAAAATGCGGAGGAACCGGGCAGTCCGCCGGAATGCGTCGGTCGGCTCCTACTATCTAACTCGAGAGACCCGAGGGAGTTAGCCCGCCGGGACTGTCTGGCATAGCTCCTGCCACTTTTCCCGCCGAACCGGGGCGCAAGTACGCCCAAAAAACATGTAAGAACACAGGTGAGCGAACCCTATCAGGTACCCAAACGACAGGTGCGGGCACGACTGAAACTGGTCGGCCAGGCGTCCGCGGATGTCGACCTCTACCTTGCCGAGCGCGCCCAGCGTCACGCGGGCTACGAGTGTCCGAGCGATTTGCTAAATGGCGGCGACGACTTCATCCCCACCACTGATCCTCAGGGCCGCCTGCATGTCTTGAGGCGTGATGCGGTCATGGTCCTTTCGGTCGCCGCCGAGCTGGAAGAGAACGAAGCGGTCGATGCGGAGGGGGCGGGTGACCAGGTCACGACGCTCACGGTCGAGCTGACGCTCGAGGACGGTACCCGCCTCACCGGAGAACTCGCCTACTGGCGACCCGGGGGGCAGCGACGATTGCAGGATTTCCTGAATTCCGCGGAGCCCTTCGTCCCGCTGCGCGCCGACGGAACGATTCATCTGGTCAACCGTGACCGGATCGTGTCGCTGGCCGAGATCCAACGTTAGCGAGGATAGATGGCGCAGATCGATAGATTCATCGAGGCACTTCACCGGTTGGACGCCGATCGGCTCGAGCTGGTGCCGGGTGCCAGGGTCGTGTTGGCTGTGAACGGGGGCCGTCGCCCGGTCAGCTCACAGCCGGCGACCGAGCAGCAGATCGATGTGCTGGTCGGAGAGATCCTGCCGGAGGGGCCCGGTCCGCGGGCGTCCGGCGACGGTGGCGAGTTCGTCTATCAGGCGCCCTCAGGCCTGGTTCGCGTGAGCGTCAGCGGTGCCGGCGCGTCACGCCGCGTGCTGATCCGAGCTGCTGTTCAAGAAGAAGGAAAGCAGCTGCGCCATGCCGGCCCGACCGCGGGTGAGCCCGCAGCGGCGGAGGTGAGCGCTTCCGCCGATCGCCCAGACGCGGTCGCGCCGCCGCCATCGAAGGGCGAGGCGGAAGCAGCGGCCGTGGACGGCTCGCGAGCCCGCGCCAGGATCGATGCGCTGTTCCGCCGAATGGTCGAGGAAGGTTGCTCAGACCTGCACATATCCACCGGCGTCGCACCCATGTTTCGCAAGGACGGTGAGATCGTGCCGGCGGACGGGGAGCCACTGTCGGCGGAAGCGGCGCGGACCATGCTCTTCTCGATCACGCCTCCGCACAAGCGGGAAGAGTTCGAGCAGCTTCACGACAGCGACTTCGCATACGAGATCAGCGGCCTGGCCCGCTACCGCTGCAATCTGTTCATGGATCGCAAGGGGGTCGGTGGCGTCTTTCGCGTCATACCGGCGAATATTCGGACGGTCGAGGACCTCGGTCTCCGACAAGAGATCATCGACCTGTGCAAGCTGCCCCGGGGCCTGGTGCTGGTCACCGGCCCCACGGGTTCGGGCAAGTCCACGACGCTGGCCGCGTTGATCGACTACGTTAACGGGACGCGCTCCGACCACATCGTGACGATCGAAGACCCGATCGAGTTCGTCCACGCCAATAAGAAGTGCTTGATCAACCAGCGGGAGGTTGGCGTCCACACCCGCGGCTTCAAGGTGGCGCTGCGGGCCGCGTTGCGCGAAGACCCCGACGTCGTGCTGGTCGGCGAGATGCGGGACCTGGAGACCGTGGCGATCGCGATCGAGACCGCGGAGACCGGCCACCTGGTCTTCGGCACTCTGCATACGCGAACCGCGGCCTCGACCGTGGATCGAATCATCGATCAGTTCCCCGCTGAACAGCAGAGCCAGATCCGGACGATGCTGGCGGAAAGCCTCAAAGGCGTCATCTCTCAAGCGCTGGTGAAGGCGAAGGGCGGGGGCCGCGTGGCGGCGATGGAGTTCTTGCTCGTGACCACCGCGGTCTCGAACCTGATCCGTGAGGGCAAGACGTATCAGATCCCCTCGATCATGCAGACCAGCCGAGGCAAGGGGATGCAGACGCTGAACGATGCTTTCTTGCAGCTGGTGCAGAGCGGGAAGGTGGAGCCCGAGGTGGCCTACGGCGCTGCGGTGGACAGACCAGAGCTGATGGCGCTGTTCGCTCGTAACGGTATCAGCCTTTCCATCGATCCGACGAGCGGGTGAGCTCGACGGCGCCTGTACGAGGCCGCCGGGTGGGTCGCCCTGATCCCTGCGGCGGCGCAAGCACTGTGGGATATCCGCAACGGGTTGGTACTGAGCGGTCCGGCAAGGGCTGCAAATAATTACAATTCCGACTACAAATTACCTAACCGGCCGTTGGGGCCGTTCCGCAGCCGCCGTTCAGCCAAGGATTTAGCCGGCCGGCGGCTTTGGCACGGAAGTCGCCACGGCTCGCTACGTTCCACCGTCAACCCCCAACCCGCTTGAGGTCACGGTGAGAAGTTTCATAGCTCTCTTGACATGCGCTGGCGCGCTGGCTGGAACCGCTCAGTCGGCCCAGGGCCAGGACTCCCGCGCCCGCGAGGGCTTCTGGTGGGGCGTCGGCGTGGGCTACGGCTGGGTCCATGTCCGTTGCGACATCTGTCAGGCCGACCGCAAGGCCGCGTTCACGGCCACCGGCGGCCTCGGTGGCACGATCACGCGGAGCGTACGCTTCGGGGCGGAGTTGAGTGGCTGGACCCGGGGCGAAGAGAACATAGATGAGTATCTGGGCTCTTTGAGCGCGATTCTCAACTGGTATCCCAACCCGGACGGCTCGTTTCATCTGAAGGGTGGTCTGGGCTATGTGGCGTATCGTATCGATGACGGAGAGGTTGACCTGACGTCGAGTGGTTTCGGACCCCTGATCGGCGGCGGTATCGAAATCGGCCTCGGCCGTCGCGCGTCGGTCGAACCTTATCTCAGCGCAATCATCACAGTGCCGAGGGGCAACCTTCAGCTCAACGGCGACCGCCAGGCGGAAGGGGTCAGCCTCTCTCTGGTTCAATTCGGCCTGGGCGTGACGCTGCATTAGAGGAGGTCACCGTATGCTTGCCAGACGCTTCCGCAACCTGGGGTTGGTCGCACTGGCGCTATCAGCGCTAATCGTTTGGTCGTGCGAGGACGATCTGCATGGGCCTGACAACCCGGGTGAGGCCACGGGCGTCGCCGCGAGCTATGACAAATGGCAGCCCGGGCCGAACGACTCCTGCAGCCGGGAGATTCACAACTCGTATTCGGTGGTGGGTCCGGATCGGCTGCGCTATCCCACCTGGCACCCGGCCGTGGACCCCGCGACGGGGTGCACGTTCGGTCACGAGCACGGCCGCAACCCGCGGGGCTCGAATCTCTATGAGGAAGTGGGCGATCTGCCCTTCGGGCTGGCATTGCCCGCCGACCACGTCGGCTACAAGGTCGAATGGGAGAACGACGTTTCGTTCCGTTTCGGCAGCGATGCCGCCTCGTCGCTGCTCGAGGTGAAATGCGACGTGATGGTCGAGCTGCACCAGGGATCGCATGGGGCGGGCGCGTTCGGCATCAACAAACACGAGTTGGCATTGCACGCGCGATGCACCGATGGCACGCATGTGCACGTCACCATGATCACGGCGATCGGCGACCCGGGCGAGTTCGTCAGCGCGTGCGACCGCGATCGGACGATCGTGGCCGTGCCTCCGCCGCCCAATTCGCCGAACGGCGGCGGTGTCCGACTGATTCCGGATCGGGCCTGCATCGAGGAGTACGTCTTGGTGCCGGACGGGGAAAGCTCGAACTTTGGGAGGGGCCTGCGCGAGAGCTGGGAGGTCTCCGACCGCGTGCGCACGGCCGAGGGGAAGACGCTGGTCTCTTTCAACCCGTACTTCCAGGTGCTTTTCCCGGCTCGCTACTACGACCCCGCGATGCCCAACGGGCTGGCCAGGACCGTCGACCTCTGTTTCGAGGTCACGGCGAACGGCGAGCGTGCCCGGGGTGAACTGTGCGATGAGTCGACCCAAGGCGGCGCGCTTACGAGCCTGTCATTCGATGACCCTCGCTCGGCCTTCAACGGGGCCCGTCGCTTTGTCGACATTAATTCCATCCGCGTCTCCAACGCCGACGGTCCCGAGATCTGGTACACCGACGTGTTCGGCAAGAACGCCAGCACGCAACCGTTCCCGGGCTCGATCCGCCAGTTCATCGCTCGCGTCGATAACGACCGGGCCGAGCAACCCTCGGGTCCGGCGATTGGCCGAGATCGCGACTACGGACGCGGTCTTGGGGTGCACGCGCCCAACTGAGGCGCGCCAACTGGGAGAATCTCAGGAGGGGATTGCGGCGCTGAGGAGGTCTGACGGTGCGGGGCTGTCGAGGATGTTTCTGACCTTGGAAGCCAGCTCTGTGGGTGTGAACGGCTTCTGCAAGAACGCAAAGCCCGAGTCCAGAACCCGCTGGCAGTCGGCCGTGGTTCCCGGGTAGCCCGACATGAACAGTACTCTCGCCTCAGGGCGGTGGGGCGCCATGCGTTCGATCAGGTCGGGGCCGCTCATGCCGGGCATGACGACGTCGCTGACGACCAGGTGGATCGGACCGTCGTGCGAACAGGCGATGCTCAGGGCCGAGAGTGGGTTGTTGGCGGTGAGGACTGAGTAACCGAAGCGCTCCAACGATCTGCGGGCCAGTTGCATCAATCCGTCGTCATCCTCCACAAGCAGCACCGTTTCGTCGCCCGCGAGCGGGACATCGGTGCAGTCCTCGGACTCTGCCATTATCTCTTCGCAGGTCACGCAGGGGAGATAGACCTTGAAGGTCGATCCGACTCCGGGTTTACTGGCGACCGTGACATGCCCGCCGCTCTGCTTGACGATGCCATACACGGTAGCCAAGCCAAGCCCGGTTCCTTCGCCCAGAGCTTTGGTGGTGAAGAACGGTTCGAAGATCCGCGCGCGTGTACTCTCGTCCATGCCCACTCCCGTGTCGCTGACCGAAAGCAACACGTAAGCGCCGGGCCGCAGGTCGGCAACGCGATTGGAGCTTTTCTCGCCGACGTTGGCGGTCTTGATCACCAGGGAACCGCCGGTGGGCATGGCATCCCGGGCATTGACGACCAGATTCATGATAACCTGCTCGACCTGCCCCGGATCGGCCCGGACCTTCCCGAGGTCGTCTCCGCAGCGAGCCTCGAACTGGACGTCCTCGCCGATCAGCCGACCCAGCATCTTTTCGACACCCCGCACCACTTCGTTCAGATCCAGGATGCGCGGTGCCATGACCTGTTTTCGGCTGAGGGCGAGTAGTTGGCGAGTGAGGCGGCTAGCGCGGCCGACTGTCTGACGGATTTCCTCGATATCGCTACGTGCGGCATGGTCGTCTTCCAGGTCCATGAGAACCAGCTCGGCGTGGCCCACGATGGCGCTGAGTAGGTTGTTGAAGTCGTGGGCGACGCCGCCGGCCAGGCGGCCGAGGGCTTCCATCTTCTGTGCGTGTACCAGCTGCTCCTCCTTCTCGAAGAGCGCCTTTTCCGCCAGCCATTTCTCGGTGATGTCCACGAAGTAGTGGACCGCCCGGGTCACCTCGCCTGCGGTGTCGAACATCGGGCTGTAGACGCAGATCAGGTGCCTCTCATCTCCGTCGGCCGTCCACAGCGTCTCCTCATGGGTTAGCATCTGGCGTTCCACCAGGCAGCGCCGCAACGCCTCACGCGTTCGTGCCCCTACATCCGAGTCGACGCCCCGTGCGGCCCAGTAGTCTTCAGGACCCTTGCCGATGACCCGGTCACGCGCAACCGCATCTGGGATTCCCGCCGGATTCACGTAAAGGTATTGCAAGTCCAGGTCGAGCACGCCGACCTGCGCCGGCAGGCTGTCGAGGATTTGCGTGAGCTGGGCATTGACAAGCTCCATCTCGTTCTGTGCCGATTCGAGCCGGTCGATCATGGTGTTGAAGGAGCGGGCCAGTTGTCCGACCTCGTCTCGTGACGGCACGCTGGCTCGCCGCGAGAGCTGTCCGTTCGCGACCTGCTGGGCCGTATCAGCGATTCGGCGTAGCGATCCGGTGACGACGCGGCTGACGACGAGGATCGCGAGCAGACCCGTGCAGAAGATCAAAGCGCTCACCAGCTTGACGAGATATTGAAGGTCGCGGATCTCTTCACGCACGCGCTCGGTTGAGAAGGCGATATAGACGTGTCCGATCTGTTGCCTGTTGAAGCGAATGGGAGCGTAGACCTCGTAGCTCGATCGGTCCGCTGATAATGCTGTCGCAGCTTGGGATCGCTTGGGTATGAAGACGTCGGTGCGCATGGAGCGACGGGAGGTGAGCACGTTTCCGTCCCGGTCCACGATCTCGGCGTACATGACGTCCGGGTTTTCAAGAACACCGTCCAGCACATCGCCCATTGTGGCGAGGTCATCGAACACCAGGGCGGCGTCGGTGGTGAACGCGGCCATCGCTCCGACACTTTCAGCCTTCGCGGCGAGGGCGCCGATCGCCTGACGCTCGAGCTTTGCCGGGAAGAAGAGATAGATGAAGATCGCTACGCCGCCGATCACGATCGCGAAAAGACCGGCCAACTTGCCCTGCACCGTATTCAGTCGGCGATCGCTGAGGATCCAGGAGAGCAGTGGCCGTCGAGACATGAGATCACTCACCCTGGGGCGGCTCATCGATGATCTGCGCCAGGGCCAGAAAGTGCGAGCTGAAATCCGCACCCTGCGCTTTCGCCGCCGAGAGGTTGAGGAGAATGCTGGGTCGGCCGCCACGAGAGACGATCGCTACGGCGACGCCTTCACGAACGTGCCGCTCGACGCCGGTGAACGTGAGGATACTCTCGTCCTCCGTCGCCTTGAGAAGATCCGCGACTCGGACAGCTCGAAGCGGTGTGATATAGAGGATATCGACCGCATGTTCCTTGATCGCCGCCGACAGGACCAGTTCGTCGCTGATCTCGATGGGCAGGAATCGAAGCCGGCAGCCGGGTTTCGGGTCGGCGATGCCGGCTTCGAAGGCCTCCATCGCCGCGTCCATCGCGTTGAGTGAGGGCCGGTGAAGCCGCTGATACACGATACCCACCACGATCTCGTCGCCGGCGCGTTCTTCAAGCTGTCGGTCGAATGCCAGGATCTTGGAGATCAGAGTGACCTGCAGGTCGACCGGCACCGTCATGTCCTGCGAAAGGAGAGGACGCGGCAGCGTGGCCAGGACGATTGCGATGCCCAGCCACCAGCGTCGGGACCGGCGAGTTCGCGGGCATTTCTCTCCCGCTGAACCGAAGGGTGCGTCTCGGTTGGCGCGCATCGCGGCACCGCGGCAGGTGGAGTCTTTCATTGAAGCTCCTCTTATGCCGTGGGTGCCGGATCAGAAGCTAGCGCGCAGTATTAGTCGTAAGTGGCGTCCGTCCTGTTCGATTGCTGGCATCGTATGCTCAAAGCCTCCCGGCGTCATATACGTACTGTCGAACAGATTGCGAATCGAGAATGAAGCCCGCAGTCGGCCCACCAACTCCGTGGTCGACAGGGTCAGATGGGTCAGGAAATACGAGTCGGTCTTCGTATCCTGGACGGTCAGCCGCTCATCATCGAACGAGACGTTGACCGCCGCCGTGACCCAGGGAATGACCGGGTAAAAGAGTCCGGCTCGCATGAGATGACGTGGCGAGTTGGTCAAGGGCGCGCCATCGTGATCCCTCGCATGCTGGTAAGTGTAGTTTGCGAAGCCGCCGAAGCCCGACGGGAAGCGCCCGGTCATTTCAAGCTCCACTCCACTGGAGTGTACGTGATTGAAGTTTTGATATACGCTGAGATCATCTTCCGGATCTACCGTCTCATTAATCAGATCGTTAACGGTGTAGTTGTAAAGCGATACTGAGCCGAAGAGCCCGTCGATGACGCGCTGCTCCCAGACGAATTCGAATGTCCGAATCGTCTCGGGTTTGAGGTCCGGATTTCTCTTGAACTCGCTCGGCTCCTCGTAGTAGAACTCCCAGCGATTCGGCGCACGATAGGCTTCTCCGTAGAGCAATTTCGCCGTGCTGGTCTCGAACGGGTGATAGACGATCGCGCCACGGGGCGTGATGGCGGTACCGACGTCCGAATAATGATCGACCCGGACGCCTGCCGTGAACGCCAGATTCGAGGTCAGCTGCAGGTCATTCTGTGCGTAGGCCGAGGACACGGTGAACGGGAAGTCGTCGACGAGGTAGGAGTCGAGCAGGTCGTAGCTCCTGTAGTCGGAGCGGTAATGGTGCCGCAACTCCGCGCCGAACTGCAGCCGATTCGCGGGTACGGGATCCCAACGGAATCTCGCCTCTCCTCCCAACCAGCGACCGTCGGTGGAGTCGACCCATAGCCCGTAGGGCTCCTCGTAGGGATAGCCGCCCGCGTAGCTGTACGAGTCGTAAGAGCCTCGAATGCTCAGGTTCTTGGTGGCGTCGAAGTCATGCTCGAATTTGAGTTCGGCGTACATCCGTGCGTCGCGCGTTCTGGCCGCGTCGTCGTTGAAAAGCATCTCCCACGATCCCGTCGGTATCCCTTTGTCGCGGGACGAGGCATGCACGGCGAGACTGAACGCCTTGTAGCTGGCGATCGCACGCAGGCCATAGCTCCTGTCCCAGTCGAGACCGTCGGCTACGCCACTGTTGGTGAGCGGATCGTCGAATTCGGCGAAGTAGAGATCCTGTCCCTCGGCGTCGGAAACGGAGGCCGTCGCCACGATGTCGAGACCATTCGTGAATTGACGCCCGAAGGTCGCAGCTCCGCCACGTACGCCGAAGCTTCCGGCCTCGCCCGTGACTTGGAGCCCGGCGAGCGAAGCGCTCGACTTGCTGACCACGTTGACCACCGCGAACATGGCGTTGCTGCCGTAGAGGGCGGAGCCCGGTCCACGGACTACCTCGATCCGTTCGACGAAGTCGAGGTTGAGCCCGAAAGCCGTCCCCAGGAACGCCGAGTCGTAGAAGTTCTCGTTCCACGAGTGCCCATCCAACATCAACAGGAAGCGGTTGTTGTAGTCCGTCGGACGGCTCAAGCCTCGCGCTCCCACATACGCATAGTTGCGGTCGTAGCTCCCATAAAAGCCCGGCACGCTGGTTAGCGCCTCGTAGATCGTCCGGTAGCCGAAGCGTTCGATATCCTCGGCCGTGATGATCGTCACCGAGGCTGGGGCCTCATCGGAAAGCTGTTCGTACTTGGAAGCCGAGCTGATCCGGATATTCAACAGCGAGTCGAGGGACAGCGTCGGCAGGTCCGGCGCCCCCTCTTGCGGGAAGACTGGAGCAGCCGTCACCAGAATGGCGGCCAGGCCGAGACCCAGAGCAGCGCGAGAACGGACTCTAATCATGGTAAGACCCCTTGTTGCAGTACCGGCGACACCGCTGGGTGACCACCGCTCGCGGGCGGGGGCGCAAGCAGAGCGCTCGAGTTGCGTTTCTTTTCTTGCGGGGGAGTGGGTGGCGGGGCGGGTTGGGGGTCGCCCGCCGTGTGTTCCAAGGTACAAGTTGCGTGCCAGCGGGTTCAGCACGTGAAACCTTACGGGACGGCCTTTCCGCAGGTGCAGATTGCAAGATCGGGTGGCCGCTATCCGTCTGGACCGGTCAATCTGACCGTCTCAGCGCCGCCGACGACGCCTCAGCAGCCCCAGAGGAAGAGGGGGTGCGTGGCGCCCCGCCTGGAATTCTCGGGTTGTGATGAGGCTGGGGTCTGCGCGCAAAGACGCGCGGCGGGTGAAAGCCGCTGAAGCGGCGGGCGGACGAGCCAGTCCACCGCGCGGGGGCGTTGCCCGTTAGGTCGCGTAACCCGCCTATCCGACTAGCTCGGCAACTTCCGCCAGCAGTTGCAAATTGAATAATAATGTGTATCGTTTGCACCGAGTCGGAAGCTTCGATTCCACCCCATTGAGGATAAGACGTGCGCAGGGTTGGTTACCAAACGGCCCGGCTGGGCCGACGCCTGCTTAACCTGATTACGATTTTCGGCTTCGCTCTCCCGGCTATCCTGGCCGGGTGTGGCGGCGACTATCCTCAGAGCACCATCGACCCGGTGACCGGCGACTTCGGGTCGGCCATCCAGAGCCTCTACCGGTTGGTGACCATCTGGACCCTGATCATCCTGGTCCTGGTCTGGGGTGTTCTCGGCTATGTCCTGATCCGCTATCGGGCGCGGCCGGGCGGTCCGGAGCCGACGCAGACGCGCGGTCATCTGGGGCTCGAGATCGGTTGGACGTTGGGCGCGGCGGTGATCGTGGTCCTCATCTCGATACCCACCGTCCAGACGGTTTTTCGCACCCAGGCCGCTCCGGGCTCGGATGCGCTGGTGGTGGAGGTGATCGGCCGCCAGTGGTGGTGGGAGCTCCGCTACCCAGCGGAGGGTGTGGTCACGGCCAACGAGCTGCACCTGCCCGTCGGTCGCCGGGTGGATCTGCAGCTGCGCTCCGGCGACGTCATCCATTCCTTCTGGGTGCCGCGGCTGGGTGGAAAGCGCGATCTGAATCCGTGGGTGCGAGAACCGGACGGGCCCGGGCCCAAGGTCAACCGACTCACGTTCACGGTGGACGAGCTGGGCATCTACTCGGGGCAGTGCGCGGAGTTCTGCGGTCCCTCCCATGGTTTGATGGGGTTGAGGGTGATCGCCGAGGATGAGGCCAGCTTCCAAGACTGGGTACGCCGGATGCAAATGCCGGCGGCGCCCGACTCGGGGAGCCTGGCCGATCAGGGGCGCGAGATCTTCCTGCGGAGCACGTGCATCGCCTGCCACGCGATCGCGGGGACGAGCGCGCAGGGTGCCATCGGACCCAACCTGACCCGGTTGGGCGCGCGGACGACGATCGGCGCGGGCCTGCTCGAGAACACGCCCGAGAACCTGGTCGCCTGGATCCGGGATCCGGCGCGCTTCAAGCCGGGCGTCAAGATGCCGGGGGTCGCAGCGGGCGGCGGCGGCTTGCCGCCGACGGGGCTGACGGATGAGCAGCTCCAGGCGGTGACGGCGTACCTCGCGAGCCTGCGATAGTCGGGCGGCTGGGCGAGTCGGAGGGAACTGATGTCGGATAGGAAGGCGAACTAGGGCGTGGGCGCGAAGACGGAGACGGCAGCGCACGGAAAGGCGGCGGGCCGGAGCGCCGCGGCGGCGCTTTATACGGATCCGCGCGGACTCGGGCCGACGATCTGGAGCTGGATCACGACGGTCGATCACAAGCGGATCGGCATCATGTACGGGTCGGCGGCGCTGTTCTTCTTCATCATCGGCGGCATCGAGGCGCTGCTCATCCGCATCCAGCTTGCGGTGCCGGAGAACAAGTTTCTGGACGCGGAAACGTACAATCAGCTGTTCACCATGCATGGCACCACGATGATATTCCTGGTGGCCATGCCGCTGGCCGTCGCCTTCTTCAACTACGTCGTTCCGCTGCAGATCGGCGCCCGCGACGTCGCCTTCCCGCGCCTGAACGCCCTCTCTTTCTGGGTCTTCCTGTTCGGCGGTCTTTATCTGAACTCGAGCTTCTTGTTCGGGGCGGCCCCCAACACCAGCTGGGTCGGTTACGCCAACCTGACGTCGACGCAATTCTCGCCGGGGGCGAACGTCGATTTCTGGGTGCTGGGCTTATCGATCGTCGGCCTGAGCTCGCTGCTGGGCGGGATAAACTTCATTACGACGATCATCAATCTGCGGGCGCCGGGTATGACGCTGATGCGCATGCCGCTGTTCACCTGGATGACGTTCGTGACCAGCTGGATCCTGGTCACGGCGATCCCGGTGATCGCCGTGGCGCTGATCTTCTTGGCCTTCGACCGCTTCTTCGGGGCGAACTTCTTCGTGCCGACGGCCGGCGGCGACCCGGTGCTCTGGCAACACCTGTTCTGGATCTTCGGCCACCCGGAGGTCTATATCCTGATTCTGCCTTCCTTCGGCATGATCTCCGATGTCGTGCCCACCTTCTCGAAAAAGCCGCTGTTCGGCTACCCGGTCGTCGTCTACGCCGGGGTGCTGATCGGCTTCATCGGTTGGGGCGTGTGGAGCCACCACATGTTCACCACCGGGCTAGGCCCGATCGCGGACTCGTTCTTCGTGGCCAGCACGATGATCATCGCCATCCCAACCGGCGTGAAGATCTTCAACTGGCTGGGGACGTTGTGGGGCGGCTCGATCCGCTTCACGACGGCGATGCTCTTCGCCATCGGGCTGCTGGCGATCTTCACGGTCGGCGGCCTGTCGGGGATCATGCACGCCTCGGCGCCCGTCGATCTGCAGCAGCACGACTCGTACTTCGTCGTGGCGCACTTCCACTACACGATCGTCGGCGGCGCCATCGTCGGACTGTTCGCCGGCTTCTACTACTGGTACCCCAAAGTCACCGGGCGGATGATGAGCGAGGTGCTGGGGAAGTGGCACTTCTGGACGTTCATCGTCGGGTTTAACCTCACTTTCTTCCCCATGCACCTCAGTGGCCTGTTCGGGATGCCGCGGCGCGTCTTCACCTATCCGGCCGATCTCAACCTGGGCGACTGGAACATGGCCTCCACGGTGGGCGCTTTCATCTTCGCGCTCAGCAGCTTGATCTTCTTGTGGAACATCGTGCACAGCGCCCGCAAAGGCGCGACCGCGCCGGCCAACCCCTGGGAGGCGCCGACGCTCGAGTGGTCGATCTCCTCGCCGCCACCGCACTACAACTTCGCCGAGATTCCGCAGGTGCGTAGCCGTGAGCCGCTCTGGACGCAGCCGGCCGAGGCTGAACCGCCCGCCGAGGTCGAGCCGATCATGCCCAGCCCCTCTGTCTGGCCCATGCTCACCGCGATGGGGATCAGCCTGACCTGGATTCTCGTGATGACCGGGGTGTGGTGGGTGCCGCTGCTGGGGCTCGGGTTCACCGGCTTCTGCGTGTTCAGCTGGGCGTTCCAGCCGGCGTTCCCGGCCGGGGCTCACTAAGGGAGACCGAACGAGGGTGATGGAGAGCGCCGCACACCATGCGCCGACTGCGACCGGCCTGGACAGCCGCAAGCTGGGCTTCTGGACCTTCATCGGGTCCGAGACGCTGTTCTTCGGCAGCCTGATCTCGACCTACATGGTCTACAAGGGCGCCGCCGTCTCGGGGCCGTACCCGCACGAGGTGCTGGACATCCCGGTCACCAGCGTCAGCACGTTCGTGCTGCTCACGAGCTCGCTGGCGATGGTACTGGCGCTGAGCGCCGTGCAGCGCGGCAACCGGGCGGGCGCCCTGACCTGGATCCTCGCCACAGCGCTGGGCGGCTTGATCTTTCTGAGCTTCCAGGCGTACGAGTTCACCACCTTCGTCCACGAGGGCCTCACCATCCAGGCCAACGTGTTCGGCTCGTCGTTCTTCGTGCTCACCGGCTTTCACGGCGCTCATGTGTCAGTGGGCGTGATCTGGTTGCTGACGCTGTGGGTTTTGACGCTGCGCGGCAAGATCGGGCCGGCGGACGCGCTGAAGGTCGAGATGGCCGGTCTCTACTGGCACTTCGTGGACGTCGTCTGGATCGTGATCTTCACCCTGGTCTACCTGATCCCGTGATGGAGGCGGAATGAGCGCGAGCCACAGCAAGGCGGAGGGAGTCCCGCGCCGTACAATAACCGAGTCGCAGGAACACGCCCACCCGCGCTGGCAGTTCTACGTCACGATCGGGCTGATCCTCACGGTCATCACCGCCGCCGAGGTTGCGGTTTTCTATATCCCGGCGATGAGACCCGTGCTGGTTCCGATCCTGGTCGTGCTCTCCGGCGCCAAGTTCGCACTGGTGGTCATGTTCTACATGCACCTGCGCTTCGACAGCCCCATCTTCAGCGGGGTGTTCGTGGCGCCCCTCACCCTGGCCATCGCGGTGGTTATCGCGCTGATCATCCTCTTCCACGTCTTCCCGCACGGCGCCACGTACGCCGCCGGGTAACAGCTCGCCGATCGAACGCAACCGCCGGGGAGCTGCGACGCGTCCAATTACTGGAGTCGAAGACTCAACGGCCCCAACCTTCTGCACCACTCGTCTTCCGCACGGGAGCACCGAACGATGATCAACGCCTGGCGGTTGGGTGCGATTCTCCTGCCTGCACTCTCGATCGTTGCGTTCGATGCGGTCGAAGCCCGGGCTCAGGCGCCGGCGCGCCTTTCCGTCTTCGACAGCGTCGTTCATCTGGAGGAAGGGCCCATCACCGAGATCCCGAATACGCAACGATGGGAGGAGCAGCTCGATCTGACGATGCGACGCGTCGATGTCGGCGACGCCGAGCTTCACGTGGAGCTGGAGGGTTCGGGCACGCCACTCGTCCTGATCAACGGAGGGCCGGGCGGCACCCACCACTACTTTCACCCGTGGTTCGGGCGGGCACGCAACTACAGTCGCGTCATCTATTACGATCAGCGTGGCACCGGGCTGTCCGACTACCAACCCGGTCCCGATGGGTACTCCGTCGAACAAGCGGTATCGGATCTCGAGGCGCTGCGAAAGGCGCTGGGAGTCGACCACTGGGTGCTGGTGGGGTTCTCGTACGGTGGGTTCCTGGCACAATACTATACGACGACCTACCCCGAAAACGTCGCCGGTCTGGTTCTCGTGGGCGCCAGCCCGGGGATGTGGGCCGATCTGGGTCCGTCCCGACAGCACGATTTCATAACACCGGCGGAGCTCGACCGGATGCGGGAGATCCGGGCGCAGCTCGGCGAGATGCGGGATCGGGAGGGCTGGCCACGCCAGAAGTACATCCAGCTTCTCGTCTATAACAACCACATTAACGGCGACTGGAAGCGGCAACACTTCTATAAACCGACGCCGGAGAAGCTCGCTCGGATCGCTCTGTACGAGTGGGTTCAGGACGCCGACTTCAACCCGATCATGAATCAGAGCATGCAGAAGGTGGATCTGACTGGAGCGTTCGACCACAACCCGATCCCCACGCTGATACTGGAGGGCAAGTTTGACCTGACCTGGGGGGATGCGAAGCCAACGATCCTGTCGCGCAACCATCCCAACGCTCGCCTGGTCCAAATCGAAGATGCGGGTCACTCCGTCTACGACGAGAACCCGGGTGTCTTCTTCGGCGAGCTCGAGGCGTTCGTTCGAGGCCTCACCCCCGTTGACCCAGCGAGCATCGCCAGCTACAAGGAGCGTCTGGTTGCCTGGCGGGCGCGCTGGAAAGGCTCTCCCCTCTACGCGCTCAAGGCCGCTGGCTGGGGCAAGAGGGGCAGCCGGCAAATCACCGACGAATACCAGCCCTCTTGGCTCGAGCAGATCGACGAGCCTTCATATTTGCTGCGGGTCGGGTTCGCTCTCTACGACACGCGAGACTACACGGAAGCTTTACGGGCGTTCGTGAAGCTGGAACAGCTCGGCCAGACGGTGGGGGACCCAGACAGGCGGGCCATGGCCCTCATCTGGCAGGGCCACATGCTCGATCTCTTGGGACGTCGCGAGGAGGCGGTCGCTCGCTACCAGCTCGTTCTGGACATGGGGAACGAGAACGGTGTGAGACACGACCAGTACGGCCTGACCTATAGCTACAGCCCCTACGCAGCCGAACGTGTCGCGGCGCCCTTCCAACGCGTCGAGAACACACTGCCTTGACCTTTGGGGACAGCGGCTCTCGATTGGCGTCTAGCGCCTCTAGGTCCTGGCTGGCTCCTCCCGCTGCTCGGAACCGTACCACCTGAAGAAGAGGATGGTGATCGCCGTCCAAAAGACCAGCGCGCCGCCGATCTTCATCAGAAAGCCGGCCACTTGCTGGTCGGCCCGCGTCGAGATGCCGCCGACCGGCGGCGCCAGCTCATAGGTGGCGTAGAGCGGAAGCTCGCTGAAGGTGAGCAGCGCGAACGCCGGCGTGTTCAAAATCGTCGCCAGGATCAGGTACCCGATGCGATACAGGTAAGTGAAGCCGGGACGCCGGGGGACGGGTGCGCATAGGGGCCACCAGAGCGTCAGCCCGGCACCCCACCAGGCCATGTCGAGAAGAAAAGAGCCGAGCTGCGACGCCATCAGACCATCGACGACCTGGGGCCAATGGGTGGCCACCAGCACGAGGTTGAACACGGCGATCGCGACCAGCGGGTGCGTGAGCAGGCGCAGCGCGCGGTGCAGGCGGGCGTGCCGCTCCAGCGGCTCGAAGGCGGAGGGCGGCAAACCGTACAGGATGAGCGGCGGCGACACGAGCGCGATGAGCAGGAACTGCACCATGTGGGCGCTGGCCAGATAACCGGCGCCCAGGGCGCCCAACGGCCAGTCGAGGGCCACCCACAAAGCCAGCAAGCCGGACAAGAAGCTCGCGGCCCGAAGCGATCGCAGGGGTGACGTGCCGACCTTCCGGGCCAGGACGGCGTAGCCCACGCCCAGTAGAAGTATAAAGACCCAGACGCCGGGGTAGGGCTGCCAGCTCCACTCCCAGGGGCTTGTCTGGGCCGCGCACCACCAGCGCATGCTAACTCGGCGAGTCGATTCCGCCGGCGGGCCTAGCGGTAAGAGTAGTCCGAATCAGAGGCGATCCCGCGCCTCGGTCGGTTCGAGCTCCACGTCTTCACCCGCCAGCGTCGGTCGCCCCAGCGCCGCCCGCAGCTCCGGGTGCGCCCGCAACAGGTAGGTGGCCATCACCACCGTCGCCAGCAGATTTCCCAAGCCGATGGAGACCCAGCCGATGACCCCAAGTAGCCACTCGGCGACGACGCCCAGGAAGAAGGCCTCGAAAGTGGCGAAGATGAGCACGCCGGCCAGGAGCAGCGGCGGAGTCTTCTCGGCCTCGACGGCGATGGCCGCCGCGACCAGACCCACCAGGATGAAGGCGGCGAAATGGACGATCGTGTAACCCGCCACCGTCAACAGACCGACCTGGACCTCGGCCGCGCTACCGATGCGGTAGAAGACCGCCGAGCCCAGTGCGCCGGGAGTCAAGAAGATCTGCCCACGGAACAGGTCGAAGATCAAGAACCACACGGCGACCGCGATTGCGCCGAGGACGCCGACCACCACGCCCTCGCGCACGATACGGTGTTGGGCCAGGGTCTGGAGCCAGCTGGGGGAGCGTAACCGTAGGCTGTAATGCAGGTACCCCATCAGCCCGACGCCGGCCAGCAGGTTGCCGGATAGCACCTCCGGCCAGCCGAATTCGTCCACCACGTCCACGCCGGTGAGCACGAGGCTCAGGTAGAAAACGAGGTCGAAGAGCACGAAGCCGAGCACCAGTCCCAGCAGCAATGACGGGCACGTTTCGAGGCGGCTCATCACCCAAGCCGCCAAGAGGCCCACGGCGAAGAACGCCAGGTAGTGAAGCACCGTGTAGAGCGTGATGAGGGCGACGGATCGGTCCACGCCTTCCACGTGGGCGAGGTTGCTCGCCAGGAGAGCCGGCGTGTAGAATGGCCGCCCTTCGATCGTGTCGATGACGAAGAACCAAACCGCCAGGATGGTCGCTCCGATCGGCCGGCAACCAGGCCGCGCACCACGATCTGTCTTGCTGACATCCAGTCCCTCCTCGACCGTCACCCACATTTGGCGGCCGCAGGCGGCGTCGAGCAACGCCGCCTGCGGGCGGTAACACTCTCGGTATCAGCCTCGAAACCTAACAGGCGGAGGCGAATTGCCCAACCAGCCGTGATTCCGCAAGGGGCCGGCGGCCCACCCGAACGGCCGGGCGAATTCACTCGTCGCCTGCGGGCCGCGGAGCCTGGCTTTACAATCGGTGCTCGGCGCAATCACTTGAAGGCGCGATGAAAGGTACGATCGACACCAGTTCGAGCGCGGCCGTCCCTCAACGGGCGGGAGAGCCACGGGGAGGCGGCTTGGGAACGTTCGGCGGGGTATTCACGCCCTCGATCCTGACGATCCTGGGCGTGATCATGTACCTGCGTCTCGGCTGGGTCGTGGCGAACGTCGGTCTGCTGCTCACGCTTCTCATCGTCACCCTCTCCACCTCGATCACCTTCCTCACGGGGCTCTCCGTTTCGGCGATCGCTACCGACCAGCGGGTGAGGATTGGCGGCGCCTATTACATGGTCAGCCGCTCCATCGGCCTCGAGACCGGCGGAGCCGTGGGGATCCCGCTCTATCTCGCACAGTCGCTTTCCATCGCCCTGTACACCGTAGGGTTCGCCGAGAGCATGGTCAACGTGTTCCCGGCGCTGGGCGAGAAGATGGTCGGGATCGTTACGACGGTCCTCGTGACCGTTCTGGCGCTGACATCAGCGCGGGTCGCGATCCGCGCCCAGTACTTCATCATGGCCGCCATCGGGCTGTCGCTGGTCTCACTCCTTTTGGGGTCGCCCATCCCCGACGCCGAAGTGCAGGGTTTGAGCGTTCCCGGCCCCACATCCGAGGGGTTCTGGCGAGTGTTCGCCGTGTTCTTTCCCGCGGTCACGGGGATCATGGCCGGCGTCAACCTCTCGGGCGATCTCAAAGATCCGGGCCGATCGCTGCCTCGTGGCACGATAGCCGCCATCGGCGTTGGCTTCATCATCTATATGGCGCTGCCGGTCATCCTCGCCACCCGCGCCGATACCGCCTCGCTCCTGTCCGACCCGCTGGTCATGCGGCGCATGGCCTTCTGGGGCGACGCGATCCTGCTCGGCGTCTGGGGCGCCACGCTTTCCAGTGCGGTAGGAAGCGTGCTCGGCGCCCCACGCGTGCTGCAAGCGCTGGCGCGGGATGGTGTGCTCCCGCGCCCACTTCGCTTTCTGGGTCGGGGGAGCGGCCCGGCGGATGAGCCGCGTGCGGGAACGATCTTCACGCTTGGTGTGGCGCTGGCCGCGGTCTCGCTGGGCAACCTCAATCACATCGCGCCCGTGCTCACCATGTTCTTCCTGACGGCGTACGGCGCGGTGAACCTCGCGGCGGCGACCGAGGAGTTTCTGGGGAGCCCGTCGTATCGCCCGAAGTTCCGAGTCCACTGGCTTCTCTCGTTCCTGGGTGCCGTTGGTTGCGTCGCGGTGATGCTGTTGATCAACCCGTTGGCGACGGCCGTCGCCGCGATCGTGGTGCTGGGCATCTTCGTCTGGCTCGAGCGGCGCGAGATGACCGCGGCCTGGGGGGACGTGCGGCGCGGGCTCTGGATGGCGGTCACGCGCGCCGGCCTGTTGCGGGTCACAGCGACGCCCGACCCCAAGAACTGGCGTCCCCATCTTCTGGTGCTGTCGGGCGCCCCGACGCGTCGCTGGCACCTGATCGACCTGGCCTCGTCCCTCACGCACAACCGCGGCCTGGTCACGGTCTCCACCGTGTTGAGCGACGAGGACGTGAGCCGTGCGCGACAGTATTCACTCGAAGACACCATACGCGAGTACCTGTACAAGCGTGGCGTGAGCGGCCTGGTGCGCGTGGTCACCGCGCCCGATCCCTACGCCGGGGCCGAGCGACTGGTCAGCGCCTACGGTCTCGGTTCGCTGGCGCCCAACACGATTCTCTTCGGTGACAGCGAGGAGCCGGAAAGTCGCGAGCGCTTCTGCCAGATGATCCGGAACTTCCACGCCGCGCAGCGAAACGTGATCATCGTCCACGCCGATCCCGAGCGACAGTTCGGCGAGCGAAGGCGCATCGATGTCTGGTGGGGAGGGTTGCAACGCAACGGCGGGCTCATGGCCATCCTCGCGTATCTGTTGCGGACCAGCTTCGATTGGCGCAACGCCGAGGTCACCTTGAAGATCGTCGTCCCCACGCAGGCGGCCGCCGAAAGCGTCCGCAAGAACATGGAGGCGATCGTCGAGCGCAGCCGCACCGGCGCGCGCTTCGAGGTGATCGTCGCTGGCGATAGGCCGTTCGCCGAGATTCTGAGATTCTCTTCGCGCGATGCCGATCTGGTGTTTCTGGGGCTCGCCGAACCCGGGGATGGTTTCCGCGAGTACTACGAACGGATGCAAGCGCGCCTCGAAGGCCTGCCGAGCACGGTGCTCGTCCTCGCCGCCGAAGATCTCAAGTTCGGCGAGGTGCTGCTGGAGCCGCAAAGGCCGGAAAGGCGCTGAGCTCAGCGGCGCCTCAACCGAACAGCAGCACCATGAACAGCCGGGTGAGCAGGTAGTCCACCGCGAGGATGAGCACGGCGGCGGTGACGACGGCCCGCGTGGTGCTCGCTCGGATGCCGTCGGCGCCCCCGTTAGTGCGCAGCCCGAAATAGCCGGCCGTCATCGCGATGATGCCGCCGAAGCAAAAGGGTTTGATCAGCCCGGCGAGCAGATCCTTGGGGATGAAGAAAAGGAACCCCGATTCGCCTAGGGTTAGGCCCACGGATCGCAAGTAGGCGTGCGGCGCCATGTCGAAAGTGAGGGTTGCGACGAATAGCGCTCCGAGTATCGCCATGATGTCGGCGAATATCACCAGTACGGGCAGCATCGTGATGGCCGCGACGAAACGCGGCGCGATCAGCTTCCGGATGGGGTCCGTCCCAATGACGCAGAGGGCGTCGAGTTGCTCTGTGACCTTCATCGCGCCGATCTGAGCCGCGATGCTCGAGCCGACTCGTCCGGCTACGACCAGCGAGGTGATCACCGGTCCCAGCTCCCGCACTACCGACCCGGCGAGCAGCCGCCCGAGCATCTTGGTGCTGCTCCAATCGCCCGCCTGGATCGAGCCCTCGAGCGCGAGCACCATTCCGGTAAACCACCCGATCAGAAGAACAATCCAGATCGAGCCTACGCCGATCAGATCCATCTGCTCGACGGTATCGCGCCAGTAGAACCGGCGATGGAACACGGCGCGTATCGTCTTGAGCGTCAGGATGGTGTACTCCTGTAGTGCGAGGAGCGCCGTCTTGATCGAATGCGACACCGGCGGAAGCTCCCGGCCCGTGTCGGGTCTCAAGGCAACGTTCGGCTCGCGCATCTTCGGACCTCCTGGTGCTGTCCGACTGCGCAGCGCTCGGCGGCGGCCTGCGCCGTTCCGGCGTGCGGTGCGACGCGGGGGATCTCCCCACCGCGTACGCAAGTTGGGCGGCCTTGGACAAGCGAGAGTCAAGCGTTCGGGTTGTGTCGGGTCGGACCGGCTCGCGATCTTGGGTTGGCGGCGGCCAGGCACCGCCGCCGGGAGGTTGAGCGCGTCTCAGAGGTCGGCCGAATGAGCGGACAACGGATCAGCGTCGTCGGAGGAGGCGTGTTTGGTTTGACCGCCGCGCTTGAGCTCGACGGCCGGGGCCACCGTGTCTGCGTCATCGACGCGGGCCACCTGCCTCATCCACTCGCCGCCAGCACCGACATCAGCAAGGTCATCCGAATGGAATACGGGCCGGATGAAGCGTACATGGAGCTGATGGAGGTGGCGCGCGAGGGCTGGCTGACCTGGAACCGCGATTGGGAGAAGGCGGGGCTCGGCCCCCTCTATCACGAGACCGGCGTGTTGATGATCTGCCGTGACCGGATGGAGCCCGGGGGCTTCGAGTTCGAAAGCTGGCAGCTACTGTTGAAGCGCGGCCACCTACCCGAGCGTCTGGACGCGGAGGCGATCGCGCGACGGTTTCCGGCCTGGAGGCCCGGCCGCTACGTCGATGGCTTCTTCCACGCCAAGGGCGGCTACGCTGAGAGCGGACGGGTGGTGGAAGCGCTGGCCCGGGAGGCGCGGCGGCGGGGAGTTGAGGTGCTGGAGAACCGCCGGGTCGTCTCACTGCTCGACGCGGGTGGGCGAGTGCGCGGAGTCCGAGACGATCAGGGCCGGGAGCACGCCGCCGATGCTGTGGTCGCGGCCGCGGGCGCCTGGACGGGGAAGCTTCTGCCGCAACTGTCCGGAGCGATCAAAGCCACCGGCCACCCCGTCTTCCATCTGCGGCCGTCCGGTCCTGGGGGCTTCGTGGCGGAGCGGTTTCCCACCTTCACGGCG
>CAYGCC010000176.1:0-2229 GCA_964348165.1 uncultured Gemmatimonadota bacterium | reverse complement strand
ATCTATTTCTCGTCATACGGCTCTCTCTGTCACCTACGGGACGACGAGCTACGCGGGTTGATCGAGTGTATTTACGATCACTTCGAGGGTTCGTGTATCCTCGTAGCCGACTTGATCGGGCGGTACTCGTTCGAGTGGCAATGCCACTGGGATAGCCCCACGGACGAGAAGAACATGCGCCAGTACTCGATGTCTTATCTCTACCCGGCAGACATGCTTGATAAGGTGGAGGTGGAGCGCTTCCCGCTGCGCTACTGGGGAGCGGACGAATTCGATGTGTTCATGCGCGAGATCATCGAGGAGAAAGGTGGACGTGTTGCCAAAGCCGATCTGCGCGATCGGTCGGTCCTCGTGGGGCGCCATATGAACACTGGCGAGTTCAACCCGAGAGCACAGCCGATCCGCGCCTCGGTCAACTGTCTCCATGAGCTCGACCGCAGGACGGACCTAGAGTCTCTGCTCTTCGACTACGCCCCAAAGCCGGGTTTCACCGCAATCAACGGGTTCTTTGAATCGTTCCAGATGGCCTGGAATGCCGTCGTGTATGCGGCGATCGAGGCACTAGAGCGCTGGGACGATGCCGAGTGGCTCCGTCGGCCGCCGCCGGAGGAGTATCCGGACCCGGTGCAGGGGGCGATTCGCACCATCCGAAACGTCGTCCGCAACGTCCAGTGGTTCCGCATGGGCGATCCGCGGGCAAACGTCGTGGAACCGCAACTCGGGTATATCCTCCGAAACCTGGAGATGGATCTCCAGCAGGGACTTGGCGCTGCACACGGCCTGCTTGCGGTTTACGAGTTCCAGAAGGATTAAGAGTTCGCCGTGATCGTTCTGGACAACGTGAGCAAGTCGTATGACAGGGGGCGGAGTTACGCGGTCAGGGATTTATCGCTGGAGGTGCGGGAAGGTGAAACCCTCGTTCTCCTAGGCTCCTCGGGGTCAGGAAAGACCACCGCCCTCAAGTTGGTCAACCGGCTGATCGAGCCGACCACCGGTACTATCATCCTCGACGGCCAAGACGTGCTCGATCGTGATCCCGTGTCGGTCCGACGATCGATCGGTTACGTGTTTCAAGGCATCGGCCTCTTCCCACATCTGACGATTCAAGAAAACGTCGCCATCGTGCCGCGCTTGCTCGGCTGGTCCTCGGAGCGGCGTGACCGGCGTGCGCTGGAGCTAATCGATCTCGTGGGACTCCCACCGCACGAGTACGCGGACAGGTTTCCCGATGAGCTTTCCGGCGGCCAGCAACAGCGGGTGGGCGTGGCTCGCGCGCTGGCCGCGGATCCGGACTACCTGCTCATGGATGAGCCGTTTGGCGCACTGGACGCCTTGACGCGTGACACGCTCGAGCGGGAAGTGCTCAAGCTCAAGGAGCGATTGGGCAAGACGATTGTCTTCGTCACACACGATATCTTCGAGGCCCTGACGCTTGCGGACCGTGTGGCGATCCTGCACGCCGGACGCCTCGAGCAAGTCGGGACGAGAGAGGAGGTCTTACGCCGTCCCGCTAGCGACTTCGTGCGCCAGTTATTCGAGCAACCGGCGCGGAAGGTCAGTCAGTTCCGAGCGTACTTCGAGAGTGATACGCCGTGATCGATTTGTTGGCGGCGAGACTTCCAGAACTCTGGCTCCGTACGGGGGAGCACCTGATACTTACGGGCCTATCCACTGGTGTCGCCATCGTACTGGGTGTTCCCCTCGGTGTTCTTGCGGCGCGTGTAAGGTGGATACGTAACCCGTTGCTGGGCGCCGTAGGAATGCTCCAGACGATCCCGAGCCTGGCCATGCTCGCCTTCCTACTGGCGCTGCTCGAGCGCATCGGCGCGTTGCCGGCGATCATCGCTCTCACGCTGTACGCGCTCTTGCCCATTGTGCGAAACACGCTCACGGGTTTGGAGGGAATCCGGCCCGAGATCCAGGAGGCGGCGCTGGGGATCGGGATGGACCGGCGTCAGCAGCTCCTGATCGTCCAAGTACCGCTAGCCGCGCCCGTGATTCTGGCGGGCATCCGTACGGCGGCGGTCATCGGGGTGGGGATCGCGACCCTGGCGGCCTTTATCGGCGCCGGAGGGCTGGGTCAATTCATCGTGCGGGGGTTGGCGCTCTCGAACACGCGACTGATTCTCCTCGGAGCTATTCCAGCCGCTGTACTCGCTCTTCTGGTGGACTACTCGATAGGGGCGGCCGAGTGGGGCACCAAGCGCACGCGCCGCTCGGAGCGTGGCT
>CAYGCC010000175.1:0-2437 GCA_964348165.1 uncultured Gemmatimonadota bacterium | reverse complement strand
TCCGCTGGCTGACCAGGGCAAGTCGCGTTCCTTACTCCGCCAGCTCACGCATGCCGGCCAGGGGAGTGCGTCGCAAGACATCGCGACTGTTGGCCAGCCCGATCAGCGTGGTCAGAAGCGCCGTGCCTGCCCAAAGACCGACGAGCGCGAGACCCGGCAGGTCGAAGCGTAGCTCGAACAGGAAGGTCACGGCGAGCCAGCCGGCGATCGCGGCGAGGCCGACGCCGGCCAGCCCGGCAAAGGACCCAAGTGCGAAATATTCGGTGGCCAGAATACGCCGGATGGTCTTCGATCGGGCGCCCAGCGTCTTGAGCGTGATCGATTCGCGCATCCGCTGATAACGCGAGGTCGCGATGGCACCGATGAGGATGACCAGGCCGCTGCCGATGCTGAACAGCGCCATGAAGCGGATGGCCACCGCCACCTTGCTCAGCACCGCGTCGATCGCGTCGAGGATGATCGTGAGATCGATCGCCGCCACGTTGGGGAAGCTGAGGACCAGATCGCGCTGGACCTCCGCGCGACCGATCGGGTCGTCGACTCGGCTCAGCACTACGAGGCTCTGAGGCGCCTGTTCCAGAGACCCCGGCTCGAAGACCACGAAGAAGTTGGGCTCGAAACGCGCCCAGTCCACGCGCCGCACGCTGGTGATCTCGGTCTCCAGCGGGAGGCCCTGGATGTCCCAGCCGATGCGATCGCCGACCCACACACGCAGCTCCTCGGCGACGCTCTCCTCGATCGAGATGGCCGCGATTCGGTCCGCGCCCTCGGCCGCGGGCACTCGTTCAGCCGCGAACCAGTCACCCGCGATCAGTCGCTCGGAACCGACCAACGTGTCCCGGTACGTGTGGCGATACTCGCGCAGCAGCGCCCAGCGCGGAACCCGCGGCCCGACGGTGTCGGCCAGCACCTCCTCGACGGTCCGATCCCCCAGTCGCATGAGCCGAGCGGGCACGATCGGCGTTCGCTGGAGGACCGGAGCCCCGCGTGCCTCCAGCAGGGTCGCCACACCTTCGTCCTGGTCCGGCTGGACGTCGAACAGCAGCAGGTTGGGACGGTCGGGTCGGGTCTCCATGACGATCTGGTCCAGCAGATTGCGCTGGACCACATAGAGCGTGGCGATGAGGAAGACGCCGAAGCCGATCGCCAGCGTCACGGCCACCGTCTGATTGTGCGGCCGGAAGAGGTTGGCGATCCCCTGCCGAAGCGGGAAGCGGGCGTGCCGGGGGAAAAAGCGCCGCGTCCCGCGCATCAGGCTGGCAGCCGTGAGACTTAGGGCGCCTGTGGTCACGGCCACCGCCCCGGCGAAGGCGAGGCCCACGGCGGGCTCCGGCGCCTGCCAGAACGCCAGCGCCACGACACTGGTCAGCAGCAGGGCCAGGACTCCCAGCCGCACGAAGTCGCGCCGGCGGCGCGGCCGCTCGTAGTCGCGCCGCAACGCCCGCAACGGCGCCACGTCTCTGATCCGCAGCAGCGGTAGCAGCGCGAACAGCAGCGACACCCAGATGCCGATGAAGAGACCCGCCAGGATCGCCGAGGGCTCGAGGGTAAATGGCACCTCCAGGGGCAGAAAGTCGGCGACGACCCGCGGGAAGGCGGCCTGCACCCCGAGGCCCAGCGCGGCACCGAGCATGGCGCCGCCCAGACCCATCAACCCGGCCTGGGTCAGATAGATGGCGAAGGCCTGCCGCTGGGTGGCGCCGAGGCAGCGGAGCACGGCCGCCGTGTCCAGCTTCTCGCTCACGAAGACATGCACGCCGCTGGCGACGCCGATGCCCCCGAGCAGCAGCGCCACAAGCCCGACGAGTGCGAGGAAGCTGCCCAGTCGGTCCAGACCCGAGGTCAGGTCTTCCTCGTACTCCTCCACGGTCGTGTAGCGAACGCGGCTCGCCTCGAACAGAGAGTCCTTCGCCTCGACCAGACGCTCGACCACGGCGGGATCGTCGGTCTGTAGGTAGGCGCGGTAATACGAGATGCTGCCGAAGCGCAGGAGCCCCGTCTCGCCAAGGTACTGAGAGGGGATGTAGACCCGCGGTCCGATGGCCGAGCGCAGCCCGATGTCGCCGGGCAAGCTCAGCACGCTGCCGGCGATCTCGAAGCGTGCCTGACCGATGGCGAGGGTGTCGCCCACCTGGGCGTCGAGCTGCACCAGCACCGCGGCGTCCACCAGCGCCTGGTGGCCCGAGCGGAAGTCTTGCCAGAGATCGGGCGGGTCGGTCTTCAGTTCGCCATAGAAGGGGTAGTCGCCTTCGGGCGCCCGAACCTGGACCAAGCGCGTCAGGCCGGAGCGAGTCGACAGGGCCATCGACGAGAACGAGGTTTGCCGAGAGATCCGCGCGCCGTCGCGCTTCAGGGAATCGAGGAGCGCCTCGATTTCTGGCGGAAACTCCCAGCGGCTGCCCAGTACCAGGTCGGCGCCCAGCAAGGCGCGCGCCTG
>CAYGCC010000174.1:0-31748 GCA_964348165.1 uncultured Gemmatimonadota bacterium | reverse complement strand
GAGGGCGCGGTCTGCATGGTCAATCCGGTCCGCTGCAAGATTCTGCACAAAAAGGCCAGCTTGGCGGTGCTGAGCGATGAGGTTAACGCCGGTCTTTTCAGCGGCCCCGAGCGTCGGGCGATCGAGGCCCACATCCCCTGGACTCGTCTGGTGTCCGAGCGTCATACCACCTATCGGGGGGAGACGATCGACCTGGTCCCCTACATCCTGCAGAATCGCGAGTGGCTGGTGCTCAAGCCGAATGACGAGTACGGCGGCAAGGGGATCGTGCTCGGTTGGGAGGCGGACGCCGAGACGTGGGAGCGGGCGGTGGGTGAAGCGTTGCGAGAGCCCTACGTGGTGCAGGAAAAGGTAGAGCAGCCGATCGAACCCTATCCGACGCTGGTGGATGGCCGCCTCAGAATCGAAGATCGAATTTTGGATACGGCGCCTTTCGTGTTCTACGGCTCTTACATGGATGGTTGCCTCACGCGTTTGTCTACGGAGTCGCTGGTCAACGTGACGGCAGGAGGCGGTTCCAGTCTGGCGACGTTCGTGGTGGAGCCACGCTGACTGAGGAGAGTGCGATGCAGTCCCCGTCGTTGACCCTCGGGATCGAGGAAGAGTATCAAATCATCGACCCGAAAACCCGTGAGCTTCGGTCGTACATCACCGAGCTTTTGAAGGAAGATCACGTCGTCCTGGGCGAGGTGAAGCCGGAGCTGCACCAGTCGATCGTCGAGATCGGCTCGACCGTGTGCGAGACCCCGGTGCAGGTTCGCGAAGAGCTCAAGCGCCTGCGCGGCCTCGTGACGGAGCTTGCCGCCAAGAAGGATCTCCGGATCGTCGCGGCCGGCACCCACCCGTTTTCGTCCTGGCTCACCCAGGAGATCACCCCGCTGGAACGCTATCTGGGCGTCCGCGAGGACATGCAAGATCTGGCTCAGCAGCTGCTCATCTTCGGGACACATATCCACGTCGGTATACAGGACCGGGAGTTCCTGATCGATGCGATGAACGTCGCCCGCTACTTCCTCCCTCACCTCCTCTGCCTTTTCAGCAGCTCGCCCTTCTGGATGGGGCGCGACACGGGCCTCAAGTCGTACCGCACCGTGGTGTTCAGCCATTTCCCCCGGACCGGCCTCCCCCGGATCATGCGCTCTTGGGCGGACTTCGATTATCTTCGGGAACAGTTGATCCGGACGCGCTGTATTGAGGACGGGTCGAAGATCTGGTGGGACGTCCGACCCCATCACCGCTTTCCGACACTCGAGTTCCGTTTCCTCGACGTCTGCACGCGGCTGGATGAGGCGGTTTGCGCGGCCGCCATCTTGCAGGCGATCGTGGCGAAGTTGTGGAAGCTCCGTCGTGACAACATGACGTTCCGCGTGTACTCCTCCGAGCTGATCCAGGAGAACAAGTGGCGGGCGGTCAGGTACGGGCTCGACGGCAAGCTGATCGACTTCGGTAAGAAGCAGGAGCTTCCGGCTCGCGATCTGGTGCGCGAGCTTTTGGAGTGGTTCATCGACGATGTGGTGGACGAGCTTGGAAGCCGGAGCGAGGTGGAGTATGCCTTCCGCATTTTGGAAGAGGGCTCGAGCGCCGATCGACAGCGGGCGGTCTTCGAGCGCGAGAATGACCTGCATGCTGTCGTGGATCATCTGATCGAGGAAACGACCGAAGGCGTCTTGGAGAAGGGAGCTTCATGAGTCAACGCGCCGTCATCGGCATCACCACGCAGAACCTCCGTGCGATTCGGGGAATACCCGAGACCGTGCCCGACTCGTGGATCATGAGTCAGCGGTTCATCCTGGCACCGGTCGTCGCCGGGGCGATCCCCTGGTTGATTCCACTGCTGAACACGGACACCGATACGCTGCGGTCCATCTTCGAGCGCCTGGACGGGCTGATGCTGCCGGGCGGCGCGGACGTGGACCCTGAGAGCTACAACGAGGAGCGGCACCCCCGGACCGAGGGGTCCGACCCACCTCGGGACGATGTGGAGCTGATGCTGGTGGAGTGGGCCCTGGAAGACGGCATGCCGATTCTCGGGCTCTGCCGGGGCTTACAGATCATCAACCTGGCCCTGGGTGGAACGCTCTATCAGGACCTGGCGCATGAATTACCCGGCGCCATCAAGCACGACTACCTGCCCAGCGCCGGCTACACCCGCGACCGGTTGTCACACGACGTTCGCCTGGTCGAGGGGTCAAAGCTGGCCGGCATCGTGGGTGAGACGACCTTGCCGGTGAACAGCATGCACCACCAGGGGATCCGGGATCTGGGGCGGGGCCTGGTCCCGGTGGCGATCGCCCCCGACGGCCTCATCGAGGGGATCGAGCTGCCCTCTCACCCGTTCCTGATCGCGGTCCAGTGGCATCCGGAGGCGCTCAGCCCGACGGATCCACGCATGCGACGGCTGTTCGTGGAGTTCGTGTCGGCGGCCGCCCGCTTCCGGGCCGACCAGCGGCAGCCGACCCCGGCCGCGTGACCTAGCCTCCCGGCTTCAAGCTCCGCCGCTGGCCTCCCACACGTTGTTGCGGCGGTCGATGTCTGGGAAGCCGTTGTCGGGGTCGATCTCAACGCGCACCACCGGTGAGCCCGGGGGCACCGAGATGTCGGCCTGAGTCGCTCCGCCCAGCCAGGTCTCCACCGGCACCTCCCGCTTCAGCGTCTCGCCGTTCTCCCGGGTGATGGTCACGCGGGCCGGCATCGGCGCCCAGCCGTGATCGACGATCGTGATGGTCGTGCCGTCGTTCCCCGTCTCCACCGCACCCACCGCCTGATCGAGCGACCAGGTCTCGTAGTACCAGGTGCGCCAGTACCAGTCGAGGTTACGGCCGCTCTCGGTGGCGAAGAAGTTGAAAAAGTCCCAGGGCTTCGGGTGCTTGTAAGCCCAGGTGCGGATGTACTTGCGGTAGATGGGATCGAAGGTCTCGGGGCCGAGCAGCGCGCGCAACGTATTCAACAGCGTCGCCGGCTTCGAGTAAGAAGCCGTGCCATAAGCGGGACCCGGGTAGTGGTAATCGCTTAGCCGCATGATCTCGCCTTCGCGATTCATGCGGGCGACCTGGATGTAGCCGCCGCGGCTGCCCGCGGAGTCCAGGCCCGGGTAGAAGTCGGCGCTGGTATGCCCGCCGTTGAAGCTGGTGGTTCCCTCGTCCATCCAGGAGTAACGCCGCTCGTCCGTCCCGACGATCATCGGAAACCACATGTGTGCGAGCTCGTGGGCTGTCACCCCGTAGAGGGACGTGTCCGTCGCCTGCGGCCAGTCATACGGTCCGATGAGCGTCATCATCGGATACTCCATCCCGCCACCCTCGATGCCGCCGCCCTCGATCGAGGTCATGTGAGGCCAGGGGTAGGGGAGGCCTGTCCACTGGGACAGGAAGGCGATGCTGTGCTGGGCGTAGCGGCACTGATTGATCCAGCGCGGTGCGCTCGACCGCCGGAACGTGTTGATCGTGGCGTAGTCGGTCCGGCCATCCCCGTCCCGATCGCCGACCGCTGTTCGCGTCGCGTCCCACTGCGAAGAGCGCATCGCCGCGAAGGCGACGTCGCGAACCGTGTCGCTCACGAAGTGCCAGCGCAGATATCCGTCCTCGGCCTGCGATCGTACGGTGGCGATGCCGGGCCCGAAATCGGCCTCGGTCAGCACGTGGACGACCGTGTCGCTCTGTGTGGCGCGCCGATAGCGCTCCAGGATCGCCGGCGCCAGAACCTCGTCCAGGTTGCGGGGCTCGCCCGTCGCCATCACCACCCAGCCCTCGGGCACCTCGACCGTCACATCGTAGCGGCCGAACCCCAGGTAGAACTCGGCGTTACCCAGAAATTGGTCGGCCTGCCAGCGCTCGACGTCGTCGTACACCGCCATCTGCGGGTACCAGTAGGCGATGTGGAACAGGTTGTCCTCACTCCATCCCATGCGACCAGCGGCGCCGCGCTGCGGGATCTTGAAGGACCAATCGATCTCCAACACGATCGAGTCGCCCAGCGTCAGCAGCCGGCCCGGCCTTATGAACAACGCTGTCCCCTGTACCGCGTAGCCGAGGCGTGCCCCCCGCTCGATGATCTCTTCCAGCACCTGGCCATCAGCGACGATCCGGCGTAGCTCCATTCCCCCCGTCACCTCCGCCGGACGGTTCCGCACCGCCCCTTCCGCGTGCAGGTTCTGCAGAAGCTGAAGCACCAGGAAGCTCAGTTGATCCGGTGAGTTGTTGCGGTAGACGATGCGGCCGCTGCCCTCCAACCGCTTTTCCTCCGGAATGATTCGGGCCCGCAAGGTATAGTCGGTCCACTGTTGCCAGTAGTTGGGGCCGGGCACGCCGGAGGCCGTTCGCGTACCCATCTCGATAGCGCGCTGATACTCGGGCGGTTTCACGATCGGATAAGGTATCGGTCGGCCAACCATCGACTGCGCTGCCAGCGGCGCGGCGCTGGCAAGTACGAGGGCGGAAAGCGTCCAGAGCGGGGATCTCGTCGGTTTCATCGCTGGCTGTTCTTTCGTTCTATTGAGTCGGTGCGCACCGCCGGGGTCGGGGTGCGAGCGCGATCATAAGTTACGAGCGGGCGGTGGGAATCGAAACGTGGGAGCTCGAACACCTAAGCCGCCGGAAACCGCTCACGCCTCCCGCCGTTCGGCCGCCGGGCGAATCTGTGAGAGGTCGTCCAGAGCCGCAGCCGGCAACTCCCCCCGGGTCCAGGGACAACGGACCACCTCGCCCAGGTCGGAGCAGGGGATCGCCCAGAGCTCGGGCGTGCCGAGTTCAACGCGCACATCCAACAAGCCCAGGTCGGCCGCCCGATCGATCTCCGCCAGGATGTAGTGGTGAGCGATCGCCTTGGCGTCACTCGACGTGATCGCTGCCCCGGGCGACTGAGGTCCGTGGCCCTGACGCGTTTCCCACTTGGGCTGCGCTCGTGTATAGACCAGTCCCCACTCGCCGACATAGGTCGGTCGGTAGATCGCGTAGGCGGAGACGAAGGCGCGCGTCAGGCTTGTCGCCCGGTCCCTGGCCCTTAGCGTGCTTTCATCCAACGTGCGTGGTGTGGCGTTGGCTGTTAGAGCGAAGCTCCAGTACGGGAGGTAGATGACCTCGCGAACGCCCGGGGGCGGCAGCACGTAGGACGAAGGCCGCTCGCTCAGCTCGTCTCCTTCGATCTCCCAGCTACGCCCGCACTGCGGGCAGCGGAACGCCACGTCGTTGGAGGCTGCGGGCAGCAAGGTGCGGCAGGCCCGGCAGCGGAGTACCAGGACGCGGGGTCGCGCCTCGTCAGCCATGGCGCTCTAACCTGGGAACCGTGTCGGGCTGCGGCCAGGCGCGCACGGTCCAGTCGGGCCGGTTCGAGCGGATGAGCGCGGCGGCCGTGGCGACGATCCCGACCGTGAAGGCGAGCACGGGCTCGACCATTGAGGTGCCGAAAAGCAGGGCGTGCAGCCCGTGGCCCAGCCCCAGCGCCCCGGGCACGGCCAGCACCGCCCAGTTGAGGCCGGAGGCGCGAAAGGTCTCGGGCAGGCGCCAGGCGACGATAGAACCCGCGACGCCGTCGACAACGACCTCGTAGCTGCCCGCTGTGGTCTGCACAGGGATCGACCAGAACGGGAAGAAGATAGTGCGGCGCGAGCGAGCGACCAGCTCGGCCGTCCCCGCCTGGACCAGGCTGCGGTCGGCAAAACGCTCTTCGGCGACGGCGCCGGCCGTGCTCTCTTCGGCGTAAACCGTGGCGCGGCGCTGTGCCTCGGCGAGATCGAAGGTGCGAAGCTCGGCGGAGCGCCGCGCGGCGTCCGCATCGAACATGCGGAGGTCCCAGCGCGTCGTCGCGGCGGGAGTGAGATGCTGGACGTCGGACACCATCACTTTGGTGTCTTCGCGCTCGACGTAGACCCACTTGCTCTCGACATCCTCGGCCTGATATTGCGGATTGTAGATCGTGCGGTGCACCCGCTTGCGTTCCGGCACTTTGCGTTCGAACACGCCGACGCGGCGGCCGACGATCTCGTGGAAGGGGATGAGAACCAACTCGGGCCGGCCGAGGATCACCTTGCCCCCACGCTTCTCCAGCCAGGCACGCGCCCGGCTGGCCGCCTGTGTCGTGCCGAGCAGGGCTGTGGCCTCGTAGCGGGGAGTGGGTGTGGCCGTGAGACAGAGCGCGGCACCGCAGCGCTCGCACTCGGTGATCCGCGTGCCTTCGCGCACGAGGCCCGGCGCGCCGCATTGCGGACAGGTCAAAGCTTGAAGCTGAAGCTCGTTCACGCGCCTGCCGTCGCCGAAGCGGCGCTCCGCTGAAAGATGAGTCGTGCCGTGATGCCGCCGACCACGGCGACGGCCAGTGCGGCGAGCGGAAGAGGCAAGAGAGTGGCGGCGGCGACCATCAGCGCCGTGGCCGCCCAGGCTTGATTTCGCCGCCGGTAGGTGGCCGCGACCGGCCAGTCGATGTCCGTCAGCTCACCGCTGACGGCGTCGAGACCGAAGTCGTAGCGCGAGGCGCCGATCTGGAGCTGACCTCGGTAGACGGGCCGGTGGATGAGCCGAATCGTCTTCACCGCCACGGGGCGCCCCGTCACTCGGGCGGCGACCTCTGGCACCGATTCCGGCGCCAGCTGGGGCTCGAGCCACTCGGCCGAGGCCTCGGCCGTCCCCGGCTCCACGAAAGCCCGTTCGCCGCCGGGTAGCTTGACCTCGGCGAAGCGACCTTCCGATCCCGGGCGAGCGCTGATCCGCGAGCGCCGGCCGTCGGGGCTCTCCACCTCCCAAACCGGCTCGTAGGCAAGCTCGAGCCGAGTGATCGCGGCGTCGGCCCAGCCGGCCTCGAGCGCCCGCGCCTTGACCAGACCGGCGACCCGAGCGTGCCCGATCGCGGTCCGGATGACCTGGTGGAGGATCGCGCCGCTGAGATCGACGAATGACTCGGCGCCGCAGAAGGCGCAGCGCGCGTAGGCGGCGGCGTCCGGCGCCGCCACCGGGCCTCCGCACTGTGGACACTTGGGTTTCAGCGCCTGGTGGGCCACGGCTCGATTCGTCGGCCGGGCGGCTTACTCGACCACCCGCTCGCCGCACTCCATGCAGAATCGCGAGCCAGCCGGCAACTTGGCCTGGCAGTTCGGGCAGACCCGCTCGGTCACCCCGACGGGTGTGCCGCAGCGGCTGCAGAACTTGGCGTCGGGCGCCAGCGGCGACTCGCAGGTTTGGCAGCGCTCGCCGGCCACCAGCGATTCGCCACAGTGAGGGCAGAAGCGCGCGTCGAGCTTCACCTCGGTGTGGCAGGCGGGGCAGGCGATCCCCTCGGTCGCCGAGCTTGCCTGCGTGCCCCCTCCGCCTCGCGCCCTCATCGACTCGAAGATCATGCCCGGCAGCATCATCCCGATCCCCGCGCCCATGCCGGCGCCGGCACCGAGGCCGGCCATGTCGCCCGCCGGGCTGCCGCCTTTGCCCGCGCCCTCGAGCGCCCGTGCCGCCTTCATCTTCAGGAACTTGTCCAGGTCGCCCAGCGCGGCGATCTGAGCCCGCTCGTCGATCGCCTTCTCGACTTCTTCGGGCGGGGTAATCGACGTGATGAAGAAGTCGGCCAGGTTGATACCGTAACGCTGGAAATCCTTGCCTAGCCGCTCCTGTACCTCCGTGCCCATCTCGTCGTACTGCTTTGGCAGATCGAAGATGGTGCGGAGCTTTTCGCCCAGATAATCGTTCAGGCGACTGACGATGATGTCGCGCAGGTAGTCCTTGATGTCGGCGGTCACGAAGGAGCCCATCGTTCCCGCCATAGCGTTGATGAACACCAGCGGCTCGCGGATTTGGATGGCGTAATTCCCGAAGGCGCGCAGCCGCACGAGTCCCAGTTCCGCGTCGCGGTAGGCGACCGGCTGCGCCGTCCCCCATTTGAGATCCGTGAACAGCTTGAGGTTGACGAACACGACCTCCACCCGGAACGGCGAGGTGAAGCCCCAGGGGAGCGCCAGCACCTTGGTCAGGATCGGTATGTTGGCGGTCGTCAGCGTGTGGCGGCCGGGACCGAGCACGTCGAGCCCCTTGCCGTCGCGGAAGAAAACCGCCGCCTGATTCTCACGCACGATGACCTGCGAACCAAACTTCGTTTCCGCCGACCCCTTCTGGGGGATGCGGTGGAGGACCTCCTGGCCCGTCTGGTCGAACCATTCGATTACGCTGAGAAACTCTGACATGTCGCTCCCTCGGTTGACGGCGTAAACGACGCCGGTGTGCCGGAGAGGGGAGGGCGGCGCAGTACGGCGATCGGAGTACGACCACCGCACAACGACCTGACGAATATAATAAGGTAGCTTGCTCCTGGGCACGCCCAGGGTTGTCGCGGCACCGCGCCCCGCGGAGCGCGACAGGCGGGATGTGCAGCCCTCTCCTCCAATCACCTCGAAGGCGATCTACCTTCAATACCCGGGACGAGGCTGGGATATTCACGGCGGCGATGCCCGGCTTACGGGGGTCATCTCTGCGAGCCGGAATCGCGAGGAAAAGCGCGCGGCGCTGAAGTCGAAGCGCGTCCTGGCGCTAATCGAGTTTCGGAGGGGGCCCGGCCTCGCTCTGTTCCTTCCGTAACCAGGCACAGTAAGAGGCGACCGGCACCGCGGCCGTGACGACTACTCGGCCTTCAGGGTTGCGTAATTTGTGCTTCTCGATCCCCGTGACCCGGGCAGCGATCGCCCATTCGGGATGCGGCCGGAGGATATCGCAGGCCGATGGGGTCTTGGGCTGGGACTCCGCCTCGTCGTAACGGAACATGGCTGCGCCGATGTTCTTGTAGCCCCTGCAGAGATCCGGGAAGGCGGCGGAGAAGACGTGCGTCACATGCGCCACCTCTCCCAGGCCCTCCTTCGACCTGACCTCGCCGCGCAGGCAGACTCCGCGATAGCTGCGGGAAGACCAGAACTGGTTCAAATGCAAGAGCGCGGTCGGTGTGAAGATCGGGTTCGCGCTGTCCACCCAGGCGGTATCCGCCACGGTCGTGCCGCTGGCCTGCTGGCTTTGCTGGCCGGGGAGACTGAGCCCCTGCGAGATGATCGCGAAGGTGATGAGGGTGTGGGTCAAGTCCAACATCTTGGATTCTCTGGCGCGCCCGGTCGGTCAACGCGTCGGGTCCTCGGGCCCGCGGGCACCCTGACGGTCAGCGAAGAGCGTCAACCCAGTCTAGTCTACCCGCGGCGCAGCCGGTTGATCCTGTTGGTCCTCGATAGCTGAAGGAAGCCTCGAGCGTCCCGACTTGGCGTCACCTCCGGCGGCCCGCGGCGCCTCCGCGATCCACTCTTTTCAGTCTCGCGGTCTCGGCGTTATAGGTTGGGACCCATGACGCTCAAGTGGCGCAGCCTGTGGCTACTGGCGCTGGCCGAGATGCTGGCCATGTCGCTCTGGTTCTCCGCCTCGGCCGTCGTCCCGCAGCTCACACGGGAGTGGGGGCTGGGAGGAGCCGAGGTTTCGTGGCTCACCATGAGCGTGCAGTTGGGCTTCGTGGTCGGGGCCCTGTTGATCGCCGTGCTCAACCTCGCCGATCGCCTGCCGGCCCGCCGGCTCGTCGCCCTGAGCGCAATCCTGGGGGCCGCGTTCAACACCGCGATCGCCCTCTTCGTGCAAACGCCCACACCGGCGGTCGTCCTTCGCTTCCTCACCGGCATGGCCCTCGCCGGCGTCTACCCCCCGGGGATGAAGCTGATGGCCACCTGGTGCAAGGAAGATCGGGGGCTCTGCATCGGCCTCTTGGTTGGCGCCCTCACGGTGGGCTCGGCGCTGCCCCACCTGTTCAATGCGTTTCCGATTTTGGGCGGTGAGGCGGGGATCCCACCCTGGCGATCCGTGTTGCTGATCGCCTCGGCCTCGGCGACGCTCGGTGGAATCACCGCCGCCTACTTCGTGCAGGCCGGCCCGTTGCACGCGCAGGTCGCGCCGTTCGAGCCGCGTTACGCGGGCCGCGCCCTCTCCGACCGGGGCTTGCGATTGGCGAACTTCGGCTATCTCGGACATATGTGGGAGCTTTATGCGGTGTGGACCTGGGTGCCGCTCTTCCTGTTGGCCAGCTATCAGCAAGCGGGGTGGGGCGAGGCGGGAGCGCGGCTGGCCGGGTTCGGCACGGTGGCGGTCGGCGGCGTGGGCTGCGTCATCGCCGGACAGCTCGCCGACCGCTGGGGGCGGACACGCGTCACGTCGATCAGTCTGCTCGTTTCGGGAAGCTGTGCCCTGACGGCGGGCCTGTTCTTCAGCGCGCCTGGAGCGCTCACGGTGCTCTGCCTGATCTGGGGGTTCGCGGTGGTGGCCGACAGCGCCCAGTTCAGCGCGGCGGTGAGTGAGCTGAGCGACCCGCGTTACGTCGGGACCGCCCTCACCATGCAGACCAGCCTGGGGTTCCTGCTCACGCTGTTCACGATCCGCCTGATCCCACCGCTGGTGGAGCGGGTCGGTTGGGAGTGGGCTTTCGTGGTGCTAGTGCTCGGTCCGGTCTTCGGCATCGGCAGTATGCTGCGGCTGCGGCGTTTGCCGGAGGCGCGCAAGATGGCGTCAGGTAACCGCTGAGCGCTTGCGGCAGCTACCATAGCGCCAAGGCCAGGGTCACGGCCACCGGTTGTGCCGCCGTCGGTTCGAGGATTCGCCCGGTCCGTGAAGGCCTTGCCGCACTCGTCCGCTGGGGCTAGTCTTGAAACCTTCTTCAACTCCACAGGAGCCCCAACCGTGAGCGAATCGAACCTTCCAGGGGTCGAAGCGGCGCTCGGACATTCGGGCCGCGTGTTCGTACTCTGCGATTCGGGGTTCTCCCGAAGTCATCAGGAGGCGCGACGGGGATGAGACACATCTCGGTGACAGTTAACGGAATCCGACACGAGGCTGACATCGAGCCGCGCACGCTGCTCGTCTACTTCCTGCGGGAGCAGCTCGGCCTCACCGGCACCCACGTCGGCTGCGACACCTCATCCTGCGGTGCCTGCACCGTCCTCGTCGATGGCGAGTCGGTGAAGGCGTGCACGATGCTGGCGGTGCAGGCGGACGGTCACGCGCTGACGACGATCGAAGGAATGGCGCAGAACGGGGAGTATCACCCGGTGCAGAGAGCCTTTCACGAGCACCACGGCCTGCAGTGCGGATACTGTACGCCCGGCATGGTGATGGCCGCGGCCAGCTACCTGAAGGAGAACCCGGACCCGAGCGAGGCGGAGGTCAGGCATGCACTGGAAGGCAATCTCTGCCGCTGCACCGGCTATCAGAACATAGTGACAGCGATCCTGGCCGTCGCCGCGGAGCTGCGTGGCGACGTGGCGAGCGCTTCGTAAGGGGGGCTGACACATGGCGACACGAGTGGCAGAGAAGTACGTGGGCGGCGGAGTCCGACGCAAAGAAGATCCGAAGTTGCTGACTGGCCAGGGCACCTTCGTCGAAACCATCACGCCCCCGGGAACCGTTTGGATTGTTGTGGTGCGCAGCCCGCTGGCTCACGCCCGCGTCAAGAGCGTGGACCTGAAGGCTGCCCGGAAGGCGCCCGGTGTCGTGACCGCTTTCACCGGGACCGACCTTGCGGACGAGTGGAGCGCTCCGCTGCCAATGGCCTGGCCGGTGACCAAGGACATCAAGATCCCCGAACACTGGCCTGTGGCGAAAGACATCGTTCGGCACCTTGGCGATCCGGTGGCTGTGGTGGTGGCCAGGAGTCGAGTCGCGGCGAAGGACGCGGCGGAACTGGTCGAGGTCGATTATGACCCGTTGCCGCCGGTTACGAACCTCGAGGCGGCGATCGCCGACGGTGCGCCGTTGGTTCACGAGGACTTCGGCACCAACCGCTGCTACACCTGGTCGCTGGCCGCGGGCGAGGTCGACGCGGTGTTCCGTGATGCGGATGTGGTGGTGAAGGAGCGTTATCGCCAGCAGCGCCTCGTCCCCAACGCCATCGAGCCCCGCGGCGTCGTGGTCCAGCCCATCGCAGCGGCCGGCGAGTTCACCATGTGGTCGGCGACCCAGATCCCCCACATCGCGAAAGTGTTGCTCGCGCTCACCCTCGGAGTCCCCGAGAGCAAGTTGCGTGTGATCGCGCCCGACGTCGGCGGCGGCTTCGGCTCGAAGCTCAACGTCTACGCCGAGGAAGCGATCTGCCTCGCTCTGGCGCGCAAGCTGGGCCGTCCGGTCAAGTGGATCGAGGAGCGGTCAGAGGCGTACCTGGCCACGATCCACGGCCGCGACCTGATTCAGGAGATCGAGCTGGCGGCAACCCGGGACGGAAAGATCAAAGGCGTTCGGGTCAAGCTCCTCGCGAACATGGGCGCCTACCTCCAACTGGTGACGCCCGGCGTGCCTCTGCTCGGCGCCTTCCTCTACTCGGGCGTGTACGGGGGCGATGCCTACTCGCTGGAGTGCACGGGCGTCTTCACCAACACCACGCCGACCGACGCCTACCGAGGCGCGGGCCGCCCGGAGGCGTGCTACGCGATCGAGCGGTCGATCGACAGCCTCGCCCGGGAGACCGGGCTCGATCCGGTTGAAATCCGGCGTAAGAACTTCCTGCCCAAAGGCGAACTCGTGGCGAGCCCTGGCGGGCTGCAGTTCGATTCTACCGACTACGAGGTGAACCTCGATCTGGCGCTGAAGCACCTCGGCTACGAAAAGGTTCGCCGGGATCAGAAGGCGCGCCGCGATCGTGGTGACGTGAGGCAGCTGGGGGTGGGATTCTCCTGCTACACGGAGATGTGCGGGCTTGCGCCGTCGCAGGTGCTGGCGTCGCTGAACTACGGGGCCGGTGGTTGGGACGCGGCGATCGTCCGGGCCCTCCCCACGGGCAAGGTCGAGGTCGTCACCGGTACGTCGCCGCACGGTCAGGGTCACGTGACGTCGTGGTCGCAGATCGCCGCCGACGCCCTCGGCGTTCCCTTTGAGGACGTAACCGTCTTGCACGGCGACACGGCGGTGGCGCCGCTGGGGATGGACACCTACGGCAGCCGCAGCCTGTCCGTGGGCGGGGTCGCGCTGCACTACGCCTGCGGGCGGGTGGTCGAAAAGGCGAAGACAATCGCCGCACACCTGCTGGAGGTGGCGCCCGAGGATCTGGAATTCGAGGCGGGGGTGTTCTCGGTGCGCGGCGCACCCGACAAGGCGAAGACGATACAGGAGATCGCCCTTGCCGCCTGGACCGCCCACAGCTTGCCGGAGGGGGCTGAGCCCGGTCTCGAAGCCACCTACGTCTACGACCCGCCCAACTTCACCTTCCCGTTCGGCACCCACATCTGTGTAGTCGAGGTCGATACGGAGACCGGCATGGTGGAGATCGTGCGCTACGTGGCGGTGGACGACTGCGGCAACGTCATCAACCCGACCATCGTCGATGGCCAGGTTCATGGCGGCATCGCCCAGGGCATCGCTCAGGCGCTGTACGAGGAGGCGATCTATGATGAAGACGGGAACCTGCTGACCTCATCGATGATGAACTATCTGGTTCCTTCAGCGACAGAGGTTCCTTCCTTCGAGCTCGATCGTACGGTAACTCCCAGCCCCACGAACCCGATGGGTGTGAAAGGAATCGGCGAGGCCGGTACGATTGCCTCGACACCGGCGGTGATCAACGCGGTGGTGGATGCGTTGTCTCACCTGGGCGTGCGCGATGTCGAAATGCCGGCGTCGCCTGAGAATGTTTGGAAAGCGATCCGTAACGCGGGAGGAGGTAACTGAGATGATCCCGGCGGCCTTCGATTATGAAGTCGCGACCTCGGCGGATCATGCGATCTCGCTGCTCAAGCAGGGCGGGGAAGATGCCAAGCTGCTGGCCGGCGGCCACTCGCTGCTTCCGCTGATGAAGTTGCGGTTGGCACGGCCCTCCTTGCTCGTGGACATCGGCCGGCTCTCCGATCTCTCCTACGTGCGGGACGAGAAGAAACACATCGCTATCGGCGCGCTGACGCGTCATCACGATCTCGAGCACTCGGGGCTGTTGAAGGAGAAGTGCGGGATCCTAGCCCATGCCGCGGGCCAGGTGGGTGATCCGCAGGTGCGCCACCGCGGCACCATCGGTGGCTCCGTCGCTCACGGCGACGCCGCCTCCGACCTGCCGGCGGTCCTGCTGGCCCTCGAGGCCGAGTTCGTGCTGCAGGGTGCCAAGAAGGAGCGAACGGTGAAGGCCGGCGACTTCTTTAAGGGAATCTTCGAGACGGACTTGAAGCCGGACGAGCTGCTCACCGAGATTCGGGTGCCGCGCCTCGAAGCGAAGCACGGCTGGTCCTACCTGAAGTTCACCCGACGGGCCCAGGACTGGGCGATCGTCGGAGTCGCCACGGTCGTCGAGCGCGCCAACGGGAAGATAGGGGCGGCGCGGATCGGTCTCACGAACATGGGGTCGAAGCCGTTGCGCGCCGCGACCGTAGAGAGCGCCTTGGCCGGCGCTGGCGCCGACGCGATCGCCGGGGCCGCGCGACACGCCGTCGACGGCACCAGCCCGCCGAGCGATACGAACGCGAGCGCCGAGTACCGGCGGCACCTGGTGCAGGTGCTGGTGAGGCGAGCCGTGGAGGAGGCGCTATCGAGGCAGTGAGAACCTCGAATATCTGACATCGAATTGAGGAGTTTCTGAATGTCGAATATCGAATGCTCAATTCCCAATATCCAAGGGAGATTGTGCCGATCAACCTTCAAAATTGGGCGTTCAACATTGGATATTCGACATTCGATGCTTGATCACCTTCCGGTCGAGCCTAGCACACGGCTAGCCAAAGCACAGCGCTAAATGAGCTTCAAGGAAGTACACCCGGAGCTGCAGCGCTGGACCGCCGATGGCCAAGAAGCCGGCGTCGCCACGCTCATCCGCGTCCGCCGATCGGCGCCCCGGCCGCCGGGCGCCCGCTTCGCCGCCAACACGCGCGGCGACGTCGCCGGTTCGGTCTCGTCCGGCTGCGTCGAGGGCGACCTGCACGAGCACATCCAGCAGGTCGTGGCGGCGGGCGTGCCGCGCGTCGTGACCTACGGGATCACCGACGAGATGGCGTTGGAGGTGGGGCTGGCCTGCGGCGGCGAGATCGAGGTGCTCATCGCGCCCTACGCGCCGGGCGACCCGGTTTGGCCGGAGCTGGAGCGCGTCATCGACGAGCGGCGCGCGGCCGTGCTGGTAGTGGGTGTGTCCGAAGCGGTGCGTGCGCGACAGCTGCTTGTCTTTCCCGACGGCGCGCGCCTGGGCACTCTGGGGGACGACGATTTGGACACGCGGGCCACGGAAGCGATCGCACCCCTGTTCGATGTGGCCGGCACATCGGTCATCGAGCTCGAGGATTGGGCGGCGACGGTGTTCGCCGAGGCGTTCTTACCGCCGCCGCGACTGGCCATCGTCGGCGCGACTCCGGTCGCCGCCGCTCTTTGCCACCTGGCGAGCTACCTGGGAATCGCGGTGACTGTGATCGATCCGCGCGAGGTGTTCGCGAAAGATGAGCGCTTTCCCGAGGCCGACCGCGTCATCCGCGCCTGGCCGGAGCAGGGGTTGGCGGAATTCGGGCTCGATCGCTACGCCAGCGTGGTCGTCCTGGCCCACGACCTAAAGCTCGACGCGCCGGCGCTGGCCGCGGCCCTGCGAGCGGGTTGCCGCTACGTCGGCCAGATCGGCGGCCGGCGCACCCAGCGGCTGCGGCGGGATGCTCTAATAGAGGTCGGCTTCTTCGACGCCGAGCTGGCGCGGATCCACGGCCCCGTCGGCCTCGACATCGGAGCCTCGAGCCCCGAAGAGATCGCGCTCTCGATCATGGCCGAGCTGCTGGCGGTGCTCAGAGGAAAGCGAACGTAACGGCGCCGTTCAGTCGCTCAACCTTGCCATGACCTCGGCCAACGTTTCCAGGCTCGCCAGATTGTGACCTGCGAGGAAGTCGTCCACGTAGGGAAGGGCCGCCGCCATACCGCGAGCCAGCGGCTGATACTCCGGGCTGCCTTTGAGGGGGTTCACCCAGATCACCCGCTGGGCGAGCCGCGCCAGTCGCTGCATCTGCGCGGACAATAGCTCGGGGTCCCCGCGCTCGAGTCCGTCGGAGAGGATGATCACCACCGAGCCACGCACGGGTCCGCTGCGCCCCCATCCGTCCAGTAGCTCCTTCAACGACTCGCCGATGCGCGTCCCGCCTTCCCAATCGGGCACCGCTTTCCCCAGAGCCCGCAGAGCGGCATCGGGGTCGCGGGAGTGCAGCGCCGAGGTGATCCGCGTCAGGCGGGTGCCAAAGGCGAAAGCCTCGACGTTGCGGCCGGCGTGCACCGCCGCGTGGGCGAAACCCGCCAGGCTGCGCGCATAGGCGCCCATCGATCCCGACACGTCCAATACCAACACCAACCGGCGCGGCTTGAGCCGCCGTCGGCGCCAGGAGCGCTCGAGCGGCTCCCCCTCGGTCCGCAGGGCCCGCCGCAGCGTTCGGCCGAGGTCAGGCCGCGGTCCGCGTCGCCGGGTCGTCCGCGTTCGGCGCGATAGACGGCGTGGCCGACGACGGGCCAAGCGCGCCACGATGGAACGGGCCTCGGCGTGCTCCTCCTCGGAGTAATCCTCGAAGGAGCGGCTGCGCAGGACTTCGCCAGGGCTCGCCGCCGTTAGCAGCATCTCCCGGGCAGGCCCGGCCTGCTCACGCAAATCAGGTCCGGGGTCCTTGAGAGCGGCGCCCGTGCGCGCGCCCTCGATTCTGATCCGCATACGCCCACTTTCGCCACGCGCAGTGACCTCGGCCTGCGCGCCGCGAAAGCAGCTGTCGAAGGCGGCGTCGTAGATCGGCAGATCCTCGCGGCGGCCGACGAGCGTGAGACGGCCGGCCCAGTACACGTCGTCCAGCACGGAGGGCCGGAGCGCGCCGACGGCTCGCGTAAAGGCGAGCACTCGCTCGGTGCCGACGACGAGGCCGTGTTCCTTCAGCCGCCGCGCGAATCCGATCAGTTGCTCGAGGAGGCTGTCTTCGCTGGTCTCACTCATCGGCAGCCGTGATGATCTCCGGCAGGGCAGGCCGCACCCGCTCGAGGTCTTCGCGCTCCTTGAGGAGGGCGCCGAGTGTGTCGGCGGCCACCTCCGGCTCCAGCCGCTCGGTGTCGAGGGCGCGGAGCGCCGCGGCCCAGTCGAGCGTCTCCGCCATCCCCGGCGGCTTCGCCAGGTCGAGGCTGCGAATCTCCGCGACCGCCGCGGCGACCTGGCGGGTGAGCACCTCGGGGATCTCCGGGGCCCGGAGGCGGACGATCTCGACCTCGCGCTCGAGGGAGGGATAGTCGATCCAGTGGTAAAGGCAGCGCCGCTTCAGCGCGTCGTGGAGATCGCGAGTGCGGTTGGAGGTGAGCAGCACGATGGGCCGCCGCTCCGTGCGGATGGTTCCCAGCTCCGGGATGGTCACCGAGAAGTCGGAGAGGACCTCGAGCAGAAAGGCCTCGAACTCGTCGTCCGCCCGATCGACTTCATCGATGAGGAGGACGGCGTCGCCGCCAGCGTGAATCGCCGCGAGCAGCGGGCGCTCGACCAAGAAGTCAGAGCCGAACAGCTCCGTCACATCGGCGTGGTCCGCTTCTGCCGACGAGAGCGTGCGGATGTGCAGCAGCTGCTTCGGGTAATTCCAGTCGTAAAGCGCCTGGTGCGCGTCGATACCCTCGTAGCACTGCAGCCGGATGAGGCGAGTCGAAAGAGCTCGGGCGAGGGAGAGGGCGACCTCGGTCTTTCCGACCCCCGCCTCGCCTTCCAAAAGAAGCGGCTTGGTGAGACTGATCGACAGGTAGATCGCCGTAGCGAGCCCGCGGTCGGCGAGGTAGGCCTGCTCGCGCAGCAGCTTCTGTACGTTGGCCGGGCTGAGACTCTCTCTCATCGTCGGATCATAAGATGGCCGGCGTAACGCCGCCAGCCGCCCGCTGCGCACGCTATCGGCCATTCGTCTGTTGCCGGACGGCCTTGACAGCTCCTACTCACGGGAGGCTATGATAGGCGTTCACCTCAGCGTCGGCCGCACGCCACCTCGTGATCATTACGCTAGATGAGGGGGACCCCGTCGCGCCAGTCGGCGTCGGTCCGCCAGGAGAACGGAGACGTGAAGCTGGAGAACTCTTTCATCGTACCGGGCGCCTCGGATCAGGTCTGGGACTTCATGCTGGATGTGGAGCGCGTCGTACCCTGCATGCCGGGCGCCGAGATTACCGAGACCGTCGACGAGCGGACCTGGAAGGGCAAGGTCATCGTGAAGCTCGGGCCGGTGAGCCTATCGTTCGCCGGCACCGTGGTCAGGGAAGAGACCGACGAGGCCGCGCGGCGTGTCGTGCTCAATGCCCGGGGCTCGGAGTCTCGCGGCAAGGGGACCGCCGCGGCGACGATCACCTCGCAGCTCGAGCCGGCGGACGGCGGGACGCGGGTAGGGATCGTGACCGACCTCACCCTATCCGGCGCGGTGGCACAATACGGGCGTGGTCTGATCGCGGATGTGTCGAAGCGCATGACGGATCAATTCGCCGATTGCCTTGCCGGCCAGATCTCGACCTCGGGCGGGGAGGGGGCAGCACCGCCGCCTCCGTCAGCGAAGCCGATCTCCGGCTTGCGATTGGGGCTTTGGGCGCTGTTCCGGGCCGTCGGTCGCCTCTTCGGTTTGCGGGGCCGCGATTCGGACTGACCGCGAGCGGGATAGCGCAGCCATGATTGCCGGAGTCGTGCTCGCCGCGGGTACGTCGTCGCGGCTCGGGCGTCCCAAGCAACTACTTGCCTACCAGGGTTCTCCGCTGACCCAGCATGTCATCGACGCCGCCATTGCCGCCGGCCTCGATGATGTCATCGTCGTTCTGGGCGAGCGGGCGGAGGACATGCTCGCGCAGCTCGTCTTGCCCGCGCCGGCGCGTGCGCTGCTGAACCCCGATTACCTGCAGGGGCAGTCGTCGTCTCTGCGTGCTGGACTTCGCGCGGCCGGCCCGGATGTCCGGGCGGCGGTCATCCTGCTCGGCGACCAGCCGACGGTCGGGGTCGAGGCGATCCGGGCGGTGATGGCGGAGTACGAGCGCCGGGGCGGCCCGGTGGTGAGGGCGACCTACGGCGGAGCGCCGGGGCATCCGGTGCTCATCGACCGCGGCGTTTGGAGCCAGGTCGAAGCCATTCGGGGCGACTTCGGGGCCCGGAAGCTACTGTCCGATCATCCGGAGTGGGTGGTCGCGGTCGCGGTGGCGGGCGAGCGTCCCCACGATGTGGATTCTTGGGAGGACTATCAGAGGCTGGTCGAGCCGGTCGGCCGCGGGCCCCGCGCGAAGGGGAAATGAGTCAACGAGTGATGGACCGATCGAGCCTTCGCGGCTAGTTGGCGCGCTCGGTCGTCAAACGCTCCAGCCCCCGCCGCGCCGTCTCCACCAGCGGCTGCAGCTCCGGGTCGGCTTGATCCCACAGCCGGATGAACTGCGAATACGCCTGGACGGCACCCGCCGCATCGCCCTCGGCCTCGAGCGCCTGGCCCAGCAGCAGGTAGCGAATCGCCACGTAGGTAACATCTCCAAACGTGAATCCCGCCCGCAGCCGACGGATCCCCTCGGCCCTCGTTTGCGGATGAGCGGCCAGCGTCGAGACGAAGGCGAAGCGGAGCGGTTGGCCCATATTGAGAGCAGCGTTCATGCCGTACCCGGCCTCTTCGATGCCAGCCCGGAGCTCCCTGAGGCCGCCCAGCGTGTCACCCTCGATGATATCGGCCCAGCCGTTGGCGGCGCGGACCAGCGGATCGGGCACAGACCGGTCGCCTGTAGTATCGGCGAGCAGACGCTGCCCGTCTCGTCGTCCCTCTGCCACCCGGCCCCGGCTGAGGGCGTAAAGCATGCGGAGGTAGGTGAGCGGTCGCTCGGCGCCCGGCAGCGGCGGAGGGTTTCGCATGCTTTGCAAAGCCCGCAGAGCGAAGGTCGTGTCGGCAAAGCCGGCGAGGACCGGTAATATGCTGAGGTAAGGCCCGGCGGTGTTCGGAGCGACGACCCACAGCGAGTCGAACACTTCCGCGGCTTCGTTGAGTCGCCCCAGGCTCACCAGCAACATGGCTGCCGCCCCAAGTGCTTCGGGCTTGTCCCGTTGGATCTTTTCGGGCGCCCCCAGAAATTTCGCCATCTCGTTCAAGAGCACGTTCGGGTGCAGCCGTTCCGATTGGTAGGAGGCGAGCAGGGTCGTGCCACCGAGGTTAGCGCTGCTGTGAAACAGATCTTCAAGCCGGGTGAGCAACGAGTCGGGCCGGTCCCAGAAGAGCTTGGCGAGCTCGAAGCGCGCCAGCTCGGCCGAGTCGGCGACGGATCTGAGGGCGGTGAGATAACTCAGGTAGCGGGCGCTGTCATCGTGGACCAGGCTCAGTTCGAGCGGGTGAATCATCGCCGGGGCCAGAGAAGGATCCAGCTCGAGCAACCGGTCGAACGGTGAAAGAAGGTCATCGAGCGCCAGGCCCAGAATCGGCTGCGCGTGGTAGCGCACGTCACCCAGCATGTACCAGCCCTCGGGATCGCCGTCGTAGCGATTGACGTAGCGCACCATCGTGTCGTGGGCGGCCAGGTCTCCCACCTCGAACAGCTGGTGGGCCGCCACCAGCGTCCGCTCCTTTTCCGGCAAGCGTGCCGCGTAGCGGAGCGCCAGCTCGGCGTGACGGCGGGCGCCCCGGGAGCCGAAGCCGCCATGCCGGACGCTCCAACCGTAGGTGAGCGCCAGGCGGTAATGGGCGAGGGCGAAGGTCGAGTCGGCGTCGACAGCGGCCTGGAAAGCGACCAGAGCCGAGTCCCAATGCGACTGCCGGTAGTGCTGCTGCCCCTTCAGGTAGGCGCGGATCGCGTCCACGTTCTCGGTGGTGATACCGGCGACGCGCAGGTTGGGCACGGGCTCACGGGCGAGCCAGATCTCGCGCAGCAGGTTGGCGCCGAGACGATCAACCAGCGCCAGAACGCTGTCGGCCGGCCCCTGGGCCTCGGCCTGGGCCAGACGGCTGCCACGCACCGAGTAGAGCTCCCCGCGCAAGACCACCTCGGAGCCGGCGGCGACCACGCTCCCGAGCAGCACCGAGCCGGCGTCTACGTCGCGACCGACGGCGAGCGACCCGTCGAGGTCAAGGCTGCCCCCGGCGGCCCGCAGCCGCCAACGGTGCAGGACGGTGCGTGAATCGACCGTGCGGATCCCGCCGACGGCGTCGAGGTTTGGCGAAAGCAGATCGACCACGCCTTCGCCCAGCAGCTCGACTCCGGGGCCCGAGGTGTTGAAGGGGAGCACCGCGATGACCTGGGCGTCGGGGTTCACCGCGCCGAGGATGTTCGGCCGGATCCACCAGAAGACGCCGCCGAGCACGAGCAGGGAGCCTGCGGCGGTGTAGGCGAAGCGTCGCCGCCGACGCCGCACCGTACCCCGGGCGGCAGACTCGGCTTCGTCCGCGTCGTTCTGCGTACGCTCCGCCGGCCGGGAGGCCAGCCACCAGGCGCCGCCGACGACGGCGATGAAGCCGACCGCGAGTACGACCCCAAGCGCCCGCACGATGTCCAGGTTGGGGAAGAAGATGTCCGCGACCTGGATGAGCGCCCAGCTGCCGCCGATGTAAACGGCAGCCGCCTGGACCGCTGGGTGGCGGCGCAGCTCTTTCCAGCGCGAGATGACTGCGGATTCCTCGCTCATGCGTTCCGGTCGCAGGGCCGGGTTGCCGTGGCTAATGCTCCGAAGTCTTGGGACCGGGCGCGCCGCGGTCAAGGAGGAAGGGGAGGCCCTGACCGCTCGCCTCCGACGAAAGACGTGGAACCCGGAGGACTAACGCTCGAGAATCTGGAACGGCTCGACGCCTTCTTCCTGCATCCGCGTCCGCTGTTCTTCGAGGGCCTGAATGATGTCGGGGATGTGCGTCTCGCCCTCGGTCTCGACGCAGATGTCGAACACCGTGTACTCGGGCGAGGGCGGCCGTCCCAGAATAGGTGGCTGCTGGATCTCGGCCACATTGATCCGCAGACGGTCGAAGATGCTCACGATGCGGGCGAGTTGGCCGGGCAGGTCTCGGACCCTGATTCGGAATACCGCGCGCCGCCGGCTCTTGTAGAGGTGCGACGTGGTGATCTTCTGCATGGCGCCCACGTCGATGTTGCCGCCGCTGATCACGATTACCGCGGTGGAGTCCGGCTCCAGCGGTATGCGCCCGTCCAACAGCGCGGCCACACCGACTGCGCCCGCGCCCTCCACGACCAGACGCGAACGCTCGTAAAGGTGGACGATGGCCTCGTAGATCGACTCTTCGCCGACGCAGATCACGTCGTCGACCCAGCGGCGAATGACCTGGAAGGGACGGACACCCGGCCGGCCGATGCGAATGCCGTCGGCGATCGTCGGGCGCGTCGCGACTTCCAGCGGCAAAAGCTCCTCGCTGCTTGAACCGCCCTGCCGCGCCAATCGCAGCGACTCCGCCAGCCCCGGCGCTCGATCGCTTTGCACCCCGATCACGCGTGTGCGCTCGCCGTAGACCGTTCGCAAGTAAAAGAGGACGCCGGCCAGCAGTCCGCCTCCACCTGCGGGCACCAAAACGACGTCAGGGGCGCGGTCGCCCAATTCGTGGAAGATCTCGTGACCGATCGTCGCCTGTCCTTCGATGATGTCCCAATCGTCGAAGCCGTCGATGAACGGCACGCCGCGCTCTCGAGCGTAGGCGAGGGCGGCGGCTCGCGATTCGTCGTAATTACGCCCGGAGATCTGAACTCGAGCGCCCAGCCGCTCGCTGGCCCGACGCTTGGACAGGGGCGCTTCCTCGGGCATGAAGATCGTACTGCGAATGCCCAAGCGGCTGGCGGCGTAGGCGACGCCCTGCGCGTGGTTGCCCGCCGACGCCGCGGTGACCTCCGCAACTCGCTCCAGCGCCGCCAGCTTGCGCAGCTTGTTTACCGAGCCGCGCACCTTGAACGAGCCCGCCCGCTGAATGTTCTCGGCCTTCAGCAACACCGTGGCCCCGGTGAGCTCGGACAGGTCGGGGGAGGGCAGCAAGGGCGTCTCGAACAGATGCTCCTTGAGGGCGGCGTGGGCGTCGACGACGGCCTCGGCGCTCAAGGGCAGCGGGCCTGCCGCGAGCGGGTTCTGTGGTGTTTCGGCGTTCATCGGCGTCAACCTAGCGTTTGCCCCCGGTTCGGGGCAAAACTCGGGCCGGTTTTGGATCGCCGGTTGCCGGGTGAGGTCGGCGGCTCGATCTTTAGTGAGGAGACGATATGCGGACCACAGTTCTGAGGGTTTTGGCGCTATTTGTGCAGTAAAACCCGGGCGAATCCGTCTCCGTAGTGAGGACATAGAGGTACAACGCTGTGCGATTTTCGCTCGAGAACGACAAGCCGGGACCCAGCCATTGGATCATCATCGATCCCCGGCCGCCGGGCTATATCGGACAGGAAATCGTTGACCTTTCGATGGGCGCGATCGAGCTGCGGCGGGTTGCGCGGGCGCTGCGGGCGTTTGCGGAGCAACGGGAGCACTGGATCGAGCTCGGCGAGCTGGAGCGTGACTGGAATCGTTGGCCCGGCGACCGGCCGGACCACATGCGGAATCTCTCGTTCGGTCTGCGTTTGATCTACGGCGTCGACTACGATGAGGGTACCGATGTATTCGAGGGTAAGCCGGTCCGTCACCTGGCGGTGCATGGACTTCGGCGGGCGCCAACGCCGGCGACGGTCGGCGAGGTGGCGACATTCTTCTGGGGCCGCCGGCCGGCGCAGATGCGGATCGCGCCGTCCGGCTTGGCCCATGTGGTGGTGGGGATGGATTGGGAACAGCTTGACCCGAAACACCTGATGCGGTTGCTCTGATGACCTGGACAGACGAACTGCTCGAACTCCTGGGTTTCAGGAAACGATCCCTGATCGGCCGCTGGACCGACCGGCTTGTCGAGGCCGTGTCGCTCGCCGCCGGCTCGATGGAAGGGGCGACGGAGCGCGCCGGGGAAGTGGCGCATGAGGCGCGCAAGCGGACCGAAGCGGGTCTGCGTGGCGCGGGCGAGCGAGCGCGTGCCGGCCGCGACGCGGTGTCGGAACGCCTCGACTCCATCAGCCGGCGCGCCGCCGAGATCCAGCAGCGACGACGGCATCACCGCGAGACGCGCCGCGCCGCACGCGCCCAGAGACGGCGTCGGCGTCGGCTGACGCCGATCCAGCTGGAAGGCGGCCGCGCCGACCGCATAGTGGTTCGCGGCCGTCGGCCGGTGGACGTGCGGGTGTCGGGAGGCGGCACGGTTCGCTACCGCTATTACCGCCGCCCAAGCTTCGCTCGGCGCGTGCTCTTACACCTCACAGGCCGACAGGTGTGGCCGCGGCGATAGCCTGAGCCAGACAACAGGAAACAGGGTGGAAGGTAAACGCCCGGCGCGAATCGTCGGAATACCCGTCTCCGCCGTGCGGTGGGGGCTCATCCTATTCGCCGCGGCGTCGGTCTTGGGTTTTCTATTCGCCTTTCTCTTCTCCCAGGACTGGGGCCAGGAGCTGGTGAGCCTCCAGCGGTTCAACCCCATCTGGTTTCTTCCGGCGGCCGGGCTCAGCCTGCTCGACTGGCTCGGCTCGGGGCTGAGGCTCAAGGCGCTGGTCGGCCCGCATGAGAGCCGGGTCTCGTACATCAAGTGCGCCCAGATCGGCGTGACCAGCACGGCGGTAGGCTATCTCACGCCGTCATCGACAGGGAGCGGCCCCGCGACCATCTACGGCTTGATGAGACAGGGGTTGTCGTTCGGGCGCGCCGCCGCCGTGAATACGGTCTCCTATCTCTCCAACGTCATCTTCCTCTCGCTCGCCGGCCTGATCGCCTGGGCGCTGGGCGCCGGTGGAAAGATCGCCGACATCCGCCTGCCGGTGGCTGGGTTGTCGGCGGCCGCGCTGTTCAGATGGTCGGCGTGGTTGTTCGGGCTAGGCGTCGCCGCGGTCGTCGTGCTGGTGTTGCTGCCCAACTTCACCCGCGGGGTGATTCGTCGATTGATGGGGGCCGAGCACCCTCGCATCGAAAGGGTGCTGTTCCAGTTCGATGAGATGCACGAGGGAGTGGTTGCTTACTGGCGATCGGGTAAGCTGCTGTTTCTGGCTGCGGTGCTGAGCGGGCTGGTCCACTTCGGCTCGCGCTTCGTGCTCGGTTACGTGGTGCTGAGAGGCTTTGTCCTGGAGGCACCCTTCGTCGAGGTCGTTCTGCTCCATATCGTCATCCAGTATCTGCTCTTCGTGGTGCCCACGCCAAGCGGGGCGGGCATCGGCGAGATCATCGCGGCCGCCGTGATGTCGCCATTCCTCAGCCCGGGGCTCGTGCTACCCTACACCGCCGTCTGGCGCCTATTCCTCAACTACGGGACGGTGACGGTGGGGGGCAGCCTGCTGATGACGTGGCTGGGCGCCGATGGGGCGCGCTGACCTCTTCGATCGGTCGGTAACGTCAGCTCGCGTCAGGTGACGGCTTCGCCCTCCGCCGTCGAATCCATCCCGTGAGCAGTGTGAAGGCCACCAGCAGGCTGGCCGCGATCAAGAAGTGGACGAAGGCCTCGCGCTTCGCCTCACCGGTCCCGCGGATCAGCGCGTCGGCGAAGTAGGTATAGACGAGCGTGCCAGGTAACATGCCGATCAGCGAGCCCAGCACGTAGTCGCGAAGTGAGACGCGGGAGATGCCGGCGCCGAAATTGAGCGCGTTGAAGGGGACGAGCGGGATGAGGCGCAGATATAATATGGTGCCGAATCCATGCTCTCCGATCTTCTCATCGAACGACGCGGCCCGGCCCTTGAGGATACGGGCCACGAAATCGCGCCCGAGGTAGCGCGCCAGCAAGAAGGCGAGCAGCGCACCCAGGTTCGCGCCGATGGTGTTGTAAAGCATGCCGCGAGCCACGCCGAAGATCGCGCCGCCCGCGAGGGTCGGGATCGTGCCGGGCAGCCCAAAGGCGACGCCGCCGGCGTAAAGCGGAACGAAGATGAGGGGTGACCACCAGGGCGTGCCCAGGCCGCGGAAGAAATCGGCGATCACCTGGGGCTCGGCGTAGTCGGCCAACGGGGTCAGGCGGAACAGGGCGAGGCCGCCGAGGAAGATGAGCGCGAGGACAGCGAGTCGCAGGCCGAAACGCCGGCCCGAGCCGCGCGCCTGCGCCGCCGCTGCCGACGTGTGCTCGGCGTCCCGGTCGCCGGTTAGTTCGGCCGCTCGCGCCACCTGCTCCTCCACGTTCAAGTCCATGTTCTGCTCGTCGTTTCTCGTCAACTTTCCTCGAGACCGTGGTCAGAACGCGCGCGCCACCGCCTCTGTTCCCGCGGAACGCCGCCCGCGCCGTCATTGTTGAAATCGAGAGTCGCCATCAGGCCCGCTTCTCGAGCCTCTAGTTGCCGGGCAGCGGGCCCGCAGTCAAGCCGGGGCCCTCTCGAGGCCGGTGGCCGACCGTCGGGGCGCCGCAGAGCATGGTGGCGTGACCGAATGGTCCGTGTTATGCTGCGGCGCCTTGCAGACCCGCTCGCATCGGACGCGATCGTGACACTCGCGAATCGACCTCTTAGGTGATCGCCCAACTCGTTCTCGGCGCCTACGCGCTGACGCTGCTGGGATTGGCCGCGTTCAGCTTGCACCGCGGTTGGCTGGTGCACTTGTATAGCCGACGCGGCCCGAGCGCGCTGCCGACCGGCTGGCCCGGGGCGTGGCCGGTGGTCACCGTGCAACTGCCGGTCTACAACGAGCGCTGCGTTGTAAAGCGGCTCATTGATGCGGTCTGCGCCCTCGATTATCCCCGCGACCGGCTCCAGGTCCAGGTCCTGGACGACTCGGACGATGAAACCGTGGAACTGGCGCGCTCTCGCGTCGCGAAGCACGCGGCGTGCGGCGTCGCCATCGAGCACCTGCGGCGCGGAAGCCGCGCCGGTTACAAAGCGGGGGCCCTCGCCTACGGCCTGGCGCGGGCGCGGGGCGAGTTCGTGCTCATCCTCGATGCCGACTTCGTGCCACCGCGCGACCTGTTGAAGCGGCTGCTCCCTCCCTTCGCCGATCCGCGGGTCGGGATGGTGCAAGCGCGTTGGGGTCACCTGAACGCCGACGCCTCCTGGCTGACGCGTGCGCAGGCCTTGCTGCTCGATGGGCTCTTCTTGATCGAGCACCCAGCCCGCGCCGCAGCCGGCCTCTTTATCAACTTCAACGGAACCGCCGGCATCTGGCGGACTTCGTGCATACGCGACGCGGGCGGCTGGCACGCCGACACGCTCACCGAGGATCTCGATTTGAGCTACCGGGCTCAGTTGCGAGGCTGGCGCTTCGTCTACACCCCGGACGTCGTCGTCCCCGGCGAGCTGCCCCAGGGAATTCGCGCCTACAAGAGCCAGCAGGCGCGCTGGGCCCAGGGCGCCATGCAGACGGCTGTGAAAGTGCTACCGACATTGTTGCGCGGCCCCTGGCCGTGGCAAGTGAAGCTGGAGGCGGCGGCACATCTGACCTCGCACCTCGCGGCCCCGTTGACGCTGACGCTCAGCCTCCTGGTCTTCCCCGCCGCGATCGTCCGCTTCGAGCAGGGGTGGCCGCTGCTGCTGCTGGCGGATCTGGTCTTCTTGCTGTGCGCCATGGGACCGGTCTGTTGGTACTGCGCCGAAACGTTGAGGGCGCGGGGCGGCCGCGCCTGGCCCGCCGTCCTCTTCAACCTACCGGTCGTCGTCGCCTTGGGGATCGGCATCTCGCTCAACAACACGAGGGCGGCGCTGGCCGGGCTCGCCGTTCGGCGCGAGGCCGAGTTCGTTCGCACCCCCAAGCAGGGTGCGGCCCGAGAGTCCTACCGGCCGCGCGGCGGCCCCTGGAGCACGGCGACCGAGATCGCCCTCGCCCTCTATGTCGCCGTCGCCGTCGGCTATGCCTTGCTGAACGGCATCTATCCATCCGTCCCATTCCTCATGCTGTTCCAGTGCGGGTTTTCAGTGGTCGCCGCCCGCTCGCTCACCGAGACCGCGGCGCGGCAGAAGGTCGGCTTTCCGAGCCAGGGGTGAGCGCCTGCCAGGCGGACTGCCACCACGAGCCGCGCCAGCCATCGACGACCAGCAGGGCAAAGAACGGCCCGTAGATCACCAGCCGGAGCCACCACGGCTCAGGCCACACGCCCATATCCCGGTAGGTGGCCAGGCCATAATAGGCGAGGAAGACCGAACCGTTCAGGTAAAGCCAGGCCCGGCTGGGGCGCAGCGCCACCAGCGGGACCATCCACAGCAGATACCAGGGGTGAACGGTGGGTGAGAGTACGATCAGCGTTCCGGTCACCCAGAACGCCGTTCGCGACAGGGACCAGTCGTTGCGCACCGACTGGACCACGACCGCCAGGACGACGACCGCGGCCACCGCCTTCGCCGCTCGCTCCGAGCCCACCCCCCAGGCCACGATCGCGAAAAGACCATCGTTGAATCGCCAACTGGCCGAGTAGGTGAAGAGCCCCTCGAACAGACGCGGCCCGGCGCCCAGGTGCGGCAGGTAGAGGGCGGCCGTCGCCAGCAGGAAGGCGGCGGCGCAGAAGTGGCCGATGCGACGTGTCGCCGCAGGCAGCAGGGCCGCCGGGAAATACTTGACCAGAGCGGCGCCGGCGAGGGCCAGGCCGACCCCGGCCGAGCGGGCCAGAACCTTCGGCCAAGGCGCGGCCGCGGCCCCGCCGGGTGCGTCGTTGCGGATCGCGCGCGGCCCTGCGTGGCCCAGCCACAGGGCCGCCAACAGCGGCAGCACGCCCAGCAGATCGAGGTGCGCGTTCCAGGCCACCTCCACGACGACCAGCGGCGACCACCAGTAGAGCGTCCAGGCAGCCAGCCGCCGTGCTCGGGGAAGCATCGTGAACAGGAGCGACGCCACCCCCAGGTCGCAGATCAGCCACAGCGCCTTCAAAACGAGCCAGTCGCCCGAGAAGACGGCTGTCAGGAGAAAGGAAAGCTGGGCCAGAGGAGGGTAGATGGTGGACACCTGGGGGTGGTTGATTCGCCCACGCAGCGCCTCGTCGATCCCCGCCACCGCCGGATCGACGGGCGCGTAGCGATAAGGGTTGATCCCCCTAACTTGTACGAGCCCGTCCCACAGGTAGCGGAAGTAGTCGTCGCTGAGAGACGGGGGCTCGGGGATCAAGATCGCCCGGAACAGCAGGCCGAGCACGGCGGACGCGATGAAGGCCCGGCGGCCGGCGAGCGGTTGACCGATGGCCAGGGCGGCGACGTAGAGGGAAAAGGCGAGAACGCAGAGGAGCATGGCCGCTGTGGGCGGTGGGCTCGGGCCCGGCCAGGCCGCCAGGGCGAGATAGACAAGCGCCTGGGCCGAGCCCAGGGCTGCAAAGGTGGCCAGGCGCCCGCTACGATCGCCGTCTAATCTCAGGTGGCTCACCCGTGATCGGTAACCTTTCCGTCGCCGTGGTCATGCCCGCCCTGAACGAGGCGGGCGTCATTGGCGCCACGCTTGCCACGATTCCTCGGGACATCGTGGATGCCATCTGGGTCGCCGACAACGGCTCGACCGACCGCACGGCGACCGAGGCGGAGGCACACGGCGCCCGGGTGGTCCGGGAGCCGCGCCGTGGATACGGCGCCGCCTGCCAGTCGGCTCTCGGGGCGATGAAAGAGCCTACCGCGCCCGACATCGTGGTCTTCGTCGATGCGGACGGCTCGCAACCCGTCGACGAGTTGCCGCGGGTGCTGGAGCCGATCGCCGAGGATCGCGCCGACCTGGTGATCGGCATTCGTCGCTTCGGCGCCACGCCGGCTCATGTTTCGCTGGGCAACCGACTGGCCTGTAGCATTCTGCGCTGGCTCACCGGGCACAAGTTCCACGACCTTGGCCCCTTCCGCGCCGTTCGCTTCACGTCGCTCGCCAGACTTGGCCTGACCGACCCGGACTACGGATGGAACGTGGAGATGCAAGCCCGGGCGCTCGGCGCGGGTCTGCGCGTTCTGGAGGTGCCGGTCTCGCACCGCCCACGGCGGGCGGGCCGCTCGAAGATCTCGGGGTCACTGTCCGGCACGCTCCGTGCTGGTACGAAGATTCTGGTCACCGCGGTCCGAGAGGGGTGGCGGGCGCGGCGCCGAGGCGGAACAACAGCTTCAGGCCGGCAGTAGACTCTCGGACAACTCGCCAAGGAGGATGGCATGACCGTCGGCGGGCTGGCGGCGAAGAAGTGCGTGCCGTGCCGGGGCGGTCTCCGCGGCCGGAGGTCGAGATCGTGCTCTTTACCACGCCATCGGCGGCCTCCACGAGAACGACTTTATCGTGGCGGCCAAGATCGATCGTTTGCTCTCCGAGCAGGGTGGAGGACTGGCCCCGCTGGTATGCCCAGTATATCATCGAACGCGTTAACGAAGCATAGCCCCAACTAGGAGGAAATTGTGCCGTACGATCCGCGACTCGTTCAGCCGATGCGCGAAGAGTTGACCCGCATCGGCTTCAAGGAGCTGCTAACGCCCCAAGACGTGGACCGCTTCATGGCCGATAAGTCGGGTACCGCGCTGCTCGTGGTCAACTCGGTATGCGGCTGCGCCGCTGGGATGGCCCGGCCCGGCTTGCGGCTGGCTTTGCAACAGGCCCGGCAGCCCGACCGGCTGGGGACGGTTTTCGCTGGCCAGGATGTGGAGGCGGTGGCGCGCGCACGCGCCTACTTCGCCGAATACCCGCCCAGCAGTCCGTCGATGGCGCTGTTTCGAGATGGACAGCTGGTCCACTTCGTACCGCGTCACCAAATCGAAGGGCGCACCGCGGTCGATGTGGCGAACCACTTGATCGAGGCGCTGCAGGAACATTGCGCTCCGGCGGCCTGACGGCGATGGGCACGTTTCACGACGGCAAAGGCGAGCTGCACGGCATCACGGTGGTCGTGGATACCAAGGGCGACCTGGTCTACATCGGGCGCTGCTGGGAGATGGACGACCAGCGGATTGTGCTGGTCGACGTCGACGAGCACGAGGACGGGCAGGGCGGTCGCACGAAGCAGGAGTTCATTCAGCGGGCGGCCAAGTTTGGGGTGTGGAAGCGGCTGGATCGGATGAGCCTGCCGCTATCGTTTGTAGCATCGGTGACCCCTCTCGGAGAGATCGAGACCGACTGACCACCGCGTGATCAAGTCCAGTGAAGCGAAAAACGCCGATCGAGGATCATGACGCGGCCCTGATCGAGGCCGCGGCGCAAGTCGTCAACTCGAACTTCGCCGATGGGCGCCACACCGTTGGCGCGGCCATACGATGCTCATCCGGGCGAGTGTACACCGGGGTAAACATCGAGGTCAGCGGGTACGGCCCGTGCGCGGAGCCGATAGCGCTCGGTGCCGCGATCAGCGCGGGAGAGCGTGAGTTTGAGTGCATCGTTGCCGTGGCCAAAGCGAGCAAAAACAATGTCGCGTTGTCGCCGTGTGGCAACTGTCGACAGCTGTTGGCTGATTACGCTCCTGATGTGATGGTGATTTTACCAGCCGACGGGAAGTTGGTGAAGGTCCGAGCGCGCGAGCTGCTCCCCGAACCGTACAACAACCGCGACTAGTCGCTGGCAACCTCTGCAAGCCAGCCGTTCCCAGCCCGCCCGCGAGATGTAGGATGCGAAGGCAGGTGCTGACGATACTCTCTCGCGAGTCTTGTATCGAGCACACCTTTTTGACACCCCCTCTCCGTTTCCTCTAGTTTAAGAGCAAGCCTAGCTCCGCGAACAACGAAAGATGGTCCAGGTTCTCCGACTACGGCCCTAAGACGATGATGCGCTCCCGAAGCATCGTCGGCTGAGGCTAACCCGTTGAGTTGGAGGGATAAATGACTGCTCCAATGCCCAAGGTCTTCGTGGGCTCGTCCTCTGAGGCAAGAGAGTTGGCCGGCCAGTTCTGCGAAACGCTAAGCTCTGTGTCGGCACCGATGCCCTGGTGGAAAGCCCCG
>CAYGCC010000173.1:0-2705 GCA_964348165.1 uncultured Gemmatimonadota bacterium | reverse complement strand
AGCGCACCCTCGAGGACCGCGGCGGCCACGTCCGAACCGTCGCGCATGCGCCCTTCCAGGCTTCGACGGTGGAACGCCTCGTCCAGGTAGATGAGCATCACCACCCCGGTCTCGGCCGCCACACCCGCCAGCGCGATGAAGCCGACCCAAACGGCCACGCTCGTGTTGTATCCCAGCGCCCACAGGAACCACACGCCACCGACCAAAGAGAACGGCAAGGCGAGCATGACGATCAGCGATTCGGCGACGCCGCGGAAGTTGAAGTAGAGCAGCAAGAAGATGATTCCCAGCGTGACCGGCACCACCAGCTTCAGCTTCTGCACGACGCGTTGCATGAACTCGTACTGTCCACTCCACACCAGCGTGTAGCCGGGTGGCAACGTGAGCTGCTGGTTCACCAGCGCCTGAGCCTCTCGCACGTAGGTGCCCACATCGCGGTCACCGTTGTCCACGAATACGGTCGTGACTGGGAAGGCACCCTCGGTCTTTACCGCCATCGCACCCTGGCGGACCTCAACGCCAGCCAGCTGGCCCAACGGTATCTGGGCGTCACCCATGGCCGGGATGGTGACCTCGCGGAGCTTCTGCACATTGTCCCGCAGCTCTCGTGGGTAGCGCACGTTCACAGCGTAACGCTCCCGCCCCTCCACGGTGACGGCGGCGGTCATCCCGCCTACGGTCGCCATGATGGCGCTATGGACATCGCCGACGTTCAGCCCGTATCGCGCCGCCTCCGACCGATCGATGTCGATGTCCACGTAGTAGCCGGAGACGCCACGCTCGGCGAAGGCGCTCCGCGTTCCCGGCACCTGCTGAACGATCCGCTCCACCCGTTCGCCCAGCATCTGCAGAGTGTCGAGGTTCGGCCCGAAGATCTTGATGCCCACCGGCGTGCGGACTCCCGTGGCGAGCATGTCGATGCGACCCCTGATCGGCATGGTCCAGGCGTTGGTCACACCGGGCAGACGTACGGCCCGATCCATCTCGCTGACCAGCTTCGGGTACGTCATGCCTGGCCGCCACTCATTCTTGGACTTGAGCGTGATGGTGGTCTCCCACATGTCGAGGGGCGCCGGGTCCGTCGCGGTGTTCGCGCGGCCGGCCTTGCCTAGCACGACCTCGACCTCGGGAAAGGCCGCGAGCACGCTGTCCTGGTGGCGCATGATTTCCCGGGCCTGGGCGATCGCCACACCGGGGACCGTCGTCGGCATGAAAAGGATCGAGCCCTCCTCCAGCGGTGGCATGAACTCGCTGCCCAGCCGCCGCCACGGCAGCACCGTCAGCGCCAGCACGACCGCGGCGCCGCCGATCACCACCCAGGGGCGACGGACCACGAACTCGATCACCGGGCGGTAGATCCATCGGAGGCCCCGATTCACGGGGTTCTTCGCCTCCGGCCGCACCTTGCCGGTGATCAGGTAGCCCATGAGCACGGGGACGAGTGTGATGGAGATAAGCGCCGCGCCCGCCATGGCGAACGTCTTGGTGAACGCCAGCGGCTTGAACAGTCGGCCCTCCTGCTGCTCCAGCGCGAAAACGGGCAGGAAACTGAAGGTGATGATGAGCAGCGAGAAGAAGAGAGGCGGTCCCACCTGCTTGGCGCTCTCCAGCACGATCTCCCAGCGCGATCGAGTTCCGTCGTCACGCTCGAGGTGCTTGTGCATGTTCTCGATCATCACGATCGCCGCGTCCACCATGGCGCCGATGGCGATGGCGATGCCGCCCAGACTCATGATGTTGGCGTTGACGCCGATCCACCTCATCACGATGAACGAGATCAGAATGCCGAGGGGCAGCGTGACGATCGCCACGAGCGCCGACCGCGCATGCAGGAGGAAGAGCACCGCCACAGCGGCGACGATCAGCGATTCCTCGATCAGCTTCTCGCGCAGCGTGTGAATGGCGCGGTGGATTAGATCGCTGCGATCGTAGGCGGTCAGCAGTCGAACGCCGGCCGGCAGCCCACTCTCGATCTCGGCCAACCGCTGCTTGACGCGCTCGATCGTTTTCAGCGCGTCGGACCCGAAGCGCATGACGACGATCCCGGCCACCACCTCACCTTTGCCATTCAGGTCCGCCGCCCCGCGCCGCGGCGCCGGGCCCACCTGTACGGTGGCCACATCGGCCACGCGAATCGGCGTCCCGTTCGGCGTGGCACCCACGGCGACGTTCTCGATGTCCTCGGTTCCCTCCAGGTACCCCAGCCCGCGGATCATGTACTCGCGGCCGCCCATCTCCAGCACGCGCGCGCCGATGTCGACGTTGTGGGCGCTGATGGCCTGGGCCACCCGTGTGACCGGGATGTTGAAGGCGCGCAGACGCTCGGGGTTCACCTCGACCTGGTACTGCTTCACGAAGCCGCCCAGGCTCGCCACCTCCGATACGCCCGGCACCGCGGTGAGCTGGTAGCGGATGTACCAGTCCTGAAGGCTGCGGAGCTGGGCCAGATCGAGGCTGTCGGACTGGAGCACGTATTCGAACACCCAGCCGACACCCGTGGCATCCGGGCCCAGGGTCGGTTCGACACCCTCTGGAAGCAGCGGCCGAATACCGTTCAGATATTCAAGGGTCCGGGAACGGGCCCAGTAGATGTCGGTGCCATCCTCGAAGATCACGTAAACGAGGCTCAGCCCGAAGAACGAGTACCCACGCACCACGCGGGCGCCGGGGACCTTCAGCATCTCCGAGGTGATCGGATAGGTGAC
>CAYGCC010000172.1:0-1802 GCA_964348165.1 uncultured Gemmatimonadota bacterium | reverse complement strand
AGCTCGTCTCCTCGAAAGATGCGCACTAAGTAGTAGATTGACCCGATCGATACCGACATCACGAGCAACGCTGCGCCGCTGCCCAGCCTCCTCTGCCAACCGGATGAGCGTCCACCGTGCAGGGCCCAACCGCTGATTCCTCCGGCGATCGGAAAGATGCAAACCGGCTTCACCAAAATCGCGGCGGTTGACAGGACCGAGGCAGCGGCGAGTCTGGCGGACGAAGGCCTCTCGAAAAACAACACGATCGCAAGAAGGCTGACGACCATCAGCGTGACCATGGGTGCGTCGGGGAGGAAGCTGACGCTGAGTTGGACGCTGCTTGGAACGAATAGAAAGTACGCCGTTGCCATCCAGGCGGCGTCCGTCGAGGCGAGTCTTCGGATCAGGATAAAAAGAAACACGCCTCCTGCCAGCCAGGCGAACGTCGCCATCAGCCGCGGCAACGTTAGAGTTTCTCGCCCAAGCATGCGGTAGCCGAGAGATGTTACGAAGGGAAAGACGGGGAGTTCGAGCGCCCTGTGGCGGCTATTAGCGGTGGCGACGACGCTCTTGCGCCAATCGGGGATCGAACGGTCGGCTTCAAGAAAGTGCTGTCTCGCGATCAGGGCTAACTGGTACTGGTGCTCGCCGTTCACGCGGGACTCGTCGAGATAGTAGACCCGAACGACGGCCCCAAGCACAAACATGATCGAGAGTACTGCAAACAAAGAACTTCGGTGCTTGAAGAATTGCGATTGTGTTGCGCTGGATTGGCTCATCTCTGATGAAAAGCGGAGCAGCACGCTGCTAGCCGTAAGAACCCCTCTTCGCCCCGCCCCACTCGGGAAGAGGGTTTTCTATTCTTCCACTCGCCCTCGTCACCCGAATCCTGCTCTTCCATTCGCAGAAGCCTAGTGGCACTTCCCTGCGGATCCGGCTGCACCGCTAAGTGTGGCAATTTAGGCTGCAAGAAGCGTTCCCAGCCGATCCGTATCGCCCGCTTGGCTCCGCTTGAGATTGCGCCAGTTTGTTAGCGGCAAAGAGAAGGGCTGGCCTTGCAAATCGTTCGCTTGCGCTGCTGAGACAACATCGGTCTGAGGCGGGTGAGCGGTTCTCCGCTCCACTTACGACCGTCGTTGGCGGATAACGTCGAGCGGCGCTGGCTGAGCAACCAAGTTTCATTACGCGCGTGAAGTGCGCGGGATTCTCAGGGGAACTGTGAACCGATACGCTGAAGAGTTGCGAATGAGTTGGGCGTGCCTGAGGTGGCTCGTGCCGGGAATGCTCGCCGGGTTCGGGAGTGGCGATACGCGAGTCGGAACGGTCGTGGACAGCGATCGGTAATCGGTCTCTGGGGCTGGAGGTGAATGTCGTAGACGCGGCTGGGCTGCGTATCAGGCGCCGGCCGGCACTCAGAGCCTCAGGCGTTTAAAGATCCGCTCGGGCACGATACGGACCACCAACATGATTGGGCGCCAAAACCACGGGGTGTATAGCACGTCACGTCTGCGACGAATTGCTCTGTGAATATCGGCGGCCACACGCTCTGGAGTGGCGACAAGCCGCGAGCCAGCGGCGGCTTGTCCACGGATCATCGGCGTGTCCACATATCCCGGCTTGATCGTCAGCACATGCACGCCGTGTCGAGAAAGCCGGTTGCGGAGTCCTTGTAGGTAGATGGAAAGCGCGCCCTTGGCGCTGCCGTAGACGTAGTTGCTCTGCCGTCCGCGATCGCCTGCCACTGAGGAGATGACCGCGATCCAACCCTCGCCACTACCTTCTATCTGATCGGCGATCAGGGTCAGCAACGAGACGATAGA
>CAYGCC010000171.1:0-1969 GCA_964348165.1 uncultured Gemmatimonadota bacterium | reverse complement strand
GGACAAGAGACTCAGAGCGATGCTCGCTGGTGTGAGGCGGCAGATCCGCTCGTGGTCGTTGTTGCACCGGACGGTCCTCTCGTTGGTGGCAATCGCGACTGTCTCTACAGCTGACCGTCTCTTTGACGACTTCAGGGATGCGGTCGCAGAGAGTTTCTCGGCGACGGGTGAGTTGTGGCGATGGTTCCTGGCGTCAGCTTTCGTGGTGGTTGCCGGTGTCGCGGTCGGTCTGGCGGCGCGAGCTGGACCCCCGGCTCGCCGTTTCAGCGCTGGGCGCGCTTTGGCAATGGCGGTGGTGCCGTTGTATCTGGCGCTGCAATTGCCGATGGTGGTGTGGGGCTGGCCGGGGCCACGGTTTGGGTCGGGCCTTGGTATTGGTCGCTGCGGATGCGGTTCTTCGATGAACCGCTGACCGTGGCGATGTGGCTCATCGTTGGCATCGCTGTCGCTTCGGGCTTTCGCGACGCCGACGAGACGTAGCAACGACGCAGTGGGTCTGCGCTGGTCGGGCAAGCCCATATCGCTTGATCTGGGCGCATAACGCCATAGCCGCCCAGCCGCACAGAGCGGCACGTCGTGCCCGGTGAGACTCATGGAGCCAGCACAGAGAAACTGATCCGGAGCCATAACGAGCACTCTCCCAAAGAGCGCCGAGCGCCACCCATCGAGTGCCCCCGCCGCGCGCCCTACGGCCCCCGCAGCGGGCGCGCTGGCCTAGACCCGCACCGTGAATGGCTCGGCCGGCAAGGAACAGCCGCAGCAGGGTGAAGTCGACCTTCCTGGAACAGCCGCTCCCCCACTGGTCGGCACGCGTCGCGACGAACGTACGGTTCGTGTTGCGCGCCGCACCGAATGCCGGTTCTCGTGCTCAACTTGCGCTGGACGAGGCTGTCGCTCTACGTAGATATGTGCGGTGCTGCTTGCCCGGCAAACCCGCAATGTACGCACCGAGCGCCGCGCCCGGAAGCGGCGGAGTGGCGAATGTGATCGTCAGCGGTCGCTACCCCACAATGCGGTAACGGCATCGTCGGCGAGGGCCTGGCCGGCCTCCTCGTAGAGATTGCGGGCGACGTCGACGCCGGCGTCGCGCAGCTCGTCGACCTGATCGGGATAGGTGGCGATGGCGGCGATCTGTGCCGACGGGAGGTACTCCTTGATCCGCTGCACGCTTGCCAGGTTCGCCTCATGATTGCTCATCGCCGCGACGACCAGCTCGACCTCCGGGTGGAAGCGGACCCGCTCCCAGAAGTCGCGGTCGAGGGCGTCTCCGCGCACGACCGTGCGCCCTGCCTCACGATGAGCGCCGACCGTCGCCTCCTGACGGTCGACCCCGACCACGCTGCGTCCGCGGCGAGTGACCAACTCGTCGTAGACGCCGGTCCCGACGCGTCCCATGCCAAAGATCAGCACCCGGGCCCGACCGCAATCGATGATCGCGTCCTCGGGCAGCGGCGGGTGGCGCTCGAAGCGGGCAAGCCGCTGAGCAAACCGCTCGTAGAGGCGATAGCGCGCCGAGCTCGCCCACGACGCGATGACGAACGAACCGGCCACGGCGACGGCGACGGTCGACACCCAGGCCTGGTCGAGCAGACCGGCAGCGAGCGCGGCCGAGCCGACGATCAGCCCGAACTCGCTGTACGTGGAGAGGGTGACCGAGGTGTGCAAGCTGGTCCGCGCCCGGAGCCGGAATCGGGTCAACAACCAGAAGAAGCCGGCGAACTTGGCCGGGACGAGGAGCAGCAGGCCGATCCCGATAACCCAGGCCGCGGCGGAAGGGGTTCCTTCCAGCCCGATCGACAGGAAGAATCCGACGAGGAACAGGTCCTTGAAGGAGAGCAGGCGGTCCGCCAGCTCCCCGGCGCGGGCGTGCTGCGAGAGCATGAGGCCCGCCACGAGTGCGCCGAGATCCGGCTTGAGGCCGACGGCGTCGAAGGCGCCGGCCCCGACTCCGATCGCGAGCATGAAGCCG
>CAYGCC010000170.1:0-1568 GCA_964348165.1 uncultured Gemmatimonadota bacterium | reverse complement strand
CTTACCCGCCACGTCACCCAGCAACAGGCGGCCGGAATGTGTCTCCACCGTCGGCACGGGGAACCCGGGCAGCTCGTCGTACGGGATCACCGACTCCGTCTCGATCTCGTCGGCCAGCGCCCCCAGGCCGGTGCCCAGGATGATGGCGAACCGCGGCTGCAGTGCGGTCCGTTCGCGCACGACGTCCACGGCGGCCCCGATCCGCGCGAGGCGCTCGTCCGTCGCGCCCGACTTCATTTGCTGTTCTCCTCCGGGTCGCGCTCGCCGACCAGCGACGATAGCCAGTCCTGCTGCTTCGCTTGCACGGGCTCGTGGTTCGCCTCGCCCTCCGGCGCTGACGCCGAGTCGGGTTGAGCCTTCGGCTCGCCGGCGGCCGGGCGGCGGGCTGGCGGCGGCGCTGGCACCGTGTCTTCGAAGCGGCTCTCCTCTAGCTCCAGATCGGCGCGGAAGCGCTCGATCATCGCCTGGAAGGCCCGGAAGAACTGCCGCCGACGAGCGTCGAGCGCTTCGATGTCGCGAACCAGCTCGCGGTAGGAGCGCTGGCCTTCCTCGATGATGCGCTCGGCCTGGCCCTGAGCCTCGCGCCGCACCAACTCGGCCTCACGGTCCGCCTGAGCCTGGGCCTCCGAGCGCAGCTGCTGCGCCGTGACCAGCGCCTCGTTGAGCGCCTTTTCCCGCTCGCGGTAGGAGGCGACCTGCTCCTGCAGGTGTTCGGCCCGCTCGGTCAGAGCAACGTTTTGCTTGACAAGCTCCTCCAGGCGCTCGGCCACCATGTCGAGGAAGTCGTCAACCAGCTCAGGGTCGTACCCGCGCACGCTGCGCCGGAAGTCACCCTTCTTCTTTCGAACATCGAGTGGCGTCAGGTCGATCATTTTGCCCGCTCCCCAAACAGCACAGTGCCCAAGCGCACCATGTTACTTCCCTCTTCAACCGCGATCTCGAAGTCGCTCGTCATCCCCATCGAGAGCCAGCGTCCCTCGAACCGCTCCACGCCGTCCCGGCACTGATCGAAGAGCTGCCGCGTGCGCCGAAACGTCTCGCGCACCACAGCGTCGTCGCTCGTGAACGGCGCCATCGTCATCAGCCCGCTGACGAGCAGATGCTCGTGGTTACAGATCCGGGCGATCGTTTCGGGGGCCTCGTCCAGCGGCAATCCATACTTGCTGTATTCGCCCGAAGCGTTGACCTCCACCAGGATCCGGATCGACCGACCGTGCTTTGCCGCCTCCCCGTCGATCGCTTCGGCCAGGCGCAGCGAGTCGACCGAGTGGATCAGCGAGAACAGCTTCAGCGCTTGGCGAACCTTGTTCCGCTGGAGGTGCCCCACCAGGTGCCAGCTCAACCCGATGTCGCCCGCCGCTTTCCACTTTCTTCGCGCCTCCTGCACACGGCTCTCGCCGATCACCCGCAGGCCCACCTCACGGGCCGCATAAAGCGCTTCGAGGGGATGGCCTTTGGTCACCGGCACGATCACGATCGAATCGGCGTCTGAGCGACCGGCGCGTACACACCCCCCTTCGATGCGCGCGCAGACCTCGGCGGTCATCTTCTCGACGGGGTTGCCCCCC
>CAYGCC010000169.1:0-22303 GCA_964348165.1 uncultured Gemmatimonadota bacterium | reverse complement strand
ACATCGCTGCCAACGTCGTCTTCCGGTCCCGCGACGAGGGGCAGAGCTGGGAGGTGATCAGCCCCGATCTTACGCGGAATGACAAGAGCAAACAGGTATCCTCTGGCGGCCCGGTCACGAAGGACAACACCAGCGTCGAGTACTACAACACGATCTTCGCCCTCGTACCCTCAACGCACGAGCGAGATGTGATCTGGGCGGGCACCGACGACGGCCGCGTGCACATCACCCGCGACGGCGGCGCGAGCTGGAGCGAGATCACCCCGAAACAGATGCCCGAGTGGGGTCTGGTGAGCATCATCGAGGAGTCTCCTCACCAGGCGGGAACGGTCTATCTGGCCGTCAATCGCTACAAGCTGGACGATTTCAGCCCCTACATCTTCAAGACGACCGACTACGGCAGGAGCTGGAGAAAGATCGTTGCCGGGATTCCCGACGGCCACTACGTGCGGGTGGTGCGCGAGGATCCGGTCCGGCGCGGGCTGCTTTACGCCGGCGGAGAGTTCGGCGTTTACGTGTCGTTCGACGACGGTGCGAACTGGGGTTCGCTACAGCTCAATCTCCCGGTCGTCCCCGTCCGCGACATGGCGGTCAAGGAGAACGATCTGGTCATCGGGACGCACGGCCGCTCGTTCTGGATTCTCGACGACCTGACGCCGCTGCACCAGCTTACGGATCAGGTCGCACGTTCCGACATGCATCTGTTCAAGCCTCGAGACACCTACAGGCTTCGAAGCTTCGGGTTTGGGCGGGATGTCGGGGCGGCGGGCGAGAACCCGCCGGACGGTGTGATGGTGCACTACTATATTAAGAGCGCGCCCACAGCCGAGGCGAAGCTGGCTTTCCTCGAAGCGGACGGCACCCTGATTCGCGAGTTCTCCAGCCTGCCAGAGGAAGGTGAAGAAGAAGGCGAGTTGGCCGTCGAGCCCGGGATGAACCGCTTCGTCTGGGACCTGCGCTATCCCGAGGCGCACCGTTTCGATGGGCTGATCATGTGGGCCGGCCTTCTCGACGGGCCGCGTGCCGTTCCGGGCGAATACCAGGTTCGGCTGAGCATCGGCGCTCGCCTGTTAACCGAGAACTTCTTGCTGAAAGCGGATCCGCGTTTGCCCGCGAGCCAGGCCGATCTTCAGGCGCAGTTCGATTTCTTGATCCGTATCCGCGATCGCGTCAGCGAGGCGAACGATGCGGTAAAACAGATACGCGACGTCCGCGGGCAGATCGACGCTGCGGTCGAGCGGGTCGAAGGCGAGGACTACGCGGAACCGATTCGGCAAAAGGCCGACGCCATCAAGGGTCCGCTGGCGGAGGTCGAGAACGAGATCTATCAGACGAAGAACCGGAGTCGGCAGGATCCGCTCAATTTCCCCATTAAGTTGAACAACAGGATCGCGGCGCTGGCCAACGTCGTGGCAAGCGGCGACGCGCGGCCGACCGATCAGTCGTACGAAGTTTACGAGGACCTATCGGGCCAGCTACAGGCCCAGCTCGACCGGCTGGCTGAAATTATCCGCGTCGATATACCGGCGTTCAACGCGCTGATCGCGGAGCACGCGGTGCCGGCGGTGATCGTGCGGGAGCCGGCTAGGGAGATGAGAGCCGGATCAAGGGAGTGATATTGTAGTGAACATCGAACAGCCAACCTCCAACATCGAATTACGAAGTCACCGATGAATATCGAACGCTGAACGTCGAAGCCAATAGCCAAGTTACAAGCAGCGGATCCCGGCGGCCAACGCTTGCTTGATGTTCGGCGTTCGATGTTCGTGATTCGATGTTCAGTAAGAAACTTCGAAGCTCAATGTCGTATGTTGGATGTTCGATGTTCACTACAACATAACCCGTCCGGACTGCCTTGCTTGCCTGACACCGAAGGGCGGCCGTAACGTGGTCCGTCGATAGAGGGCGAAGGGGACGGGGCGATGGTAAAGAAGCCTGAGCGGGACGAAAGTCGCGGGAACGGCGAGCTGGATGCCCTGGTCAAAGCGGAGCTCGGGCCGGAGCTGGAGGTTCTGAGGAAGCTGGGCCGTGGCTCGGTGGCCAGCGTCTACCTGGCGAGGGAGCAGGAGCTGAAGCGCCTCGTCGCCGTCAAGGTGATGGCCCCGAAGCTCGCCCTCGACGAACGAGCGCGGCGCCGCTTCGAGCGGGAGGCGCAGGCGGCGGCGGCGCTCTCTCACCCCAACATCGTCGCCGTGTATCGCGTGGGTCGCTTCTCGAACGGAATCCCCTACATCGTCATGCAGTACGTGAAGGGCCGCACTCTGGCGGATCGTCTCGTGGCCCAGGGAAGCCTGACGGTCCCCGAGGCGCGGGACGTATTGAGCGAGGTCGCAGCGGCTCTGGCGGCGGCCCACCAGAAGGGGATCGTGCATCGCGATGTGCGGCCGGGGAACATCCTGTACGAAGAAGATACCGGTCACTCGCTACTCAGCGATTTCGGCATCGTCGCCATCCTGCCGAGCGCCGACGCTCAGGGTTCGGCGCGACTGACGCGCACCGGCGAGCTGGTCGGCGATCCGGAGTATATGAGCCCCGAGCAGCTCCGGGGCGGCGAGATCACCGAGCGCAGCGACGTCTATGCGGTCGGTCTTCTCGGCTACAAGCTGCTGACGGGACGGGGTCCCTACGACGCGACCTCGCGTCGCGAGCAGCTGACGGCTCACCTCCAGCAGGAGCCGCGTCGACTTTCCGAGCTGCTGGCTGATGCCGAGCCCGAGCTCGAGGAGTTGCTGATCCGCTGCCTCGCCAAGGAGCCAGCGCACCGTCCCAACTCCGCCGACCTGGCGCAGCGGCTGAAGGCGGGCCCGGCTGCCGCCACCCCCGCCTTCACGCCGGCGCTCGCGCGTCCGGGCCGCGGGGGTCTGTTCTCCAGGTTGATGGAGCGGCGGCTGCCTCAGATCACCGGCGCCTACGCCCTCGTCGCCTGGCTGCTGCTGCAGGTCGTGGATCAGCTGGCGGATCGGGACGTGCTTCCCGAGGTGGCCTATCGGCTGGTGCTGGTGGCGGCGGTCACCGGGCTGCCCGCGGTGCTCACCGGCGCCTGGTTCCACGGCAAGCGCGGCCGGCAAAAGGTGGAGGCGGTGGAGTACTGGGTGTTCGGGGCGCTGGGGCTGATCTGGCTGGCGGTGAGCGCGCTGATTCTGGTTGGCTGGCGGGGCGGCTGAGCGGGCGTGGTCGTTGCAGGGGGCTTGACTCGGAGCGGGGTGACCCTTTAGGGTCAGCCTGGGTTTAGTAAGCTATAGCTGAGTGAATTTCGAGTTAGTAAGCTATAGCTGAGTTTGTCCGCCCCGCACCGGCGCCGCGCATGGACAACCCGTTTCGCGTCGGCGGCACAGTGATCGGCCCCTACTTCACCGATCGCGCCGCCGAGCTCAAACGCATCGCCGCCGCCCTCTCCGAGCCGCAGGCCAAGCTCCTGGTCTTCGGGCCCCGCCGCATGGGCAAGTCATCCACGCTTGAGTCCGCCATCCGCCGGCTGCGTCGCAAATCCCAGCCGGCAATCCTGGCCGACCTCTCCGCCACGACCACCTTGGCCGACATGGCGACGCGGATCCTGCAAAGCGCCACCCGGCAGCTGCGCGCCACCTGGAAGAACGTGGTGGGCGAGCTGGTGAGCCAGCTTCGCATTGGCGTGTCCGTGGGCGTGGACCCCGGTAGCGGCCACCAGACCCTTCGACTCGACGTCAGCCGGCGCAGCGCGCCGCTCGACGAGCAGCGCCTGTCGCTGGCCGAGGCGCTCGACGCCATCGACCGGCTGGCGTCGGCGAAGGGCCGGTCGATCGGCGTGGCGCTGGACGAGTTCCAGGAGATCCACCGCTTCGGTGGTGAGGAGGCGGAGTGGCACCTGCGCGGCGTCATTCAGCGACACAAGCATGTGAGCTACGTGCTGGCCGGTTCAAAAGAGAGCCTGATTCAGGCGATGATCGCGGAGAACCGGGCCTTCTACAAACTGTTCGAGCTTCTCCCCTTCGGCCCCATCGATGAGGACCACCTTGCCCGGTGGATCGAGTCGCGCCTCGAGACGCACGGCGTGAGACCGAACGACCTGGGCGGTCGGATCGTCGCGTTGGCTCGACCGCGCACGCGCGACATCGTGCAGCTGGCCAGCGCGGCCTTCAGCGTCGGCGCGGCGGCTGGGGAACTGACCGAAGGCGATCTGGAACGCGCGCTGGATCAGGTGGTCGACGTGGAGGACGATCTGTTGCGCTCGGAGTGGGAGCGGCGCACGGCGCTGCAGCAGAACGTGCTGCGAGCGATCGCGGCGGGCGAGGCGAAGCTGTTCTCGGAGGCGGTGCGCGAACGTTACGGCCTGAGAGGGACGTCGTACGTCGCCTCGGCCCTCGAGGCGCTGATCGATGTGGACCTGGTCGTGAAGCGGGAGGAGGGCGTCTACGAGTTCGACAGCCCCTTCATGCGACGCTGGGTGGTCCGCCAGGCTCTCCCCGACGTCGGTATCTTGCCCGCCGCGCCTGGAACCGGGGGCAAAGCTGGAGGCAAGGGCCGCGCGCCGGGTCGTGGCCGGCACGCACGCCGAGACTGACTAACGGTTCTGTTCGAGCAGCGCTCGCAGCGCCCGGTAGATCTCTGGGTTGCCGGCGATGAAGCCGCCGTGCTTGATCACGTTCTCGCTTCCGTCGTAGTCGGTGATGACGCCACCCGCCTCGCGTACGAGCAGCACGCCGGCGGCGACGTCCCAGGGAGCGAGATGGGCCTCCCAGAATCCATCCAGCCGCCCGCAGGCCACGTCGCAAAGGTCGATGGCGGCGGAGCCGGTGCGCCGTACGCCGCTGGTCCGGGGCAGGATGGCCTTGAACTGCGCCAGGTACGAATCGAGGATCTCGGTCTTCTTGAAGGGGAAGCCGGTCCCGATGAGCGCGAACTTGAGGTCGGCTACTTTCGAGACCCTGATCACCTCGCCGTCCTTTTCGGCACCGCCGCCTCGTTTGGCCTGAAAGCGCTCCCAGCGGGCCGAGTTGACGACGACGCCGACGGCGGGCCCCTGAGAGTCGATGGCGGCGACGGAGACCGAGTAGACGGGATAGCGGTGCAAGAAGTTCGTGGTGCCGTCGAGCGGATCGATGTACCAGGTAATCTCGGCCTTCTCGGGCGGCGGTCCTCCCCAGTCGCGCTCCTCCGCCGCGATGGCATGGTCGGGGAAGCGTCCGCGCAACTCGGCGACCGCCGCCTCCTCGGCGGCGAAGTCGACCTCGCTGACCCAGTCGGCATGACCCTTCTCGGTCCAGGCGCCGGGGTCGGCTTCCGGGGCGTGGGTGTGGTGCACCTCGGCGGCGGCCTGGGCCGCCTGCTGAGCGGCGTGAAGAAGATCGTCGTGCGAATCCATAGCTTGATCAGGTTGTTAGGGCGCGGTAACTTAACCCGTCGTTGGCGAGCGGACCAGCGAACGCGCGACGGGTGTTGGGGCGGGGCTACGGATCTTTCCCAGTGCCCGGCCGCCGGCACCCGATCTGTTTTGTCTGCAGTTTGTGTGGAGGCTGGCGCCCGATGGGAATATCGAATGTCCAATTCTCAGCACCGAATGACCAAGTACTTGAATATTGGACATTGAGTATTCGACATTGATTATTCGCCAATCACCAGCCGCCAATCCGCGATGAGCCGAAACAAACCGCGCGCCTTCTCGGGTATCCAGCCGTCAGGTGAGCTTCACATCGGCAACTACCTCGGCGCCGTGAAGAACTGGGTCGTGATGCAGCAGGACTACGACCTGTTCGTCTGTATCGTGGATCTGCACGCCATCACGCAGCCGTTCGAGCCGTCCGAGCTGCCCAAACGCGTCTACGATATGGCGCTGACGCTCATGGCATCGGGACTCGAACCGGACCGCTGCACCCTGTTCGTCCAATCGCACGTACCTGAACACAGCGAGCTCTCCTGGATCTTCACGTCGATCACGCCCCTGGGCGAGCTCGAGCGGATGACGCAGTACAAGGACAAATCCTCGCGTCAGGAGTCGGTGCTGGCCGGGCTCCTCAACTATCCCGTGCTGCAGGCCGCTGACATCCTGCTCTATCACGCCGTCGCGGTGCCGGTGGGCGAAGATCAAATCCAGCACATCGAGCTGACCCGCGAGGTCGCCCGCAAGTGGAACGCACGTTTCGGCGAGTACTTCCCCGAGCCCGAGGCGCTGGTGGGACCGGTTCGCCGCGTGCTGGGGCTGGACGGTCAGGCGAAGATGTCGAAGTCGCTGGGTAATACGGTCGGTCTGCTCGATTCGCCGGATGAGATCTGGGAAAAGGTTCGTGTCGGTCTGACCGACCCGGCGCGCAAGACACGGAAGGACCCGGGAAACCCGAACGTCTGCAACATCTTCAGCCTGCACCGCCATTTTTCCCCCCCGGACGACATCGCCTGGGCGGATGAAGGGTGCCGAACGGCTGGCATCGGTTGCATCGACTGTAAGCGGCGGCTGACCGACAATCTGATCGAGGAGTTGCGGCCGATACGCGAGCGGGCCGCCGCGCTCAAACCCGAGCACGTCGCGGCCGCACTCGCCGCTGGAGCGGAGCGCAGCCGCGCCATCGCCGGCGCAACCATGGCCGAGGTTCGAAGACGCATGGGGCTGACCCCGGCCGGCCGGCCGGTGGAAACCCCGCTCGACTGACACCGCAGGAGGCGCTGTGCCCGACTGGCTCGATCCCGCCTGGATCGAAACGCTGCGACTCAGCCTGCTGGGGCGTCTGCTGTTGGCCACGCTCCTGGGTGGCCTGATCGGGCTGGAACGGGAGCTGTCCGCCAAGCCGGCGGGTCTTCGCACCAACATCCTCATCTGTGTCGGCGCTGCCCTGTTGATGGATGTGTCGCAGGCGGTGGCTGGGGAGGCTACCGTCGGCCCGGCCGACCCCGGGCGGATCGCCGCGCAGGTCGTCTCGGGGATCGGCTTTATCGGTGCCGGCACCATCCTGGTCGAACGTGGCAGCGTGGTCGGCCTGACGACGGCGGCCACCCTCTGGGTCGTGGCGGCCATCGGCCTCGCCGTGGGGGCGCACGCCTACATCGAGGCCATCGGCGCCGCCGTGCTCGTCGGACTGACGCTCGTCATCCTGGGCCGGGTCGAGGATTTCCTGTTCAGGCGGCGCCAGACGATTCGCCTCGACCTGGTGGCGGATGCGCGGCCCGACCTGCTGAACGAGATCAACGCGCTGTTCAAGTCGCACCGCGTGCGCGCCCGGCCCGAAAAGCTCGAGAAGCAAGCCGACCGGATTCGTGCTTCGTACGAGCTGGTCGGCCCGACGCACCGACGCACCCAGGCGCTGAGCGAGCTGGCGGAGGCGGAAGGTGTGAGAAAGATCACAGTTCGTTGACCCTGCAACGACGGGGCGGGCGGGTTATAATAGGTGCGGTGGTCCGGACCGAAGCATGACTCCCCCCTCGTCCCGCCGTTTCGTCATCGACATGTTCTCGTCCCGCTATCCCCTCTGGTGCATGCCGGAGGCGGATGCCGAGCGCATAGGCGCCGAGTTGCCGCCGGATTGGGAGCTGGTGCGGGTGAGGGAGGAGGCGGACGGCTCGGGTGATGGCACGCCGCGAATCACACCGACACTGTTGCAGGCGCTGCGGGGCGCCGAGGTGTACTGCGGTTTTGGGATTCCGCGCGAGCTGTTCGCGGCGAGCGACGCGCTGCGCTGGGTGCATTCAGGGGCGGCGGGTGTGGGCGGCTCGCTCTATGCCGAGATGTTGGAGAGCGAAGTGATCTTCACCAAATCGGCGGGCACGCACGGCGTTCCGGTGGCCGAGCATGCGGTGTCGATGATGTTCTATTTCGCCCGGGCTCTGGATCGGGTGGTGGCCAGCCGGCGGGCGGGGAAGAAGTGGGACCGCGAACCGATCTCGGTGGTGGCCGATTCAGTAAGAGAGCTGAACGGCTCGCTTGTGGGCATCCTGGGCTACGGGGGGATCGGCCGGGAGGTGGGACGGCGGGCTCGGGGTCTGGGGATGCGGGTGTGGGCGCTGCGGCGACACCCGGCGGCCGAGCCGGCGACCGAGGTCGAACGCCAGCTGGGTCCGAGCGATCTGCCGGAGCTTCTGGCGGCTGCCGACTACCTGGTGATCGTGCTGCCGCACACCCGGGAGACGGACGGGTTGATCGGGGCCCGGGAGCTGGCGATGATGCGGCGCGATGCGGTATTGATCAATGTCTCGCGCGGCGGGATCGTCGACGAGGAGGCGCTGGTCGAGGCGCTGCGGGCGGGCGCGATTCGCGGGGCTGGCCTCGACGTATTTCGCGTGGAGCCGCTGCCGGTATCGAGCCCACTTTGGGACCTGGATAACGTCTGTCTGACGCCGCACGTGGCCGGGGTCAGCCCGCGCTTCTGGGAGCGGGAGACGGAGTTGATCCTCGAAAACACGCGACGCTACCTGGCGGGAGAGCCGCTGCTGAACGTGGTGAACAAACGGGCAGGTTACTAGGAGCGGGAGATGGAGAAGATTCTGAGGACGGCGATCGAGCGCGGGGCAAGCGATCTGCACATCAAGGCGGGCGATGTGTTTCGAGCGCGCATTCACGGCGATCTGGTCCCGATGACCAAGCAGTTGCTGACGCCGGAGCAGACGCGCGAGATCGCGGTGCGGCTGATCCCGAACGAGCGCGACCGCAACAACATCGATCGGATCACCGACTATGACTGCGCCTGGGGTGTGCCCGGGCTCGGACGCTTCCGGGTCAACATCCTGCGGCAGCGCGGCAGCTTCATGATCGTGCTGCGGATCATCCCGGTGGAGATTCCCAACTTCGAGCAACTCAACTTGCCACCGGTGCTCCCGCAAATCTCCGCTTTGCCACGAGGGCTTGTGCTGGTGACCGGCGTCACGGGATCTGGGAAGACGACGACGCAGGCCGCGATGATCCACTACATCAACCAGAACTTTCGGCGGCACATCATTACGCTGGAAAATCCCATCGAGTATCTGCACCGAGACATCAACTGCTCGATCACTCAGCGCGAGGTCGGGACCGACACCAGCTCGTTTCAGACCGGGCTGCGGGCGGCGCTGCGAGAGGATCCTGACGTGATCTTGATCGGCGAGATGCGCGACACCGAAACCATCGATACGGCGATCAAGGCGACGGAGACGGGTCACCTGGTCATCTCTACCCTGCACACACCGGACTCGGTGACGACCATCACCCGGACGATCTCGGTGTTTCCACCCGAAGAGCAGGAACAGCTGCGCGTGCGGCTGGCCGAGTCGCTCCAGGCGGTGATCTCCCAACGGCTGCTGCCGCGGGCCGATGGTAACGGTCGGATCCTGGCGTGCGAGGTGATGGTGGTGACGGCGGCGGTGCGTGATTGTATTCTCGACCCTCAGAAGCTGGACGAGATACGAAAGCTGATGGAGGAGGGGAGGCAGCAGTACGGAACCCAGACCTTCGACCTGCACCTGATGGATCTCGTGAAGCACGGCTTGGTGGAGTACGAGACGGCCAAGTACGCGGCGACGAACCCGACGGACTTCGAGCTGAAGATGAAGACGCTGGGCGAGGATCAGCTGATCCACGAGCTCGCATGAAGCTGGCCGGTGTCCTCCTGCCGGTGACGACACCGTTCGACCGGGCCACAGGCGAAATCGCGCCCGTCGCGTTCCGCGAGAACCTGCGTGCCTGGTTGGCGGCCGGGGTTCATGGGTTCGTGGTGGCGGGCTCGACGGGCGAGGCGCCACTGCTCGACGAAGCGGAGATCGTACAGCTGGTCGAGTGGGCCCGGGATGTCGTTCCGCCCGAGCACATTCTCCTGGCCGGGACCGGAGCCGAATCGGGGCGGGCAACGATCCGCGCCTCGCGGGCGGTGGCGGCGGCGGGCGCTGACGCCGTGATGGTGCGACCTCCCGCCTATTACCGGAGCAGCATGGACGCGCGGACAGTGCGCGAGCACTTCGAGTCGGTCGCAGAGGCGATACCGATCCCATTGGTCCTCTACAACGTGCCGCAGTTCGTGCCGGTGGAGATCACGCCCGGCCTGCTGGCCGAGCTGGGAGTCCACCGCAACATCGTGGGCATCAAAGACTCCACCGGCGACCTCAAGGTGTTGGGTGCGCTGTTGGACGCGGCGCCCGAAGGCTGCCAGGTGCTCGTCGGCGCCGGCTCGCAGCTCTACGCCGGGCTGGAGCTGGGCGCGGCCGGCGGCATCGTCGCCGTGGGCTGCATCGCGCCGCGGCGTTCGGCGGAGGTCTTCGACCGGTTCGCCGCCGGCGCCATGGGTCCGGCCGGCGCGGTGCAAGGGAAGATCTCGGCGGCCCACACGAAGATCGTGCGCGCGCTGGGCGTCGCCGGCATCAAGTATGCCCTTGACCTGCTCGGCTATCACGGGGGCGACCCCAGGCCGCCGCTCCGTCCCCTGGGTGACAAGGCCCGTCACCAGGTTCGAGAAGTCCTCGCCGAGGCCGAGTTGCTGGCCGGCGAGTCTCGGACCTCCTCCTGACCAATCCGGTGCCCGAGGCGCTCGCTGTCGCCCTCCTCGCCCTGGCCTTTCTGGCGGGGTTGCTGCTGGTCCCCTTCGGGCTGCCCGGCCTCTGGCTCATGGTTCTGGCGCTGCTCGCCTTCGCGGCGCTGGGTGGCTTCGAAACGATCAGCTGGTCCACCCTGGCGATCGTGGTCGTGATGGCGGCGCTGGCGGAGGTGGCCGAGGCGTGGTTGGGCTTCCGCTTCGCCAAACGCTACGGGGGGTCGAGCCGCGCCGGTTGGGGTGCCGTGGCCGGCGGTCTGGCAGGGGCGGTGGTGGGCACGCCGATTCCGATCATCGGCAGCGTGATCGGCGCGTTTCTCGGCGCCTTTCTGGGCGCGGTGCTGTTGGAGCGGAGCGCCGGATCCGCCGGGCCGGAAAGCGTGCGCGCCGGTTGGGGCGCGGTGCTGGGACGCGCGGCGGGCGCGGCGGTGAAGGTCGCGGTGGGTTTGGTGATCGCTACCGTCGGCCTGGTCGCGGCCCTCGCCTGAGCGGGCCGGCGGTCGGTTCCTTGACACCTCCGCGACGCAAGTCTAGCTTCGGCTGAAGGATAGCCGAGTAGGGGCCCCCGATGCGGGGGCTTTTTCATTGAGGATCACTCACATGCTGAACGGTGATGTGCATTGCCTCGTCGTCGTCGGCTCGCAGTGGGGCGACGAGGGCAAGGGGAAGATCGTCGACGTCCTGGCCAAGGACGCCGACTGGATCGCCCGTTATCAGGGTGGCGCCAACGCGGGCCACACCGTCCGGGTCGGTGAGGCGGAGTTCATCCTGCACCAGATCCCTTCCGGCGTTCTCTATGAGGGCAAGCGCTGCGTGCTGGGGAACGGCATGGTCATCGATCCGGTGACCCTGTTCGACGAGCTGGAGAAGCTGACGGCACGCGGCCACCAGGTGGAAGATCGCATCCTGGTCAGCTCGCGGGCGCACCTGGTTCTTTCGTATCACAAGCTCCTGGATCGGGCGGAAGAGGAGAGCCGGGGCGGCGGGGCGCTGGGCACGACGGGTCGGGGGATCGGTGCGGCCTATGCCGACAAGGTGGCGCGCGTCGGCGTCCGCGTCGCGGACCTGGCGGCGCCGGATCGGCTGCGGGAGCTGGTGGAGGCGAACGTCGAGCGGGCGCAGCGCACGCTGAAGGTGCTGGGGTCCGACGAGAAGATCGATCCCGAGGCGCTGCTCGCCGAGATATCGGCCTTTGGGCCGCGGCTGTTGGCGATGTCCGGCGACGTGGGGCTGGCGCTGAGGCGAGCGCTCGATCGGGGCGATCGCGTGCTGCTCGAAGGCGCGCAGGGCGCGATGCTCGATGTGGATCACGGAACCTATCCGTTCGTGACCTCGTCGCACACCACCGCAGGGGGTGCGGCCACCGGCGTCGGTCTGGGGCCGCGGTCGATCGACGCGGTGCTGGGCGTGGTCAAGGCGTACACCACACGCGTCGGTAACGGCCCCCTCCCAACGGAGCTGCCGCCGCAGGAGTCCGCTCGGCTGCGCGAGCTGGGTGCCGAGTACGGGGCCACCACCGGGCGACCGCGACGCACCGGCTGGTTCGACGCCACGGTGGTTCGTTACGCGGCGCGCATCAACGGGATCACGGCGCTGGCGGTCAGCAAGCTCGACGTGCTCGATAACCTGCCGGAGGTGAAGCTGGCGGTTCGCTACCGGCTGCGTGGAGAGCCGCTGGACGAGTTCCCCGCCGAGCTGACCGCGTTGAGCGAGATCGAGCCTGAGTACGAGACCCTGCCCGGCTGGCGCAGCTCCACTTCGGAGGCCCGGCGGCTGGAAGACCTGCCCGCCGGGGCCCGGGCTTACCTGGACCGGATCGCCGAGCTGACGGGGCTCCCGATCCGCTACGTCTCGGTGGGGACGCGGCGGGCCCAGATCATCTCGGTGACCGAGCCGGCTACGGCTTGATCGGGGGCTTGATACGGTGGTGACGAGCGTCTAACTTAGGCGGCCTTTCAACACGGGAAGCAGGCCGCCAAACGGCCGGGGAAGCACCCGGCTGGGGCGGCGTTCGAGGAGCTGTATGGCGACAAGGATCAGACTACGCAGGGTCGGCCGGAGCAAGCAGGCCTCGTTCCGGATCGTGGTGGCCGGGAGCCAGCACGCGCGCAGCGGCCGCATCACGGAGGCAATCGGCAAGTACAACCCGCGGACCCAGCCTTCGTACATCGAGGTCGACGAGGTGCGCGCGCTCTACTGGCTGCGCCAGGGGGCCGAGGTCAGCGAGTCGGTCCGGCCCCTGTTCCGCAGGGCCGGGATCCTGCGGAAGTTCGCTGAGGGCGCCGAAGGCACCGGTGTGGTGACCATCGGCGATCCCCAGGGGAAGACGAACCCCGTTCAGACCGCCCAGGCCGCCCCGGCACCTGAGAAGGAGAAAGTCGAAGAGGCCCCGGCCAAGAAGGCCAAGGCCAAGCCCGAGGCGAAGGCCGAGCCCGAGGCACAAGCCGAGGCTGAGGCGCCAGCCGAGGCTGAGGTGGCAGCCGAGCCCGAGGCACAAGCGGAAGCCGGGCCCAAAGCCGAGCCCGAAGCAAAAGCCGAGGCGAAAGCGGAGGCGAAAGCTCAGAAGCCGAAGAAGGCGAAAGCCAAGGCCAAGAAGAAGGCCGACGACGACGCCGGCGCCGACAAGGAGAAGGGCGAGGAATCGTAGCCCGCCGACCGCAGCCGACCGGGGGTGGTTTCCTCTGCGTCGGCGAAGTCCGGAAAGCCCACGGGATCAAGGGTGAGTGCTACGTGGTGCCCGCGACGGACGATGTCGCGGGCGTCTTCGCGCCGGGACGTGGGTTACGGCGGGGTGACTCGGAGGGTCGGCCCGAGGCGGAGGGCGCCGTCCTCACCATCCACACCGTCCGGCCGTTCAAAGGCGGCCTGCTCGTCCGCTTCCGTGAGGTCGGCGATCGCGCGGCGGCCGAGGGTCTGCAGGGGCGGACGCTGTTGATCGGCTCGGACGAAGCGCGCCCGCTGGAGGACGATGAGTATTTCCTCCACGACCTTGTGGGCCTCGAGGTTCGCGGCTTGGACGGCGAAAGGATCGGCCGGGTGGTCGAGGTCTACGAGGGTGGGCCGGGCCACCTGCTGGGTGTGGACGACGGGGAGCGTGAGCATCTGATCCCCTGCACCCGACAGATCGTGCGCCGGGTGGATCTGAAGGAAGGCGTAATCGTCGTCGAGCCGATCCCCGGCCTGCTGGGTCTGTAGAGCAGCGGGCGAGCCTTCACCGCATCGGTCGGCGAACTTCCCGGGTTGGCATGCGCATCAATATCGTGACCATTTTCCCGAGCTTCTTTCGGGAGGCGCTGACGGTGGGCATCCCGGGTCGGGCCGCGCGTGCGGCGCTGGTCGACTTTCGGGTGGTCGATCTGCGCGACTTCACGCACGACCGGCACCGAACCGTGGACGATGCGCCCTACGGGGGCGGAGCCGGGATGGTGATGAAGCCGGAGCCTTTCTTCGAGGCGGTCGACGACCTGAAGCCGCAAGGGCCGGTCGTGCTTCTCGATGCCCGGGGTCGCGTCTTTCGTCACGAGGATGCGGTGCGGCTGTCGCTGCAGCCCGAGATGACGCTGCTCTGCGGTCACTATAAAGATGTAGATTGGCGGGTCGCCGAGGGGCTGGCCACCGACGTCTTCTCGCTGGGCGAGTTCGTGCTTTCGGGCGGAGAGCCGGCCGCCTTGTGCCTGGTCGACGCGGTCGTGCGGCTGTTGCCTGGCGCTTTGGGTGACCACGAATCGGCGGCTTCCGACTCGTTCTACGACGAGCCGCTGCTGGCGCCGCCGGGATACACCCGGCCGCCGGAGTATCGCGGCCTGTCTGTCCCGGAAGAGCTGCGCTCGGGCGACCACGCCTTGATCCGGGATTGGCGGCGCCGGGCGGCGGAGCGGATCACGAAGCAGCGCAGGCCGGACTTGTGGGAGAGGCGGCGCCGGGATTGAGGCGCCTCTTGGAGCCCAAAGGTCGGGCGGTTAAGTTTGAGTTTTAGTCAAATATTCTTCACCGGCCGGTGCAGAGGTCGAGGGGCGTATGGACGTGATTCAGGAAATCGAAAGAGAACAGCTGCGGAGCGACATCCCCGACGTCCGCCCCGGCGACACGGTCCGCGTGCTGGTTCGCGTGATCGAGGGTGACAAGGAACGCCTGCAGCCGTTCGAGGGCGTTTGCATCGCCCGGCGCGGCGGCGGTCTGCGCGAAACCTTCACCGTGCGCAAGGTCTCGGGCGGCGTCGGTGTCGAGCGGATCTTCCCGCTCAACTCGCCGTCGATCGCCGAGATCGAGATCCTGCGCCGCGGCAAGGTCAGGCGCGCCAAGCTCTACTACCTGCGCGGGCGCCGCGGCAAGAAGGCGCGGATCAAGGAAGACCGTAACGCCTGAGCCCGATCATGGGCCGGCGCGCGATCCCCCTCCGGACAGAACGGCGCTACTGGCGCGCCGGCTTCCCTCACGTCGCCGGCGTCGACGAGGTGGGGTGCGGCTCGCTCGCCGGCCCCGTGGTCGCCGCGGCCGTGATCCTTCCGGTCGAGGGCGGCGTCAAGGGCGCCGTCGACTCCAAGCTTCTGACCCCCGGCGAACGGGAGCAGATCTCCGAGGTCATCCTCGATAAAGCCCTGGCGGTGGGGATCGGCGCGGCTTCGGCCCGCGAGATCGAGCGGCTCAACATCCGGCGCGCCAGCGGCCTGGCGATGGAACGCGCCCTCCGCCGCCTTCCCCTCATACCCGACTGTGTGCTCATCGATGGTCGCCCCCAACCGTGCCTGGGCGATCACCTGGCCATCATCCGCGGGGACCGCAAGTGTCACAGCATCGCCTGCGCGGCCATCGTCGCCAAGGTCGTGCGCGATCGCCTGATGCTCCGCCTGGCGCGACGACACCCGGGCTACGGTTGGGAGCAGAACGCCGGCTACAGCACTCAGGATCACCGCGACGCCCTCGACCGCCTGGGCGTCACGCCACACCATCGCCGCAGCTTTCTGGGCGTGCAGTACGTCCTCGACCTGGAGCCCGCCTGAGGCGGCCGGTTCTCGTACGTCCCGTTCAGCGGTCCGGGCACGGTTAGAGTGAGGGCATCGGCCTCACACCCGGAAGGCGTCGAGGCGATCTGGCTCGAGACGTTCCGCAGCCGCACCGCACGTCTCGGCGTCTTCGTCTACCGGGCCGGCCCCTTCCTCATCGATTCCGGCCCCCGCCACGCCCGCCGCCAGCTGCTGCGCTGGCACGCGCTATCCGGCGCTGAGCGCTGTCTGCTCACTCATCACGACGAAGATCATGCGGGAAACGTTGCGGCGCTGGCGCGCGCCGGCCTGCCAGTACAGTCACTGCCGCGAGTGATCGAGGCGCTCGACGGGGTCGGGCCCATCCCGGCGTACCGCCGCTGGGTGTGGGGCTCCGCCGAGGCCGCCGAGGTGGCGCCGCTGCCGGGACCGGCGAGCGGGAGCGGGTGGCAACTGCGGCCGCTGCATACGCCCGGTCACTCGCCGGACCACCACGTCTTCCACGAACCGGAGCGCGACCTGGTCTTTTCGGCCGACCTTTACATCGGCCGCCGGGTCCCAGTCGCTCGCCCGCGGGAAAACGTGACGCAGTTGCTCGCTTCGCTGAGACAGGTGCGCGACCTGAAACCGAAGACGCTGTTCTGCGCCCACCGCGGCCGCGTGGACGGCGCGGTGGAGGCGCTCAACGGAAAGATCGACTGGCTGGAGGACCTCGTCGCGCGGGTGGGCGTGCTGGCCGATCGCGGCCTCGACGTCAGGCGGATCACCCGAGCCACGCTGGGACGAGAAGGTGGGGTTTACTGGGTGAGCCGGGGCGAGTACTGCAAGCGCAACCTGGTGGCAGCGGCGCTGCGCGCCACCTCCGACAGCTAGCGCCGGAGCCCGCCGCGACGCTGTGGCGTCGTCTCGAAGTCGACCCCGAGGCTCGCGCCCCGCAAATCGCCGCCCGAGTCCAGCTCGCCCACCCCGGCCGCCAGACCCGCCCCGTGGCGGAGCATCACACCCAGCGCGAACCCCTGGAAGTCGCCGTCGCCGCCCCAGTCGGCCAGGACAACAGCGTCGAGCAGGCGGACCGCCCCCAAGGTGCGGCGCAGGAGCGTGTAGCGGCCGCCGACACGGAAGGCGTCGAACTCGCCGTCTCCCGTCAGAAAGTCGGCCTGCAGCGAGAGGTGCAGCCGCTCGGGTACGGCGACGTAGGTGAGACCGCCCACCACACGTTCCGGGCGCTTCGTTCCCCGCACGTCCGGTGAGCCGATGTCGCGCCACACCAGCCCCGCCGTGATTTGGGGACTCAAGAGCAGCCAGCCGATCTCCCAGCTCCCCTCCGCCGGGCCCACGGTGCGCCAGGTGCGCGAGACGCCGATCCCGCTGCGCGAGGTGGCGAAGCCGCCCGACAGCGTATAGGCGTCGCCTTGAGAAAAGGAACCCGCCAGCTCCTCGAACTCATCGTGGCGGTAGCCGAAGCCGACGATGCTCCACTGCAGGCTGATCAGGTACTGGCCCAGCGACCAGCCCTGGTCCTCCGGGCGGTCCCAGGTCGCGTGGCCCAGCAGCCGGTTCGTGCGGCGATTGAAGCCCGAGGCGGCGGGGTTCACCCAGACGCCGGACCCGAAGCCGAGATCGGAGACGAAGCGATAGGCGCTGAGGGCCGGATCGCGCGTCTGGGCGATGGCGGACGAGGCGGACAGCGTGACCGCCAGGATAATCAGGCTCGAGAAGGCTTTCGTGCGCAGAGGCCCTCTATTCGGTAGACGGTTTTCGGTAGACGGTAGACGCTGTGCACTCGACAGTCTACGGATCTTACCGTCCACCGTCTACCGCGTACCGTCTACCGATTGCACCGTCTACCGTCCACTGCTCACCGTCTACCGATCCGCTACCTTGACCGCACCCCGGTGGCTGGGTACTACTTGTGCTCGTCACACGCTCTGGAAAGGAACCGCATGACGGATAAGGCGGACCGCGCCGCCGCGGCGCCCCGGGCCGCGCCTCGGGATCTGGTCGTCGAGGCACGCCAGGTGAGCAAGCGCTACGCGCGCACCTGGGCGCTGCGGGCCGTGGATCTGCAGGTCGAGCGCGGCGAGCTGGTCTCATTGCTGGGCCCCAACGGCTCGGGCAAGAGCACGCTGCTGCGCGTTCTGACCAGCGTCACCCGGCCCACGTACGGCCAGGTGAAGGTGCTGGGCAGCGCGCCCCGCGACGGCGACGAGGTCCGCAAGCACTTCGGCGTGCTGCCGGCGCAGACGTATCTGTACGGCGAGCTGACCGCGCGGGAGAACCTGCGCTTCGCCGCGGCGATGTACGGCATCAGCTCCCGCAAGAACGATCTGATGGCCGCCCTGGCGCACGTCGGCCTCGAGCACGTCGCCGACGCGCAGGTGCGCACCTTCTCCAGCGGCATGCGCAAGCGCCTCGCCCTGGCGCGGGCCACGCTGCACGACCCCGATCTGGTCTTTCTCGACGAGCCTTATGGGGCGCTGGACGTGGACGGGATCGCCTGGGTGGACCAGTTCATCCGCGAGCTGCGCGATCACAACAAGACGCTGTTGATCGCCACGCACGAGATCGGGCGGGCGCTGGCGCTGTGCGATCGCGCCGTGGCGCTGCGGGCGGGGCGCGTCGAGTTCGATGGCCCCACCTCGGAGTACCGGGGCGCCGTCTCCGGCGCGACCGAGGCGTTGGGTCTGGAGGCGCGCCGGGTATGAGCGACGCGCGGCGTGCCGTGGCCCTGATCCGCAAGGACCTGCTCACCGAGCGGCGCAGCAAGGCGGCGTTCAACGCCATGGCCTTCTTCGCCGCCATGGTACTGTTCATCTTCAGCTTCGCCCTGGGGCCCGACGCGCCCGGGATGACGGCGGAGACCGGCGAGACGCTGCTGCAGTACCTGTGGCCGGGTCTGCTCTGGGTGGCGATCTTCTTCACCGGCGTACTGGCGCTGGGCCGCTCGTTCCAGATGGAGATGGAGGGCGGCGGCATGGAGGCGCTGCGCGTCTACCCGGGGGACAAGAAGGCGATCTACCTGGGAAAGCTGGTCGCCAACCTGGTGGTTCTGGGCGCGATGGAGCTGCTGCTGATCCCGGTGTCGGCGGTCCTCTATAACATAGACCTGTGGGCCAAGATTCCGGCGCTGCTCGGGATCACGCTGTTGGGGAGCGTGGGGTTCGCCGCGGTAGGCACCTTTTACGCGGCACTCACCGCCAACCTGCGGGCCCGGGAGGTGATGCTGCCGCTGCTGCTCTTTCCAGTGCTGGTGCCGGTGGTGGTGGCGGCGGTGAAGGCGACGACGCTGATCGTGCGGGGCGATCCGATGGGCGAGCTTTGGGTCTGGATCCGCGTGGCGGGGCTCATCGATCTCATCTTGCTGACGGTGTGCATGCTGACCTTCGAGTTCGCGCTCGAAGACTAGCAGGTTGTTGAAAGAATCTCGGGCACCGGTCGCGGGAGACGGAGCGCCGCGGCAAGTCGTCTCGCTTCGTGTCGCGCGACTACGTTGCGAGAACCAAGGCCGGGCAAAGGCGCTCCAAACTACGCTCGTACGACTTGGCGCGCCGCTCCGAGCAACCAGGGTGTACGGATTTCAGCAAGGAGCTGGTGAGACGAGTAAGCCCGGTCGAAGCAAACGCTCCGGATCGCGAGGCAGCCGCGACGTGGGTTCCGGAACGCAGGCAGGCCAGGCTAGGTAACGGAGATATCAATGGGCAAGGGACTCGTCATCGGCGTGGTGGTGCTAACCATCGCCGTCGCGCTTTTGGGCTGGGTGCTGTCGTTGGCGAAGAAGCCGGACTCGGCGGCGCGGCGCGGCGGAACGATCGCCGGAATCGCCGCTCTCGTGCTGCTCGCCGTCGGCCTCTATCTGGGGCTGTTCTGGGCGCCGGCCGAACGGCTGATGGGCGATGTGTATCGCATCATGTACATCCACTTTCCCAGCTGGGTCGGCACGGCCGCTGGCTACCTGACGGCGTTCGCGGCGAGCATCGCCTACCTGAAGACGCGGGAGCTGAACTACGACCACATCGCACTGGCGGGCGCCGAGATCGGGCTCCTGTTCAATGTGACGGGACTCATCACTGGAGCGCTGTGGGGGCGGCCCACCTGGGGCGTCTACTGGACCTGGGACCCGCGGCTCACGACGACGGCGATCATGGCGATCACCTTCGCCGGCTACCTGGTGCTTCGCGCGTTCATGGAGGACCCCGAGGCGCGGGCGCGGGTGGCGTCGCTGGTGGCGATCGTCGGGTTCGTCAACGTCCCGATCGTCTATTTCTCGGTGCGCTGGTGGCGGACGCTGCACCAGCCGCAGTCGAGCCCCGAGACCGTCGACACGCCGATCGTCTGGGCGCTGCGCACGATGATGCTGGCATTCCTGCTGCTGTTCCTCTTCCTGCTGACGCGCCGCTACCTGCTCGCCAGAATCAGAGGCGAAGAGGAGATGCAGGCGCTGAGATTGGAGTTGGCGGGTGACTAAGTCGGGGCTGATCGGGGCGGCGTTCGCGGCCGCCGCCATCATCGTGGTGTTCGTGGCCGCGCAAGGCATGCGCAACTCGGATTTCATCGTCATGTCCTACGTCGCCACGGCGGCGATTATCGGGCTGTACGTCTGGTCGCTGGGCCGGCGGCTGAGCCAGGCCGAGCAGCAGAAGCAGGCGCGGGAGGGCGGGGCGTAGGACTAGACCGCGACACGATCAGGCTCTCAGGTACGCTTTCCATAGCATTTTTCCAGGGATGGTGAGCCGGTGTCCCGCCGCCGAAAGAGCCGCGTTCACGTTGGCACCTCCGGTTGGACCTACGACGACTGGACCGGGCCGTTCTATCCGGAAGATGTCAAAGGTGCGGAGCGGCTTTCGTTCTACGCCGAAAGGTTTGACACCGTCGAGGTCAATGCCACCTTCTACCGGCTGCCCTTCCGCGGGATGATCACGGGGTGGAACCGCCGGCTGCCCGCTTCGTTCCACCTGGTCCTCAAGGGTCCGCGCTCGGTCACCCACCTGAAGAAGCTCCGCGATTGCGATCGGGCGCTGACGGCGTTTCTCGATCGGGTCGGCGAGCTCCGTACCCTCAAGGTCATCCTCTGGCAACTGCCGCCGTCCCTTCACAAGGACCTGGAGCGGCTCCACGAGTTCCTTTCCGGACTGCCGGCAACCGTCCGCCACGCCGTGGAGTTTCGCCACGAGAGTTGGTGGGACGACGACACTGCGCTGGTGCTTTCGCGTCGCCGAGCGGCCTTCGTCGCCATCAGTCACCCGAAGCTCCCCGATACCGTCGTCCCCACCACAGAGGTGCTGTACGTGCGCTTCCACGGTTTGGGCCGCCGGCTCTACGACTACGATTACTCGCCGAAGGAGCTTCGAGCCTGGGTCGAGAAGCTGACGCCGCACCTTCGCGGCCGGGAGCTCTACGCCTTCTTCAACAACGATATCGGCGCCCGCGCTCCGGCGAACGCAGCGAGCTTTCGGCGCTTGTTGGAGCGGGCGGGTGGCTAAGCTGAAGTTAATTGAGCCCGTTGACGGGAATTCCGGTCAACGCTCCGGTGGGACCCGAGCGCTGGCGGCGAAGGCCTTGGGGGATATCTGTAAGGGGGCACACGTTTGAGTGCATGACCGGGCAGCTCAGTTGGTAGAGCAGCGGATTTTAGTCCGCAGGTCGTGGGTGCGAGCCGCACCGCGGTCACTCTCCTAACACTATGAACGATAAGCACTTATAGCAACCGAAGGACTGGGGTCTTGACCGGAAGAAGACCGAGGCCTATTCTTTGTTTGTTCTGTTGACAAACAAAGTTCCCCACCCACAGCTAACGCCTGATGGAGCTAACACCATGAAAAGGTCGCTCTCGATCGTGGCCCTCGTCCTACTGACCGCACTGGGGGCGCAGGCGGCAGAGGCCCAGACGACGACTGGACGCGTCGTCGGAACGATCAGCGACGCGGCCACCGGTAGCGGCATCTCCGGTGCTGACGTCTGGTTAGAGGGGACACGCGCTCATGCCGTGACGGGAGATGACGGTCGGTTCGTTCTCGTCGGCGTCGATCCCGGGGTCTACACGCTTCGGGTGCTTCGAATCGGGTACGGCGACCAGGAGGCGCAGGTGACCGTGATCGCGGGCGAAGCCACCGAGGTGAACTTCGCTCTCGAGATGAAAGCCATCGATCTGGACGAGATCGTGGCGACCGGATACGGAACGATGAGCCGGCGGCAGCTTACCGGGGCGGTGTCATCCATCTCGGGCGATGAACTGACCCTCAAGGCGGCGCCGACGGTGACCATTTCCGGCGCGCTGCAGGGCCGGGCACCAGGCGTCCAGGTCCTCACGGCGTCGGGGTTGCCGGGCGTCGGGACGAGCGTGCGCGTACGGGGCACCAACTCCATCACCGCCAACAGCGAGCCGCTGTACGTCCTGGATGGCGTCCCCATCACTCAAGGCACGTCATCGTCGGACCCGACGCAGAATCCTCTGGTGACCATCAACACCAACGACATCGAGTCGATCGAGATTCTGAAGGACGCGGCCGCGACGGCCATCTACGGGTCGCGAGGTGCGAACGGGGTGATTCTGATCACCACGCGCAGCGGCGGAGAGTTGGGCAACGTCGTCACGCTCGAGTCGAGCTACGGTGTGCAGAACGCCTCCAAGACGATCGGTGTCCTCAACGCCCGGCAGTACAGGGAGCTCCGGAACGAGGCGATGATCAACGTCGGCCAATCACCTCAGTACTCGGACGAGGAAGTGTCCGGCGCGAGCACTACCGACTATCCCAGCCTGCTCCTCAGGTCGGCGTCCCAGCAGAATCACTCGCTCACCTTCTCGGGGAGCAGCGGTGGCACCCGGTACCTGGTCTCGGGCAACTTCCTGGATCAGGAGGGCAT